>DLIT01000107.1:951-10757 GCA_002483865.1 Brevundimonas sp. UBA7635
CCGCCAACCAGCGGGCTGGCCCTCGGCAGATGCATCCAGTTGATGAATAGAGCCAGACCGAGCAGGCCATAAACAATCGACGGGACAGCCGCCAGGTTGTTGATGTTGACCTCGATGATCGCGGTAATACGGTTGCGGGGCGAATATTCCTCCAGCCAGACGGCGGCGGCCACGCCGACCGGAATGGCGATCAGGGCCGTGACCATCAGCATCAGGGCCGAGCCGACCACGGCACCCAGGACGCCGGCCAGTTCAGGCTGGGTGGAATCCCCCTTCGTGAACAGGGCGCTACTGAAGTGCGCCCGAACCGAGCCGGACTCCTTCATCTGGTCCAGCCAGTCCATCTGCTGGTTGGAGACCTGACGCTGATCCTGCGGGATCGAGCGATCAATCTTGCCCTTCAGATAGAGGTCGGCGATGTCCGACATCGGTGCCGTCATGGTGACGGTCTGTCCCAGCAGGCTCGGCTGGCGCGTGAGGCGTTCGGCAGCCTTGAACTTGATCTCGGACGAGAACAGGGCCCGCATCTGGGCGGCCTTGGTGCCGTCAGCGTCATCCTGCTCGCCCAAACGCCGCAGTTGCTGCTGCGCCACGATAAGCTCGAAGTTGGCCCCTTGAGGATAGGTCGCGTCGATCTGGGCCGGGTCCATATAGACCGGCAGGGTAAAGCTGTGGCTGTAGAACGCCGTCCGGCCCTGCATGACGATGCTGGCCAACAGCACCACCAGGAAGGTCAGGGCAAAGGCGATGGCCGCGCGGCCATACCACTTGAAGCGGGTTTCGCGGGCATAGCGGGTCCGCAGCCGCGCCTGCAGCTTCTGGGTCCGCGCACTCTGAGCCGGCGCGGTGATGGTGTTCACGGGCGCGTCAGTCATATTGTTCACGATAGGTTTGGACGATGCGCATGGCGACAATGTTCAGCAGCAGGGTCACGACGAAGAGAGTGAGGCCAAGCCCGAAAGCGGCCAGAGTCTTGGGGCTGTTGAACTCCTGATCCCCGGTCAGCAGGGTCACGATCTGGACCGTCACCGTGGTCACCGTCTCCAGGGGGTTGAGCGTCAGCCTGGCGGCCAGACCGGCGGCCATGGTCACGATCATGGTCTCGCCAATGGCGCGCGAAACCGCCAGCAGAAAGGCTCCGGCAATCCCTGGCAGGGCTGCGGGCAGCAACACCTTGCGCACGGTCTCGGACTTGGTAGCCCCCATCGCATAGGAACCGTCACGCAACGACTGGGGCACAGCGTTCAGGATATCGTCCGATAGCGAGCTGACGAAGGGGATCAGCATGATGCCCATGACCGCACCAGCCACCAGGGCCATCTGATTCTGGACCAGCATCAGATACTGACCCAGGCCATCCAGCGGCCCCCCGACAAACCAGGAGCCAATGGTGTTGAAGAAGACGCGGAAGGCCGGCCCGACTGTCAGGGCGGCGAAGAAGCCGTAAACCACGGTCGGCACGCCAGCCAGCACCTCAAGCAGGGGCTTGACGATGGCGCGGGTCTTGCGGCCCGAATATTCAGACAGATAGATGGCCGAGAACAGGCCGATCGGTCCGGCGACCGTCATGGCGATGGCCATGATCAGGAAGGTACCGGCAAACAGCGGCACCGCCCCAAATGCACCGGACGATCCCACCTGGTCGGCGCGGATCGCCATCTGCGGGCTCCACTTGGTGCCGAACAGAAACTCGGTCACCGGGACTGTCGAGAAGAACCGCAGTGAATCCCACACCAGGGACAGAATGATGCCCAGGGTCGTCAGCACCGCCACGACTGAACAGGCGAACAGGACAAAACTGATCCAGCCCTCGACCTTGTTGCGAGCGCGTAGGTCGGGCCGGATGCGCGTCAGGACAAGGACACCGCCCAGGATAGCGGCCAGGATGGCAGCAATGCCGCCGCCCCAGTCCAGTGTGCTTGAAATCTGGCGGGCGCGCCGCCCTTCGGCAGGCAGCTCTTCGGCCAAGGGCGCAGGCCAGATCTGCTGGGCTTCCAGGCCGGCACCGATACGGCGCGCATCAGAGAAGAAGGCCTCACGACGAAAGGGCTCCAGCTGGGACACCGCCTCGGGCGCACCGGCGGCCAGCATCTGATGCTCGATCGGGCCGGACAGGATGGAGGCACCGATCAGCACCAACAGTGACGGCACGCCCACCCAGATCAGGGCATAGAAGCCATGCTGACGCGGACGTGAGTGCGCGCGCTGGCCACGCGAACGGCGCACGGCAAGACTGCGTCCCGCCGTGTAGGCCAGACCGCAGAAGCCAATCAACAGTAACAGGAATATCCAGAGCATCCGGGTCCGCGCACAGGTGAATCAACGCCGTGCCACCTGATGGCACTTTGCGTCAGAACCCTGCCGAAAATTGGCGAGCAGAATAAGACGCCTGGATGACAGTTCTGTTACGGCCAAGGTCCCCTGCTGGGACTCGGGGCCGGTCTGGCCCAGCCCTCACCGCGGCCTTGATCAGTCGAGATGGGCATCCCGCGCCGGTGCTATCGGAAAATAGGCTGCAAAAATGGCACCCTGCCCCAGGGCACTGTCCACAGATAATCCGCCCCGGTGACGGATGATAATGTGGCGGACAATGGCCAGGCCCAGGCCCGTGCCTTGTCGTTCGCCGCTCTTTTGGCCCTCGACGCGGTAAAAACGCTCGGTCAGGCGCGGCAGATGCTCACGTGCCATGCCGGGGCCATGGTCTCGCACCGTGACAACGGCATAGCGCTGGCCCGCTTCGCGATCCGGCGTCACCAGCGACAGGCGATTGCCATCGACCATGCGCGGAGCCACGGCCTCGTCCAGGGTGCGGTCGCGCTCGATGGTCAGTTCGACGACACTGCCAGCACTGGAGTATTTCAGGGCATTATCGACCAGGTTCTGGATCACCTGCAGGGTCTCGTCACGATCAGCCGTAATGGTAGCCCCACCCAAACCCAGGTCCGCCTTGATGCTGACCTGGCGGTCATGGGCGATCACGCTGATGGCATCCACCACGTCCGATGCGGCGCGCGCCAGATCGACCCGGCCGAGCGGCGCAATATGTTCGTTCAGCTCAATGCGACTGAGTGACAACAGGTCCGCCACCAGCCGCCCCATGCGGTCGGCCTGGATCGCCATGATGTCCAGAAACTTGTCGCGTGCCTTGGGGTCA
The DNA here is from genome assembly GCA_002483865.1 of Brevundimonas sp. UBA7635. Taxonomy (GTDB): domain Bacteria; phylum Pseudomonadota; class Alphaproteobacteria; order Caulobacterales; family Caulobacteraceae; genus Brevundimonas. The sequence goes on from DLIT01000107.1 coordinate 4,106, forward strand.
TCCTTGGCATGGCCGCGAAGGGTCTCGATGAAGCCCGACAGTGAGGCCAGGGGCGTTCTCAACTCATGACTGGCATTGGCCAGGAAGTCGACGCGCATCATCTCCATGCGCCGTGAGTCGGTCTCATCGCGCAGAGCCAGCAGGGCGCGGGTGCCAAAGGCAGGCTGGTCCTCAGCGTGGGAGTTCAAAGGCCGGATAAAGGCGCGCCAGTGACGCTCCTGGGTCCCCCCGCCGGTAAAGGTGACTGTGCTGCTGAAGTTGCCGAACAGGGCCTCGTCCACCGCTTCCAGCACCTTGGGATCCCGAATTACCGAAACCAGAAGCCCGCTACCGGTGTCTGCAAGACGATAGAGATTGCGCGCGGCGGCATTGGCGAAGCGGATACGGCGTCCGGCGATGTCGTCAATCTCGCCGCCATCGATAATCAGCAAGGGATCGTCCAGGGCCTCGAACACCGAGACCAACAGTTCACTTTCCTGCGCCGGTGCGACTGGCGGCAGACCTTCACGGATCGCGACATCTTCAACTGGAACCGGCTTGCGATTGACCATCCAGGTCGAAAAGGCCACGGCCATGGCCCCCAGGATCAGCCACCCCGCCAGTTCCGGGCGCATCACCGCCAGCACCAGCATCACCAGGATCGCGACCCCACCGCTGGCTCCGGCGGTCCACATCCGCGAGGTTGCCGTGGGGGCTACAGGGGAAGGCTGTTCGTAGGCCATCAGGCAGGCTGTCTCTCTGGGTCATTACCAGCCCGATCCGAAGCGGTCAGGGCAGGTCCCGACAGCTTAGCCAGGTTTCATGACTGTTTCCCACTGCCTTGCCCCTGGGGAAGAAAAAAGGCCCGAAGCAAAGCTCCGGGCCCTTAGTCTACTCATAGCCGTGGGCGGCTTCGTTGATCACCTGAGAGGGCATCGACGAGAAGTCTACGCTGAGCGGCTTGTTGGCCTTGGCCTGAAAGGTCTTGATGACGTGTTCAAGACGGCGGCGGACCTCCTGCGTGGCCTGGGTCCCCTCGTCCAGTTCGAGCGGGGCCAGACAATAGTCGATGATGGTCCGTGGCGTGTTCAGCGTAGTCATCAAAGTCTCTCCTTGTCAGGACATGCAGGGCCTGAGGTAGCCCCAGCACAGGGGCATCAAGCGGCGTGGAACTGGGCCGTTTCGGTCGAGTCCTTCAGGGCCGTCGTGGACGACTGGCCCTGTGAGATGACGGTGGCGACGTCATCGAAATAGCCGGTGCCGACTTCGCGCTGGTGACGGGTAGCGGTATAGCCGGAAGCCTCATTAGCGAACTCGCGCTGTTGAAGCTCCGAGTAGGCCGCCATGCCGCGATCGCGGTAGCCAGAGGCCAGTTCGAACATGCCATTGTTCAGGCTGTGGAAGCCAGCCAGGGTCACGAACTGGAACTTGTAACCCATGGCTCCCAGCTCGCGCTGGAACTTGGCGATGGTTTCCTTGTCCAGCTTGGCTTCCCAGTTGAAGGACGGTGAGCAGTTATAGGCCATCAGCTTCCCCGGATGCTCTTTCTGGACCGCTTCAGCAAAGCGCTTGGCATCGTCCAGATCGGGGTGCGAAGTTTCCCACCACAGCAGGTCAGCATATTTCGCATAGGACAGGCCACGCGCGATGCAGTGATCAAGCCCGGTGTCTTCCTTTAGGCGGAAGAAGCCTTCCGGCGTGCGGTTATCGCGGTCAATGAAGGGGTGGTCGCGCTCATCCACATCCGAAGTAATCAGCTGGGCCGATTCCGCATCGGTGCGGGCGACCGTCAGGGTCGGGGTGCCGCATACGTCAGCGGCCAGCCGGGCGGCGATCAGGTTTCGCTCGTGCGCCTGGGTCGGGATCAAAACCTTGCCGCCCAGGTGGCCGCACTTCTTCTCAGACGCCAGCTGATCCTCGAAGTGGACGCCAGCGGCACCGGCCTCGATGAAGGCTTTCATGATTTCAAAGCTGTTCAGCGGGCCACCGAAACCGGCCTCGGCGTCGGCGACGATCGGGGCGAACCAGTCGCGCTTGGCACCGCCTTCGGCGTGCTCGATCTGGTCGGCGCGTTGCAGGGTGCGGTTGATGCGGCGGCACAGTTCCGGCGCGGCATTGGCCGGATACAGCGACTGGTCCGGATACATGGCCGAGGCGGTGTTGGCATCGGCGGCGACCTGCCAGCCCGACAGATAGATGGCCTTCAGGCCCGCCCGGACCATCTGCATGGCCTGGTTGCCGGTGACCGCGCCCAGAGCATTGATATAGGGCTCCGAATGCAGCAGCTCCCACAGACGGCTGGCACCACGCTCGGCCAGGGTGTGGGTGATCGGCACAGAGCCGCGCAGACGCAGAACGTCCTCGGGCGTATAGGGGCGCTCGATGCCATCGAAGCGGCCGTTTGGCGCGGGAACCAGGTCAGCAAATGTCGTCATGTCGTGTCTCGGCTTCAGGAGCGCGGGAGGGCCCGCTGTCACTCATCAGGGAAACACGCGCAGGTCACAAAAGACACAGCATCGAGCGAGCCATTAAGGTCAAACAGTCACATAATGACTATTGATATTCTGTCACATCATGACATGATCCCGGCATGAGCACGGCGGATCGGAAACTCTTTCTTGGTGGTCGGCTGAAGCGGCTGCGGCGCTCGCTGGACCTGTCGCAGACGGCCATGGCGGCAGACCTGGGGGTTTCGCCCTCCTATCTGAACCACATCGAGCGGAACCAGCGCCCGGTCTCGGCCCAGCTGCTGCTGCGCCTGGCCGAGACCTATGACGTGGATCTGCGCAACCTGGGCCAGTCGGGCGGCACAGATGCCGAGGCCGAGCTGTCCGAAGCCTTTGCCGATCCCCTGTTCCACGGCCTCAGCGTCCCCCGGCACGAGATCATCCAGCTGGCCGAGGACCAGCCGGCCGCTGCCGATGCCATCTTGCGCCTCTATCGCGCCTTTTCCGACCGCCGGGTGCGCGACCGGGTCGAGGCCGAGGTGGCGGGCGGCGCGGCTCCGACCGACAGCCCTACCGAATGGGTGCGCGAATACATCCAGTCGCGCCAGAACCACGAACCGGAGCTGGACGCCCTGGGCGAGGCTCTGAGCGCATCATTGAAGGCCGAGACCCCGTCATCCAACGACAGTTTTGAAAGTCTGGCCCGCGCCCGTCTGGCCTCCAGTCACGGCCTGACGGTCCGCACCCTGCCCGCCGAGGTCATGGTGGAATGGACGCGCCGGTTCGACCCGCACCGGGGACGGCTGCTTCTGTCTGACACCCTGGGGCCGTCATCTCGGGCCTTTGCCATCGCCTGCCAGTTGGCCCTGGTCGAGCACGGTTCGCAGCTTCAGGCCCTGACCGATGCCGCCCGTGCGCCGGACCAGGCGACCCGCAACCTGCTAAAGGCCTCGCTGACCAATAGCCTGGCCGCCGCTACCCTGATGCCCTATGGCGCGTTCCAGCGCACGGCCGAAGAGACAGGCTATGATCTGGCTCGGCTGCAGGCCCGGTTCGGCGTAGGATTTGAACAGGTGGCCCACCGCCTGACCACCCTGTCACGACCCACCGCGCGCGGCGTGCCCTTCTTCCTGATGCGGGTGGATCAGGCAGGCAATGTTTCCAAGCGTTATGCTTCCGGGGCCTTTCCCTTTTCGCGCTTTGGTGGGGCCTGCCCCCGCTGGCGGCTACACTCGGCGTTTCGCACGCCGGGCCGCATTGTCACCCAGATCATCGAGACTCCCGATGGCGGTCGCTGGTTCACCCTGGCCCGCACCGTCGATCGCCAGGGGCAGGACGCCTTTACCGAAGGTCACGACCTGGCCATTGGCCTGGGCTGCGAGTTGAAGCACGCCCATCGTCTGATCTATGCGCGGGGGCTGGACCTGCAAAAGCCCGAGGTTACGCCGATCGGCCCCGCCTGCCGCCTGTGCGAGCGCCACCCCTGTGCCGAGCGCGCGGCTCCGCCCGTGGGCCGCGCCCTGGTGGTGGACGACTGGTCAAAATCGGTCAGTCCCTACCCCTTTGCCTAGTCTGTCAGCACGATCCGACCATCGCGCATCTGGAAGGCCACCCGAGTTCGGCTGAACAGGTCGGCCACGAGCGTGGCCGGGTCCGACGCGCCGTCGTCCAACAGGCGATCAATCGGAACTGTGACACCCGCATCACCCGAAACGGTCACCAGTTCAGCCAGCCATTCCTCCCGGGTCAGGATGCCATCCTCGCGGTTTTGATCGATCAAACGGCGGATGAAGTCAGCGAAATCGCCGCTGTCCCGGTTTCTCTGTGCGCCCTCTGCGGCCAGGCTGAAGACGGCTCCACAGGCGTAATACGCACGGTGCTCACCCCGCTCACCGGCGGAGACCACGGGCTGGCGCGCCAGCTTCACACAGTCATCAACCTCGCGCTGCAACTCGGTGCGGTCATCATAGGCCGGGTCGCGCGCCTTCAGGGCCCGCACGGCGAGCAGATCGGCACCGCCCTCGGTGATCCAGGCGTCGCGGGCATATTCATAACCGACCGTCTGGCCCAGCCAGAAGTGCGCGGCCTCATGGGCGATGAACCACAGGGCCCGTTCGCGGATCTCATCGTTCGGCTCGACAATGCCGCAGCCTTCGAAATTCATCACGATCAAGCCAGGCAGGACGCTGCCGCCCATGCTGGTCATCCGGTCGGTCGGCCCATTCCACGCCGCCATCAGGACCGGCTTTTCTGCTCCGGCTGCGGCTGAGCCCAACCTGTGGCGATACCATCGGCCCGTCGCGGGCGCGGCCTCGGCCAGGGTGGAGGCCATCCATTGCGGCAGGGCGGGGTCAATGACTGCCGTCAGCCCTTCGCCTTCGGTCACATCCACCTGACCCATCAGGACATAGGACCGCTCCATTCGGGTGATCAGCCGGGGCCACCTCTGCCCGGCATAGAGGACCGGTCCGGCCTCATCACGCCAGACCACCTCGATCGGCGGCGTGGGAATGGACACGCCGTTCAGGTCTGACGGCAGGGCCGCCACCTCGGCCAGGCTTTCGACCGGGAACAAATTAGCCTGGCGTGTCGGCAGGGCGATCGCTCCATTGGAAAAGGCCAGGGTCGGGTATTCGGCCTCCAGATCAACAGACCGTGGCCGCGCCTCGATCTCGACCGTGCGCGGCACCGGAGATCCGTCCCGGGTTTTCAGGACGTCGTAAAAACCTGCGCGATCCAACACCACGCCGGGCGTCAGTACCCGCCACTGCTGCGCTCGCCACGGCTGGCGCTGCTCTCTGGTCAGGGCCGAATCGGTAAAGACCCAGGCCGCAGCATCCCGATCCAGGCTGTAGCGGATCAGCACCCGCTCACCCTGACGCGTCACCTCGGCGCGATTGTCCTGAAGCCTTGGCATGGGCCCAGGTGTCGCGGCACAGGCCCCGACCAGAGTGACAAGGCTGATCAGGCCAGCAACCAGGGGCAGGGTCTTCTTCAAAGCGGAGCCTCATCTGAATAGCGGGGCCGACTGTCCTCGCTAGATCCCCCACCTGTCATCTTACAAATCGGTCAGGGCTCAGGCCGGTTCCGCAGCCCCCGACCGCCGGGCCGAGCGCTGCCCGCGCCTTTTCCAGTTCGGCGGCCATGACGGCCTTCAGCCGTTCGGGTTGCAGAATCTGGGCCTGGCCGCTCCAGCTGAACAGGTGCCAGGCCAGTTCGCGCATACCGGAGGCCCTGAACCGCACGATGACCGAGCCGTCCGGTTGATCTTCCAGCGTCTGGGTCGGGTGCCAGCGCCAGTCGCGGGCGTCACCTGCTCCTTCGGGGGCGACGCGCAGGACCACGTCCTCGATCTCATCCTGATAGATGCCAAAGGACTGGCTGGCAAAAGCGGCCAGATCGAAATCGGCGGGTGGGCGGGCCATGCCCTCGCCTGTCGATACACTGCTCATCCGGTCAAGGCGGAAGGTCTGGATGCGGTCGCTGGCCGGATCATGGGCCACTAAATAGTTCGCTCGCCCGAACATCAGGCCACAGGGGGTGACGATCCGGCTGCGCGCCTCTGCTCCCGGCCGCGAATAGATAAAGCCGAGCGGCTGTTCCGCCAGGATGGCCCCACGAATGGCAGTCAACACCGCCTCGTCCGCGCCCGGACGGGGGCCCGCCTGGACGGCGATGGTCTCGGCCCGCACCAAGGCCTCCAGATCCGGAGCCATCCGGTTCAGGGTGGTCGAGCGCATGGCGGCCTTGATCTTGCGCTCCAGCCCTTCAAGGGCCGCCGCCCGCCCAGCCTCGCCACTGGCGCGAAGCCCCGCCGCCGCCTTGGTTAGCTCCAGCATCTCGGGGGCCGTCGGGGCCTGCTCAAAAGCCGAGAGCCCGCCCCGGATGCGCCACCGCTTGGTCGGGGGATCGGACACCTCTTCCACCTGGGGGAACAGCATCAGAACGGCATCACGCAGGCGTTCGGCCGTTCGACGCCCCACACCCAACTGGCCAGCCATCTCATTCAGCGTCAGCCCCTCGGCGCTGGCCGCCATGCCGCGTGCCAGATCGATGACCATCAGGGCCTTGTCATGCCGCATCAGACTTCTCCACAGACATACGTCCGAACCTGACGCAATGCTGCTTCATCCTACCAACATCAGCAAGAGGCAATCGCTTCAGGAGTTCACGTCATGGCCTTCGCCCACACCACCGCTCAAAAGCCCGCCCGCAAGACCTTCGCC
>DLIT01000107.1:10915-18326 GCA_002483865.1 Brevundimonas sp. UBA7635
CCCCCCCCCCCCCCGCCACGCCCATGGCGGGCAGATGGCCCCCTGACACTGGACCTGCCGTCGGGGACACCGGCCGCCCGGCCCTCAGCCCAGGCGTTCTTCGGGCACGCCGATCCGCCCGGCCAGGGTCCAGTTGCCCAGCGGCGTCAGGCGCGACCAGCTGCCAGCCGGCACCGTGACCCAAGTGCCCACGCCAGCCTCGATAACCTCTACACGCGGCCCTGAAGAGAGGGTCACCTCGACCTGCAACGGGGCCCCCATATAGGCCGTCCAGATTTCCTCGCGGAGGATGGAGCGCCAGTCGGCCATTTCGGCCGTGATCAGGCGATAGGCGCTGACCAGATCTGTCGGCTCAGCCAGGTCGCTTGTAGCCATGTTCTTGCCCCAGCCGCCGCCAGCCAGCGGAGCAAGGGACAGCATCATGACCACGTCCTGTGCCGTGAAATCCTCTTCGCCACTCATGAATCATGCCAATGCCCCGGATTTGAAGCCTCGTCCATGACTCCGATGGGCTAGATGGCCTTGACGATGCCCTCGACCATCTTCTTGGCATCGGCGAACAGCATCATGGTGTTGTCGCGGAAGAAGAGCTCATTCTCGACCCCGGCATAGCCTGCCGCCATGCCGCGCTTGATGAACAGGACGGTACCCGACTTTTCGACGTCCAGTATGGGCATGCCAAAGATCGGGCTTTGCGGATCGGTCTTGGCCGCCGGATTGGTCACGTCATTGGCCCCGATGACAAAGGCCACATCGGCGCTTGAGAACTCGGAGTTGATGTCCTCCAGCTCGAACACCTCGTCATAGGGCACATTGGCCTCGGCCAGCAGGACGTTCATATGGCCGGGCATCCGGCCCGCCACGGGGTGGATAGCGTATTTCACTTCGACCCCTTCTTCCTTCAACTTGTCGGCCATTTCGCGCAGGGCGTGCTGGGCCTGGGCCACCGCCATGCCATAGCCGGGGACGATGATGACCTTGGAGGCATTCTTCATGATGAAGGCGGCATCCTCGGCCGAGCCCTGCTTGACCGGGCGGGTCTCGACGGCCCCGCCGCTACCCGCTGCCGCGGCATCCCCGCCAAAGCCACCGAGGATGACACTGACGAAGCTGCGGTTCATGCCCTTGCACATGATGTAGCTGAGGATGGCTCCCGACGAGCCGACCAGGGCTCCGGTGATGATAAGGGCGATGTTCTCCAGCGTGAAGCCCAGCGCCGCCGCTGCCCAGCCGGAATAGGAGTTCAGCATCGACACCACGACCGGCATGTCCGCCCCGCCGATCGGGATGATCAGGGTCGCGCCCAGTATGAGACTGAGGGCAAAAATACCCCAGAAGGCCCACACGGCCGAGCCGTCGGTGCCGATCAGGATGCCGATCAGGAAGACGAGGGCCAAGGCCAGGCCGATGTTGATCAAATGCCGCGCGGGCAGCAGGATCGGGGCCCCGCTCATATTGCCGTTCAGCTTGGCAAAGGCGATGACCGAACCAGTGAAGGTAATGGCCCCGATGGCCACGCCCAGCGACAGCTCGATTAGCGACAGGGTCTTGATTCCGCCCTCGGGCGTCACAATCCCAAAGGCATCGGGGGCATAGACGGCCCCGACGGCCACAAGGCACGCTGCCATGCCGACAAGGGAGTGAAAGGCCGCCACAAGCTGCGGCATGGCGGTCATGGGAACGCGGTTGGCGATAACCGCACCCGCCCCGCCGCCGACCAGTACGCCGCCCGCGATCAGGACCAGGGTCAGGGGATCAAGGGCACCGCTGGTACCAAGCGTCAGCAAGGTCACCCCGATGGCCAGAGCCATGCCGACCATGCCCAGGGTATTGCCCCTGCGGCTGGTCTCGGGACTGGAAAGCCCCCTGAGGGAGAGAATGAACAGAACGCCCGCGCCCAGATAGGCCAGTGCAGCAACGGAAGCGTTCATCACAATCCCTCCCCCAGAGGTCTAGATGTCAGTGGCGGTACTCAGAATACGTTGACGACCGCAGGCTTGGTCGGATCATTGGTGCCTGCCGACCTGGCTTCACCGTTCTTGACCACGGCGACGCCGACACCGCCGTTGCCCCCGGTTTTGGTAATGCGGCAGCTGCCGTTATCACCGGGCAGGCGGCCAGCCATGTTGCCAGCACCGGAATGGTTGATGCTGTTCAGTGGAATGCCCCGGATGGTCACCGGCGTGAACCGGCATTGCACGATCCAACTGGCACCTTCCGGGGCCTGGACGGACCAGTGCAGGCCGCCATAGGGATTGTTGCCGACTTCAGGCTTGGCCTTTGCCAGGACCGGGGCCGACAGAGCCACGGCAGCGGTCAGGGCCGCAGAAAAGATAAGGGTCGTCTTCATTACTTTACTCTAGGATTTCAAACCTTGGGTTCGGGTCAGTCGCCACAGGGCCGCGGCAATGAACAGGGGTCCCATAATCAGAATGACCCAGTCCAGCACACCGGGACTCTGGGCCTGGATCACGATCCGGGTCATGACGGCCGCAAAGACCAGCACCACCCCGCAGTCCTGAAATCTCAGCCGACGGATGGGCTCCTTGACGCGAACCCAGCTCCACAGCCACAGGCCCACTCCCAAACCGGTAGCAGCCCATGAGACATAGAAGGCAAAAAGATAGGGACTGAAAACCACGCGACTGTTCACTCAACTCAGGACTGACGGGTGCCAGCCACGACGACGCGCCAGCATAGCCCCGGCCGCGTCCATCAGGAACGTACCTTCTTCTTGTACATGGCCAACATACGGCGAGTGACCATAAAGCCCCCAAAAATGTTTACGCTGGCCAGGGTCACGGCGGCCACCCCGGCCCCCTTGGCGATCCAGGCATTGGAGCCGCTGACCTCGGCGCTCATGGCCGCTGCGGCAATAAGCCCGCCGACGATGATGACGCTGGAAATCGCATTGGTCACCGCCATCAACGGCGTGTGCAAGGCAGGCGTGACCGACCAGACCACATAATAGCCGACAAAGATGGCCAGGACGAAGATGGCCAGGCGAAAGACCGTGGGATCGACGTGTTCCATGGCCTCAGGCCCCTCTCTTCTGAAGCAACATCCGGTGAAGACCCCGGCTCATGGCTTGATCCCCTCGTGCACGATGGCTCCGCCATGGGTCACAACCGACGCTTTCAGGATCTCATCCTCCAGATCGAGGGCAAGTGTCCCATCCTTAACCAAAAGACCAATGAAGGCGACCAGATTGCGGGCATAGAGCGCGCTGGCATCCGCCGCGATCCGGCCCGGCAGATTGGTATGGCCGACAATCTGAATGCCATTGGCCGTGGTCACGACCTCGCCCGGCCTTGCGCCCTCGACATTGCCGCCGGATTCGACGGCCAGGTCGACGATCACTGATCCGCGCTTCATCGTCGCCACCTGTTCGGCCGAGATCAGGCGCGGTGCTACTCGTCCGGGGATCAGGGCGGTGGTAATGACAATGTCCTGCTTCTTGATGTGTTCGCCGGTCAGGAGCGCCTGCTTGGCCTGGTATTCGGCGGACATGGGTTTGGCATATCCGCCCGCCGTCTGGGCATTTCTGAACTCTTCATCCTCGACCGCCAGGAACCTGGCCCCCAGACTTTCGACCTGCTCCTTGGTCGCGGGGCGAACGTCGGTCGCGGTGACCACCGCTCCCAGGCGCCGGGCCGTGGCGATGGCCTGAAGGCCGGCGACCCCGACCCCCATGACAAAGACCTTGGCCGCGGCCACCGTGCCCGCTGCGGTCATCATCATCGGGAAGCCCTTGCCATAGGCATAGGCTGCCTCGATCACCGCGCGATAGCCCGCCAGGTTGGCCTGGGAGGACAGGACGTCCATGACCTGGGCCCGGGTGATGCGCGGCACAAATTCCATGGCAAAGGCGGTGACATCAGCCCCCGCCAGGGCAGCCACCGTGTCTTTTTCCCGGTGGGCGTCCAGCATGGCCAAGACCACCGCCCCCGGTTTCAAACCGCTGATTTCCTGGGCGGTGGGACCGCGTACCTTGAGCACCACATCGGCTCGTTCCACAGCCGTACGCGTATCCTTGGTAACCACGGCCCCGGCCTGAACATAGTCATCATCGGGGATGGCAGAGCCAAGGCCCGTTCCCGCCTCGACCGTCACCGTGGCACCCAGGGCAAGCAGCTTCTTAACCGTCTCAGGCGTGACGGCACAGCGCGGTTCGCCATCGCGGCGCTCGCGGGTTACGGCAATGGCAACAGCCAAGCGAATCCCTCCCTCTTGATCCAGGCAAACCAAGGTTAGGCTAAACGCGACGCGCCCGTCAAAGCGCAAAGCTGGTGGGCGCATAGCAAAAAGCCCGCTGACCTGGGGCCAACGGGCTCTTTAATTCGACTGAACAGGGCCTAGTGTGCCGCGGCCTTTTTCTCGCGCAGGCTGACCACGCCGATCACCGCCACGGCGGCGGCACCGACGACGGCACCCAGGAAGCCGGTGCCAGCGCAGAACCACAGCACCAGGAAGACCAGAAGGACCGAAATGGCCAAGGTGCACCACTTGGCGATCACCTTGAACACAGCCCAGGTCTTGGCCTGTTCCGAGATCTCCATCTGCCCGTGCACATGGTCATGGGCGGCATAGTCAGCGTGAGGGTCGGCCATCAGGTCTTCCGCAAAAGAGTCGAGATTTTGACGTGTCTTATAGCGACCGTGGCGCTTCACTCAAGACCTGGGTTCAATCAAGTCGAGCCAAGAGGTCGCGGGTGAAGTCGGCAATGTCGAAACCCTGCCCGGCCGGGTCTTCGCCGCGGCGTACGATGACGATGCGGCGGCTGGGAATAATGACAACATACTGGCCCCGGTTGCCGAAGGCGGCAAAGGCATCAGAGGGCACACCCTCAGAGCGGTTCATGGCCCAGAAGGTCGCGCCATAGCCGAATTCTCCGGTCGGCGGCTGCGGTCCGGACGGCGTTGCCACAAACCGGGCCCAGCCCTGAGGCAGCAGGCGCTCTCCCTCCCAGACGCCGTCGTTCAAATAAAGCTGCCCCAGCCGCGACAGATCCCGCGCTGTGGTCCAGACCTGTGACGACAGGATGAAGTTTCCGCGCCAGTCCGTCTCGGCAAAGGTATGGATCATGCCCAGGCGGTCCAGGAAGGCGGACGGCGGATGATCACCGAATCCCGCCGCTATCCCCATGACGGCCAAAAGCGTGTCGTTGTTGGCATAGCGATAGGTCGTCCCGACCGGCTGCAGTAAGGGCCAGCCCGGCGTCTGCTCATCCACGCTGGTGCCCCCAAAGTAGAGCGCATCGGTGCGGTTGCCGGCCGTGTCGCTGGTCAGGCCCGACGACATCCGCATCAGGGCTTCAAGGGTAATGGCGGCGCGCGGGTCGCCTGGCTGCTGCCAGTTGGCGATCGCAACAGGGTCCTCGACCCTGACCTCGCCGCGATGCACGGCCGCCCCGATCAGGGTACCCGCCAGACTCTTGGCCACAGACCAGGTGCGCTGTGGCGTATTGGGGCCAAAGCCCTCGGCATAATGCTCGGCGACCCGCCGCCCATCCTGCAGGATGACCACGCCGGTCGAGCGGCTGCCCGGACCATAGGCTTCGGCAAAGGCGGCCTCGATCACGGCCTTCAGGCCTTCCTCATCACCCTGGACGGGACCGGTGGGCAGATCCGGGACCGAGACGCGGCGCGACACAGGTGCCATGGCTGGGCCATCGACATAACCCATGGGCTGGATCACGCATCCCTGTCCGGGACGATGACGGGCCACGCGAGGCGGGGCCTGATTGTCCCAGGCCACGCTGACCCTAGTCTCGGACACCTCTGCTTGCAGATGGCCGATGATCGGCACCAGCTCAGGATAAATGCCGACCAGTTCATGGGCCTCGACATGGGCCACCGTGCGACTGGCCCCTGCGGCCTGCGCCGTTTTCAAGGCGCTGCAGATGGTCAGGGCCTTGTAGCCCGCAGCCATCGCCCGTTGATCGGGCGCAAAACTGGCCACCGCTTCAGGCATCTGGAAGGCCTGGGTTTGAGCCGGTAGGGCGGCAACAAGCGTGAGGGCGGCAAGCGTCGGGACCAGGGTTTTCATAAGGCCAGACTTCAGCCTTGATCTGCCCCTGTCAACGCGCCTCAGAGGGTCACGCCACGCTCAGGGCTTCAAACTGATCCACCAGTTTTTCGAGGCGACGGGTGCCAATGGTCCAGAAGGCCGGGTCACGTGGGTCCAGTCCCAGCGGGGCCAGGGCCTCGACATAGGTGCGAGATCCACCGCCAGCCAGCAACTCGCGGTACAGGGGCGTAAAGGCGGCCGGATCCTTGGACCGCGTCTCCATCAGGGCCGCGACCAACAGGTCGCCGAAGGCATAGGCATAGACATAGAAGGGCGAATGGACGAAATGGCTGACATAGGCCCACCAGTCCTCGTAGCCGCTCAGGTCCACGGCCGGACCCAGGCTGGCTGAAAGCTCCTCCATCCAGATTTCGCGGATACGCTCGACCGGCACCTCGCCCCCCGCGCGCTCGTCATGGAAGCGGGTCTCGAAGCGATGGAAGGCGATCTGACGCACCACCGTATTCAGGCCATCCTCGATCCGGCCCGCCAGCAGGGCGCGCTGGTCCTGGGGCGTGGCCTCGGCCAGCAGGCGGTCAAAGGTCAGGCCCTCGGCAAAGATGGAGGCGGTCTCGGCCAGGGTGAGCGGCGTGTCGGCCAGCAGTGAGCCCTGGCCAGCTGCGAGGGTCTGGTGCACCCCGTGGCCCAGCTCGTGGGCCAGGGTCAGCAGGTCGCGGCGCTCGCCCATCCAGTTCAGGAAGACATAGGGGTGGCGGTCCGCCGTCACCGGGTGGGCATAGGCCCCCGACTGCTTGCTGGCCCGGGCGCGGGCGTCGATCCAGGGACGATCAAAGAACCATCCGGCGCGCTCGGCAAAGTCGCCGCCCAGATCGCTGAAGCTGGCCAGGACCTGGGACCTGGCCTCGGCCCAGCTGTAGGTCTTGCCGCGCGCCTTTTCGATCGGGGCGTTGCGGTCCCAGTGCGCCAGCCGGGTCTTGCCCATGGCCGCCGCCTTGAGCGCATAATAGCGATGCGAGATACGCGGATAGGCCTCGGCCACGGCTTCGGCCATGGCGTCGACGCTGGCTCCATCGACCTCATTGGCCAGGTGGCGGCTGTCGGCGGGACGGGCAAAGCCGCGCCACTTGTCTTCCAGCGCCTTGTCAGCCGCGACCGTGTTCAGCACCATGGCCATGGTCTGGGCCCTGTCGGCAAAGGCCGCCGAAAGGGCCTTGCCCGCCGCCTCGCGCCGGGCTTCATCGGGGTCAGACAGGCGGTTCAGGCCCTCGGACAGGGTCAGGCTCTCGCCCTCAGCCTCGGCCCGCAGGGCGGCCAGGGTTTCGTCGAACAGGCGCGGCCACTGGGCCTTGATCGGTCCGCTTTCGGCGATGAAGGTCTCAAG
>DLIT01000038.1 GCA_002483865.1 Brevundimonas sp. UBA7635
TGGTCCCGCGCGCGCTCCAGCATGACCTGGCCCAGGGCCGCCATCAGGCCGGGGTCCTGGCTGGCGGCCTCGAAGAAGGCGTCACGAGGCAACGCGACCAACTCGCTGTCGCGCAGTGCCACCACCTGGCTGAGGTGGCTCTGACCCGCCAGCATGGCCATCTCGCCCACCGGCTCGCCCGGCCTGACCACCCCGACGAACTGGGGCTGTCCGGTGCTGTCGCTGCGAAAGACGCCGAGCCGTCCGGATCGCAGTAGATAAAGGCTGTCCGCAGGATCACCGGATGCATAGAGGGGCTCCCCCCGGGTCAGGGCAAACCAGCTGGCCTTGGTGTTGCGCGTGCCTTCAAACACCCGCGACAGGGCGACTTCGAGCGTATCGGGTCCGGGGCCGGTCATGACCAACAAATAGTCACGATTGGGCGAGTCGTGAAACTTCCCCGCTTCCCCAGGGCGGTAAAGGCCCCTAAAGATTTGGCATGACCAAGCTTGTTTCCGCGATTGACCGCAACAGTCCTGCTTTCAGAAAGCTGAATGCGCATAATCGCGCCCTTCGCGACGCGCTCTATGCAAAGGTCGTCGCTGCGGGGCGAGGTGGCACGGACGCCAGCCGCGAGCGGCACGTGGCGCGGGGCAAGCTGTTGCCGCGCGATCGGGTCGAGCGCCTGCTGGACCCTGGCTCGCCCTTCCTGGAAGTCGGGCAACTGGCCGCCAACGGCATGTATAATGACGAGGCCCCCGGCGCGGGCATGATCTGCGGCGTGGGCCGCGTGTCCGGTCGCGAGGTCATGATCGTCGCCAACGACCCGACGGTAAAGGGCGGGGCCTACTTCCCCATGACGGTGAAGAAACACCTGCGGGCCCAGGAAATCGCCGAGCAGAACAACCTGCCGTGTGTCTACCTCGTCGATTCGGGCGGGGCCAACCTGCCGCACCAGGCCGAGGTCTTTCCGGACCGCGACCACTTTGGCCGCATCTTCTTCAACCAGGCGCGGATGAGCGCACGCTCCATCCCCCAGATCGCCTGTGTCATGGGATCGTGCACCGCCGGGGGAGCCTATGTCCCCGCCATGTCAGACGAGACGGTGATCGTGCGCAACCAGGGCACCATCTTCCTGGCCGGCCCGCCCTTGGTGAAGGCCGCGACGGGCGAGGTTATCAGCGCCGAGGAACTGGGCGGTGCCGAAACACATGGCCGCAAGTCCGGCGTGGTCGATCACGTGGCCGAGAACGACGAGCACGCTCTGGAAATCGTCCGCTCCATCGTCGCCAACCTGAATACCCAGAAGCCCCAGCCGCTGGACGTGCGCGAACCGCGCGCCCCGGCCTATGACCCGCAAGAGCTTTACGGCATCATTCCCGACGACGTGCGCGCTCCCTATGACGTGCGCGAGGTCATCGCCCGTATCGTGGATGGCTCGGACCTTGACGAGTTCAAGGCCCTGTACGGCACCAGCCTGGTCTGCGGCTTTGCCCGCATCTGGGGCCAGCCGATCGCTATCCTGGCCAACAACGGCGTGTTGTTCTCGGAAAGCGCGCAGAAGGGGGCGCACTTCATCGAGCTGGCCTGCAAGCGCAAGATCCCGCTGCTGTTCCTGCAGAACATCTCGGGCTTCATGGTCGGGGGCAAGTATGAGGCCGAGGGCATTGCCAAGCACGGGGCCAAGCTGGTCACCGCCGTCGCCAGCGCCGAGGTGCCCAAGTTCACCGTCCTGATCGGCGGCAGCTTTGGGGCGGGCAACTATGGCATGTGCGGCCGCGCCTACAGCCCGCGCTTCCTGTTCACCTGGCCCAACAGCCGCATCAGTGTGATGGGCGGCGAGCAGGCCGCCAGCGTCCTGGCCACCGTCCACCGCGATGCCGATACCTGGACCGAGGAACAGGCCGAGGCCTTCAAGGCACCCGTGCGCCAGAAATACGAGGACGAGGGCAACCCCTACTACGCCACCGCCCGCCTGTGGGATGACGGCATCATCGACCCGGCCCAGACGCGCGACGTTCTGGGCCTGGCCATCAGCGCCAGCCTGAATGCGCCGATCCCCGAGACGACCTTCGGCGTGTTCAGGATGTAGGCCACAGCACCCAGGGCGACGACAACCGACGGCTTGAGGCCGGATTTAAAGGTCGTGCGTTCAAGTAACGCAGCCTTGCTGCAATCTCGATGTGATGCAGAACGAGATAGATAGGCGGGCGGTTAGGATGAGGCTATCTCTCCATATCCAACTGGCCCCGCCAGCCGCCTTCCTCTCCCGAGAGGCGAAGGCACAGATGAAAGACTTGGCATGACCGATCAGATCCCGAACGAAGACGACCTGAACGCTTTGGACGTCACCGACGCCGAGGCGGCCGAGATCAACGCCATCGCCCAGCCCTTCGTGGCGGATGCGGCCCCGGATGCGGACAATGACCTGGTCCAGATCGACGCCCTGCCGTCGGGCGTGGTCTTTGTCACCATCAACCGCCTGCAAAAGAAGAACGCCTTTGACGCCGCCACTATCGCGGCCCTCTATGAGGCCTTCGAGACCCTGCACGGCGCGGACAAGGTGCGGGTGGTCTTCATCCGTGGTGCGGGCGGCACCTTCTGCGCTGGCGCTGACCTGAACTGGATGCGCGAGGCGGCCGACTGGTCTGAAGGCGACAACCGCGATGACGCCATGGGCCTGGCGAAGATGCTCAAGGCCCTGCACGATGTCCCGGCCCTGACGGTGGCCCTGGTCGAGGGGGCCGCCATGGGCGGCGGGGCTGGCATTGTCGCCGCCTGCGACATGGCCGTGGCGGTCGAGGGCGCGCGCTTTGCCTTCAGCGAGGTCAAGCTGGGCCTGATCCCCGCGACCATCGCCCCCTATGTCGTCGAAGCCCTGGGGGCTCGCCGCGCCCGCCAGCTGTTCATGACGGCCAATATCTTTGATGCCGACTATGCCGCCCACGCGGGCCTGATCGACCTGGTCCTGCCCGAGGGCTCGGTCGATGACTTCATCGAGATGATGGTCGACAGCCTGAGCACCTGCGCCCCCGGTGCCATGGGCGATGCCAAGCGTCTGGTCCACGACGTGGCCGGTCAGGAAATCAACAATCGCTTGATGGAAGAGACGGCCCGGCGCATCGCCCGTGCCCGCGTTTCCGAAGAAGGCCAGGAAGGCGTGCGTGCCTTCCTCGACAAACGCCCGCCGGTCTGGGCGCAGTAAGGACTGCTGATGTTCAAATCTGTCCTGGTCGCCAATCGCGGCGAGATCGCCTGTCGTGTCTTCCGCACCGCCCGCCGCATGGGCCTGCGCACCATTGCCGTCTATTCCGAGGCGGACGCCAATGCCCTCCACGTGCGTGAGGCGGACGAGGCGGTCCTGATCGGCCCGGCGGCGGCGCGCGAGTCCTATCTGGATGCGGAAAAGGTGCTGGCCGCGGCCCGGGCGACCGGGGCAGAAGCCATCCACCCCGGCTATGGCTTCCTGTCCGAGAACGCCGACTTTGCCGAGGCGGTCGAGGCGGCGGGCATGGTCTGGATCGGCCCCAAGCCCCAGTCCATCCGCGCCATGGGGCTGAAGGACGCGGCCAAGAAGCTGATGATTGAGGCAGGCGTGCCCGTGACGCCGGGCTATCAGGGCGAGGACCAGTCGGTCGGGACCCTGACGGCAGAGGCCAACCGCATCGGCTTCCCCGTCCTGATCAAGGCCGTGGCGGGCGGGGGCGGCAAGGGCATGAAGAAGGTCGATCGGGCCGAGGACTTTGCCGAGGGCCTGGCCAGCGCCCAGCGCGAGGGCCAGTCCTCGTTCGGTGATCCCCGCGTCCTGATCGAAAGCTACATCACCCGCCCACGCCACATCGAAGTGCAGGTGTTCGGCGACGGCAATGGCAACGTCGTCCACCTTTATGAACGTGACTGCTCGCTGCAGCGCCGCCATCAGAAGGTGATCGAGGAGGCCCCGGCCCCCGGCATGGATGCTGCCACACGCAAGGCGGTGACCGATGCCGCAGTGCGCGCCGCCCGTGCCGTGGACTACCGCGGGGCTGGCACCATCGAATTCATCGCCGATGCTTCGGACGGCCTGAAACCTGACCGCATCTGGTTCATGGAAATGAACACCCGGCTCCAGGTCGAGCACCCGGTGACTGAAAGCATCACCGGGGTCGATCTGGTCGAATGGCAGCTGCGCGTCGCGGCCGGCGAGCCGATCCCGCTGAAGCAGGAAGACATCCCCATGCGGGGCTGGGCCATGGAGGCGCGTCTCTATGCCGAAGACCCGGCCAATGGCTTCCTGCCGTCGATCGGGCGTCTGGACCACTTTGTCCTGCCCGATGACATCCGCGTCGATACCGGCGTGGAGCAGGGCGGCGAGGTCAGCCAGTTCTATGACCCGATGATCGCCAAGCTGATCGTCCACGCCGACACGCGCGAAGCCGCCGCCGCCCGCCTGGCCAATGCCGCGCGCGAGGTCGAGGTCTGGCCCGTGCGAACCAATGCCGCCTTCCTGGCGCGCTGCCTGGATCACCAGCGCTTTGTCGAAGGTGACGTGGACACGGCCTTCATCGCCGCCGAAGAGGCCACCCTTCTAGCCAGCCAGGTCAGCCCGCGCGCCATCGCCGGGGCCGCAGGCCTGATCGGTCTGGAAGCCGACGCCGCCGCCTTTGATGCCGAGGATCGCCATCTGGCCCCCTGGCGTGCTGGCCTGTTCGGGTTCCGCATGAATGGAGCTGCCGAGGCCCGCACGGCCCTACATCATGGTGACACCGCCTATGCGGTCACCCTTACCGGCGAGCCCGGCTGGCACGGTCGCCAGTCCAGCTTTGACGTGGGCGTCGGCGAGCAGTCGGCGCGGGTCTATGGCGAGACCGACCTGGTCGTCGTCGACGGCGATGTGGTCAGCGCCTTTGCCCCCGATGCTGAGCGCATCGTGGTCTTTGACGACGGCGAGGCTCTGGAGTTCCGGCGTCGCAAGGCCAGTGCCGGGGCAGGCGGCTCTGCCTCTGACGGCGGCCTTCGCGCGCCCATGCCCGGGAAGATCGTTGCCGCGCCTGCCAAGGCTGGCGATGTCGTCATCAAGGGCCAGCCCATCGTGGTGCTGGAAGCCATGAAGATGGAACACGCCCTGACCGCGCCCTTCGACGGCGTGGTGGCCGAGTTCAACGTCGTCGTCGGCGATCAGGTCGGTGAGGGCACGGTCCTGGCCCGGATCGAGGCGGCCTAGTCCCTTCTCCCCTCGCGGGAGAAGGCCATTGGCACCCCTAGCCAACCCCGCCCCCACGGCCTAAATCCGCTGCCATGTCCCTTCATATGATCAAGCTCTGCGTCGGCGTATCGGACGTGGAGACCCTGGAACGCCATGCCGGTGACAAGGACTGGCGTATCGTCCACACCCGCATGACGCCCAAGCGGGCGGCCGAGCTGGAGGAAGGTGGCTCGCTCTACTGGGTGATGAAGGGCACGGTGACCTGTCGCCAGCGTATTCTGGACATCACGACCGTGGGCGAGGGCAAGGAAAGCCGCTGCGAGATCAGGCTGAACCGCGAGGTCATCCGCACGGCTCCGCTGGGCCGCCGACCCTTCCAGGGCTGGCGCTACATCGACGGGAAGGATGTGCCCGCAGACCTGACCATTCTTGAAAACACGGACCTGCCTCCCGAGCTGGCTGAAGCCCTGCGCGAACTGGGCGCGTGGTAGGGCGCACGGCTATACCAAAGGTCAGTTGACCTTGGGACTGGTTCGTGGCTCTTGCGGCGGCCCATGATCAAGTCCCTGTCACATCCCCGGAACCGTTCGACCCTGACCGAGCTGATGAAGCTGGCCTGGCCGGTTGTCCTGGCGCGCGTGGGTATCATGACCATGGGGCTGACCGACGCTATCGTCGTCGGTCATTATGCCAGTCGCGAACTGGCCTTTCACTCCCTGGCCTGGGCACCGTCCTCGGTCATTCTGACGACGGCGGTGGGGCTGATGATGGGCGTTCAGGTCATGACCGCCCGTCTGCTGGGTGAAGGCCGCCGGGACGAGGTCGGTGCGGTCCTGCGTCGGGGCATGGTCTATGCCCTGCAGATCGGGGTCGTCTCCATGCTGGCCCTGGTCTTCCTGGGCCCATTGGCGCTCAGGAACATGGGGCTGGAAGACGGACTGGGAGAGGGTGCATCGCCCGTCCTGATCGTCTTTGCCGTCTCCATGCCCTTCTATCTGGTTTCGGTTGCGGCCCAGTTCTTCCTGGAGGGCCTGCATCGGCCAAAGGCCGGGATGGTCGCCATGTGGGTAGCCAACGCCATCAACATCGCGCTGAATGTGATTCTGGTGCCTGATATGCTGGGACTTGGCATCGACGGAGCTATTGCCTCGGCGTGGTCCACCTTTGGCGCGCGCGCCGCCTTGGCCATCTTCCTGATCATCTTCATCCTGCGTCTGCCGGAAGCGAAGACCTGGGGCGTGTTCAGAAAGCCGAAGCGAGACAGGTGGACCGAGCGTGATCAGATCAAGGTAGGCCTGGGGGCAGGCAGCTCGAACTTCATCGAGGTCGGGGCTTTTGCCGCCATGACTATTTTCGCCGGCCAGCTGGGCGCGGCAGAGACGGCCAGTTGGGCCGTCGTCATCAATATCTCGGCCATCGTCTTCATGGTGCCTATGGGCCTGGGATCCGCGACTGCGGTTTTGGTCGGGCGGGCCTATGGGGCGCGAGACCGGGGCGAGGTAATGCGTAGTGGCCTGATCGGCGTAGGCGTGGTGACGGTCCTGGCCTTCATCATCGCCGTAGCCCTGTGGTTGACCGCACCCCTGGTCGTCAGCGCCTATACGACCGATGCGGCCATCCTGGCCCTTGCGGCACCCGCCCTGGTGCTGGCGACCCTGTTCTTCGTGGCCGACGCCCAGCAGGTTGTGGCGGCCCAGGCCAACCGCGCGGCTGGTGACGTTGTCTGGCCGACCCTGATGCACCTGCTGTCCTATGGCATCATCATGATCCCGCTGGGCTGGTTCCTGGCCCACCGGCTGGGCGTGGACGGTCTGGTGTGGTCGGTCATCATCGCCAGCCTGATTTCAGGGGTCCTGCTGACCGGGCGTTTCATCCGCATTGCCCGTCGCCTGCCAGCCCACTGACGCAAAGGGCAGGGCAGGGGGCGGTTTGCGGCCCCTTGGACATTCCATCAGGTGACGCAGAGCCGGGAGCGGACTATATCCGACCCCTTCTCCTGTTTAGTTTCTCTGGACGATCATGGCCCGCATCCTCATTACCTCGGCGCTGCCCTACATCAACGGCATCAAGCACCTTGGGAATCTGGCCGGGTCGATGTTGCCTGCCGATGTCTGGGCACGTTTCAACCGCGCCATGGGCCACGAGGTCCTCTATGTCTGCGCCACTGACGAGCACGGCACCCCCGCTGAACTGGCCGCCGCCGCCGCGGGCCAGGATGTCCGCACCTATTGCGACGAACAGCATCTGGTTCAAAAGCGCGCGGGCGAGGCCTTCAACCTGTCCTTCGACGTCTTTGGCCGTTCCTCCAGCGAGCAGAACCGCCGCCTGACCCAGCACTTTGCCCAGGTGCTGGAAGAGCGCGGCCTGATCGAGGAGCGGGTCGACCGGATGATCTATTCGATCGACGACGCCCGCTTCCTGCCGGACCGTTACGTCGAGGGCACCTGCCCGCACTGCAGGTATGAAAAGGCGCGCGGTGACCAGTGCGACAACTGTGGCCGACTGCTGGACCCGACCGACCTGATCGACCCCTATTCGTCGGTGTCGGGCAGCCGTAACCTGGAAGCCCGCGACACCCGCCACCTCTATCTGCTGCAAACCAGGGTGGCTGATAAAGTCCGCGCCTGGGTCGATAGCCGTTCAGAGAACTGGCAGCCTCTGGCCCGCTCGATTGCCTATAAGCATCTGGACGAGGGCCTGATCGACCGGGGCATTACCCGCGACCTGTCCTGGGGCGTGCCGGTCGTCGGTGCCGATGGCGGCCCGCGCCCCGACATGGAAGGCAAGGTCTTCTACGTCTGGTTCGACGCCCCCATCGAATATATCGCTGCGACCGAAGAACTGACCGACCGGACGGGCGGCGACTGGCGTTCGTGGTGGCGTCTGGACGAGGGGGCGGATGACGTTCGCTATGTCCAGTTCATGGGCAAGGACAATGTGGCCTTCCACACCGTCAGCTTCCCCGCCACCATCCTTGGCTCGGGCGAGCCGTGGAAGACGGTGGACCAGCTCAAGGCCTTTAACTGGCTGAACTGGTATGGCGGCAAGTTCTCGACCTCGATGAACCGCGGCGTCTTCATGGATCAGGCGCTTGAGCTTCTGCCGGCCGACTACTGGCGCTGGCACCTGACGGCCTATGGCCCCGAGCATTCGGATGCAGCCTTCACCTGGGAGCAGTTCCAATCGACGACGAACAAGGACCTGGCTGACGTTCTGGGCAACTTCGTCAACCGCATCGTCAAGTTTACCGAATCCAAGTTCGACGGCATCGTGCCCGACGGCGGCGAGGCCGGTCCGCTGGAAGAGAAGCTGGCTGCCGACATCAAGGCGGGTCTGGAAGTCCTGACCGCCGAGTTCGAGGCCATGGAGTTCCGCAAGGCCGCTCAGGCTGCGCGTGCCCTGTGGGTCATGGGCAATGAATATCTGCAGGAAGCCGCGCCCTGGACGGCGCTGAAGACCGACCGTGAGCGCGCTGCCGTGGTGGTTCGCACCGGCCTGTCGCTGGTGGCCCTGTTCGCCAGGATCGCTGCCCCCTTCATGCCGTCCAGCGCCGGGAAGATCGGCCAGACGGTCGGCGCGACCGATCTCAGCTGGCCCAGGGCCGAGGATGACCTGCTGAACCTCGTCCCCGCCGGTTCGACCGTGGCGGCGGCACAGGTACTCTTCGCCAAGATCGAAGACGCACAGGTCGCCGAATGGACCGAGCGCTTTGGCGGCGCTGAATAAGCCTTCCGCACATTTGATATGAAAAGGCCCGGATCGCTCCGGGCCTTTTTTGTGTCTATAGGCTCAAGCCGCCCGGCGTCGCTGCATCACCTGTGACAGCCCAAACAGGCCCAGAAGTCCGGCCAGCAGCATCATTGCCCATTCCGTCAGCGTCGGGACAGGGGCTGGGGCAGAGGCTGCGACCAGGACGCCGGCTGTGGAGCCGACGCTATTGAGCGTTAGATCGACGTTGGTCGCGCCATTGCGGATGGTCCCGCCATTCAAGCCCAGGGTGCCGATGGTGATGCCATCCGTGTCGGTATCGCCAGCCTCGACGATGTGCTGGAAGCTTAGGCTAGAGGTGCCGGAGCCAGAGCCGTAGTTGGCATATCGGGTGGCCGTGCCCACGGTAAGCTGGATGCGGGGCTCCCCGCCGGAAGTGCCTACGGTAACCGCTTCGCTGAAGTTTACCGTAAAGGTCAGTACATCACCGGCTGCATAGTTGGCGCTCGCTGGGACGCTGACGCTGGCGATTGTGGCTGCGGGCACTGCCTCGGTAATGATGATGCTGCTAGCGGACTGGCAACTGTTAGCGTCTGTTACGGTGACCGTATAGCTTCCGGCGCTCAGGCCTGACGCCGTGGCGGCTGTGCCACCAGTCGGTGCCCACGAGTAGGTGTAGCCTCCCGTGCCGCCCGACACATAGGCAGTCGCGGAGCCATCGCTACCGCCCGGGCTTGTCACATTTGTTGTGGAAGCGATGGTCGCAATCAAGGCGGAGGGTTGGGTAATGTTCCAGCTTTGTGTCTGGGTTGTCCCGATAGCGTCGGTCACTGTGAGGGTGTAAGTCCCTGCCCTCAGTCCGCTAATCGCGGATCCTGTATGTCCGCCAGGATACCATGTGTAGCTGTAGGGGGCGGTGCCGCCTGAGACGGTGGCGGAGACGAAGCCGTTAGTACCACCGTTGCACGGTACGTTAACTTGGTTCCCCAAGATTGTTATTTGGGCTTGGGCTCCGCCTGCGGCGAAGAGGCAAAGACTGGCCGCCGCCAGCGACCATGAAAGAGAGCGAAGCGACATCCGAGACCTTGGGCTATCAGTGACGTTGGTATTTCTAGTTGAAAACCATTGTTTCTGTAAAGCGCGCTCTCGGCTCGCTCGCAGTCGGTCGCCACGAAAAAAGGCCCGGATGGTTCCGGGCCTTTCGTTTTACACGAAGCATAATCTCGTCTGCGTCAGGGCTTCCGCGCGGGCAGCAGGCCCAGACGAGCCGCGCCGAACAGGGCCAGCAGGCCGGTCAGCAGGATCATCGCCCATTCCGTCAGGGTCGGAACCGGGGCGGGCAGCGGCGTCGCCACCAGCACGCCGCTCGTGGTGCCGACGCTGTTGAGCGTCAGAGCCACGTCCGTTGAGCCATTACGGATGGTCCCGCCATTCAGTTCGAGGGTGCCGATAGCGATCCCATCGCTGTCGGCATCACCCGACAGGACCGTGTACTGGAAGCTCAGGCTCGAACTGCCCGACCCGGACTGGTAGGTGGCGTAACGGGTGGTGGTGCCCACGGTCAGGGCGATGCGCGGCGCTCCCCCCGAGGTATCCACGGTGACGGCTTCACTAAAGTTCACGGTGAAGTTCAGGTTCTGGCCGGGGGCATAGGTGCCGTTTGCAGGGACGTTGACGCTGGCGACGGTCGCCGCAACTACTGCCGCGGGCTGGGTAATGGTGAAGCTTCGCGTGCTTTGGCAGGAGTTGGCGTCTGTCACCGTGACGGTATAGGTCCCGGCGGTCAGGCCGCTGGCGGTCGCTGCTGTGCCGCCGCTCGGTGCCCACGAGTAGGTATAACCGGGTGTGCCGCCCGAGACGCTGACCATAGCGGAACCAGTCGCGCCGCCATTGACGGCGACATTCGTCTGGCTGCTGCTGACGGACATCACAGGCGGGTGTGTGATAGTATAGTTCTGCGTCGCGGACACTTCATTATCGTCGGTCACTGTGACGGTATAGGACCCAGCTGCCAGGCCGGTCGCCGTGGCGCTTGTTCCGCCGGAAGGTGCCCAGCTGTACCTGTAGGGCGCGGTTCCGCCGAAGGGGCTGGCTGTGGCTGTGCCGTTTCCGCCGCCATTGCACGATACATTGGTTTGGCTGGGGGTGATGACGATCTGAGCCTGGGCTCCACCGGCGGCGGACAGGCACAGGGTTGCCGCAGCAAGCGACCAGGAAAGAGCACGAATCGACATCTGCGACCTTGGGTTATCAGCGATATGGCTAGGCTTAATTGAAAGCCGTTGTTTTTGTAAAGTGGACATGTGAGGCCGGGCCGGGCGAGGAAAAGAAAAAGGCCCGGATCGCTCCAGGCCTTTTCTTCAGTTCGCAGAGGGCGTGGCGACGTCCACCGGTGGCGGGGAGCGTTGTTCCCGCGCACCGGGTAGGGCGGCGGGGGAGGCGTGTTTGCTGCCGGCGCTGGCGTGCTTCATGTGCTTGGCCTCTTCCTCCGCGCCGATGTCGAGGAAGGCGGGGGCCGAAGCGTTGAACTGATCCGCGTGGCCGGTGCGGACGATAACCGAGCGGCCACCATCCCAGATCATGTGCAGGGCGACATAGAGGACGATGGCCAGACCCACATAGGCAATCCACCGGTGACGGTTCAGCAGCTTGGCAATGAAGCTGGCGGCCAGGCCCATCAGAGCGATCGACAGGATCAGGCCAAACACCATGATCCATGGGTGATCATGGCTTGCTCCGGCGACGGCCAGGACATTGTCCAGCGACATGGTCAGGTCGGCGATCATGATCTGGATCAGGGCCGCGCCGAAGGTCTTGCGCTTCAGGCCCAGTTCTTCGGGGCTGGGTCCGCCGCCATGTTCAATAGCCATGGCGCGTTCGATCTCGGCCTCGGCCTCGGCCTGGTCATGGGTCGCCTGTTCGCGCAGCTCCCGCCACATCTTCCAGCAGACCCATAAGAGCAGAAAGCCACCGGCGAGCAACAGACCAACAATGGCCAGAAGCTGGACGGTGATAAGCGCCAGTCCGATCCGCATGACAACGGCGGCGGCAAGGCCGATCAGGATGGCCTTGCGGCGTTGTTCCTGGGGCAGGGCAGCGGCAGCCAGGCCTACGGCGACGGCATTGTCGCCAGCCAGGACCAGGTCGATCATCAGGACCTTGCCCAGGGCCGTGGCCTGACTGATTAAGTGGGGGTCAGAAAGAAATTCCATCCGCGACTTTTAGGCCGCCCGCGCGACCGTGCCAACTTGTCGCAGGATCATATCTGCTGCCAGGATGAAAACGGCAGTGGCGCAAGGGGGGCGGATCAGGGAGCAGGGGCGGACCCTGATCCGCCGTCCTGTCAGCCCTTGGCCTGGGCGCGGGCCGCTTCATAAAGGGCGATGGCCGCGGCGTTCGACACGTTCAGGCTCTCAAAACCGCCTGGCATGGGAATCTTGGCCATGACCTCGCAGTGCTCAGCCACCAGACGACGTACGCCGTCCCCTTCCGAGCCCATGACGATGACGGTCGGCCGGTTGTCCAGGGCCTGTTCGAGCGTCAGCTCAGCCTCGCCATCCATGCCGACCGCGCGCCAGCCCAGGTCGGCCAGCTTTTCCAGCGCGCGACTGAGGTTCGTAACCCGGGCGCAGGCCAGACGCTCGGTCGCGCCTACGGCCGCCTTGGCCAGGGCACCGGCCAGGGCCGGGGTATGGCGGTCCTGCACGACAATACCCCTGGCCCCGAATGCGAGGGCCGACCGGAAGATCGCGCCGATGTTCTGTGTGTCGGTCAGTTGGTCCAGCATGACGATGACCCCGTTCGCGTCCTCGGCCAGCTCTTCCAGAGTGATTCCTTCCAGGGGCTGAACCTTGAAAACCATGCCCTGGTGCACCGCGCCGGGGGGCAGGATCCGAGTCAGCTGCTGAGAATCGACCACCTCAATTCTGTGTCCATGATTCAGATTTTGTTGTTCGATTTCAAGAGCTCGGTCCTCTGAGACCATCAGGCGGCCCATTCCACGGCGGGCGGGGTTGGCCAAGGCCGCCAGAACCGGGTGGCGGCCCCAGATAAAATTATCCGCATCGGGCTTTGATCGCGGGGATCTTGAAGAAGATTCTCCTCCGGAACGCTCCTTTTGTGCAGGTGCGCGCCCTTTCTCGGTCCGGGCATCCCCGGACCTGTGGAAAGATTGTTTTTTACCGGGTTTCCGGTCGTTGCGTTCTCGAAATGACGACACTATAAGACGGCCTCCGATTTGGGCCACAGGGCTTCGGGTCAGCCGCTCTCTCTAAACGAGATGGCGGCGGACGGCGAAGTTTTTTAACTAAACATTTGATCTTCGGGTCATTTTGTGGTGTTTCCAGACCGGTTTTGAAAACGGCGCGCTGGGGGAATGTCCCGAGTGGCAAAGGGGGCGGACTGTAAATCCGCTGCGAAAGCTTCGAAGGTTCGAGTCCTTCTTCCCCCACCACGCGCCTTTCAAAGCCTGAACGGAGTGGAGCTCCAAAAAGGTATCGGGTGCGGAAACGCCAATCTTTTTAGGGATTGGGGCAACGCATTCTTCGCGCGGGTATAGCACAATGGTAGTGCAGCAGCCTTCCAAGCTGAGGATGTCGGTTCGATCCCGTCTACCCGCTCCAGGTTTATTGAACTGAGCAGAAGCGCCCCTCCGCTTTGGACCCGGGCCACAGGAGTTTGGCCATGGCCAAGGAAAAGTTCGAA
>DLIT01000031.1:0-196 GCA_002483865.1 Brevundimonas sp. UBA7635
CTGGGTGTCAGGACCCATGTCCTCAGTGCCCTGCGCTTTCTCGAACGTCCAGCTCCCTGACGCCTCGTCTGGTTAAGCGGCCCCGTCTGGGTTAAGGCGGGGCCAGTCTGATCAGGAGCCCGCCATGATTACCCGCATCCAGCCCGGCAGCCGCATGAGCGAGGCCGTCATCCATGGCCAGACCATCTACCTGGCC
>DLIT01000031.1:350-4081 GCA_002483865.1 Brevundimonas sp. UBA7635
CGCCCGCGCCACCTGCGAGGCCCGCCTGTTCGCGCCCGAGTACAAGGTCGAGATCGTCGTGACGGCGGCCCTGTGATGCTGGACCTCAACGCCGAGCTGGAACGCTTCAAGGCCACCCGCGTCACCGCGCTTTATCGCCTCGACCTGATCGAGAAGGGCGCACAGCTGACCTATGAGGACGGCACCCCGGTCGATATGAAGTCCGAAAAGCGCCGCCTCAAGGAACAGGTGGCGGACATGGACCGCCGCATCGCCAAGACCGAGCTGGCCCTGGCGCGGCAATCCGGCTCGATCCAGTAGGCAAGCCCCCTGGGGCTCAGGCGGACAGCACCGCCTGGACCCGCTGGATGACTTCCTCATAGACGCGGGTGAGGTCGCGCAGCTCCTGGACCGGCACGCATTCGTTGACCTGGTGCATGGTCTGGCCGACGGGCCCCAGTTCCAGCACCGGGCACAGGGCCCGGATGAAGCGGGCGTCCGAGGTGCCGCCGGTGGTCGAGGCTTCGGGCCTGCGCCCTGCCACGGCTTCCACGGCATCCTGCACGGCGGTGACGAAGGGCCCGCCCTGGGTCAGGAAGGCCTCGCCCGAGCACATATGGGTCAGCTCGATCCTCAGGCCGGTCTCGGCCTCAAGGACCGCCGCCTCGCCATCTAGCCAGGCCGTCAGGCTGGCCCCGGTGTGATTGGGATTGAAGCGGATGTTCAGTCGGCCTGTGGCCTGGGCCGGGATGATGTTAGTGGCTGTATTGCCGACATCAATCGTGGTGATTTCCAGGTTGGACGGCTGGAACTGCTCATAGCCATCGTCCAGCACGCGGGCGTCCAGACGGGCCAGCAGCCGGGCCATGACCGGGGCGGGATTGGCCGCCCGGTGCGGATAGGCAACGTGACCCTGTTTGCCAAAGACCGTGATCCAGGTGTTCAGGGAGCCGCGACGGCCCACCTTGATCATGTCGCCCAGCTGGGCCGCCGAGGACGGCTCGCCCACGATACAGGCGTCGATGACCTCGCCTTCCTCAAGCAGGGTTTCGACCACGCGCTTGGTCCCGTGCAGGGCCGGGCCTTCCTCGTCGCCGGTGATCAGGAAGGACAGGGAGCCCCTGACCTCGCCCGCCATCAGCAGCCGCGAGACGGCGGCGACCCAGGCCGCAATCCCGCCCTTCATGTCCACGGCTCCACGGCCGAACAGGACACCGTCGCGGATATCACCCTCGAAGGGGCCGGACGACCAGGCCAGCAGATCGCCGGTGGGCACCACATCGGTATGGCCTGCGAAGCAGAGGTTGGGCGAGCCCGTGCCCAGCCGCGCATAGAGGTTCTCGATCGGGGCATCGTTCCCTTGGCCCGACGGGCCCTGGAACACCATGCGGCGGCAGGTGAAGCCCAGGCGCGTCAGGGTGCGCTCCAGCACATCCATCGCCCCCTCATCCGCTGGTGTGACAGAGGGTATGCGGATCAGATCGCGGGTCAGTTCGACGGGATCGATGACGGAAAGTGATGCGGCGCTCATGGACCTATGCTTTAGGCATAAGCGGGCGTGCCGAGAAGTCCCGGGGCCCCGTCCGATCAGAAGAAGTTGCCGATAGAGACCGTGAGTTCAGATCGTCCCGACCCCGCTGCGTCCGGTGGGCCCAAACAGGCTGCCGACTCCGACCATTCGGGACCCTCCAGTCCCTGGGTCATCCGTGATTTTCGCCTCCTGTGGCTGGGGCGGGTCACGGCCGTCCTGGGCATCCAGATCCAGTCCTCGGCCCTTTTGTGGCAGGTCTATGAGATCGCGCGACGAGACCATCCGATCGCCGAGGCCAGCCTCTATCTGGGCCTGGTGGGCCTGTGCCAGTTTCTGCCGCTTCTGGCCTTTACCCTGCCTGCCGGCGCCATGGCCGACCGCTTTGATCGCAAGCGCACCGTGACCCTGTCCTTTGTGGTCGAGAGCCTGTGTGCCCTGGCCTTCATGGCCATGGCCCTGCATGGCGCGCCACCATTGTGGGGGCTGCTGGTCGTTGCGGCCGTCTTTGGGGCTGCGCGGGCCTTCCTGGCGCCGGCCAGCCAGGCCTTCCTGCCCATGGTGGTGGGGCGAAAGGCCCTTCCGCCCGCCATCGCGGCCCAGGCCATTGCCTTCCAGACCGGAGCGATTGCCGGCCCGGCCCTGGGCGGGGTCATCGTCGCCGTCAACGTGCCCCTGGCCTATGCCTGTGCCCTTGGCCTGTTCCTGGTCGCCATCGCCAGCCTTGTGCTGATCCGCACCCGGGGCAAGCCCCATGTCGATGCCACCCGGCTCAGCCCTGTCCAGCAGGTTCGCGAGGGCCTGGCCTATGTCTGGAAGACCAAGATCGTCCTGGGTGCCATCTCACTGGATCTGGTGGTGGTGCTGCTGGCCGGTGTCGCCCTGCTGACGCCGATCTTCGCGCGCGACATCCTGCATGTCGGGGCGATCGGCTTTGGCCTGCTCAGGGCCTCCTTCGGGGTCGGGGCCCTGATGATGGCGCTCTATCTCAGCCGCTTTCCCATTGTGCGCCACGGCGGCCGCTGGATGTTCGCGGCCGTGGCCGTTTTTGGCCTGTGCACCCTGGTCTTTGGCCTGTCCAAAAGCGTCTGGCTGTCGGGCATTGTCCTGTTTGTCGGCGGCGCAGCCGACATGATCAGCGTCAATATCCGCCAGACCCTGATCCAGCTGGCCACCCCTGATCACATGCGCGGGCGGGTGTCCTCGGTNNNNGTAGCGGTGCGGTTCCTCGGACCCATAGGCGCAGCCGTCTTTGGCGGCATAGGAGCCCTGTGTTCCACCGGCCTGTGGTCCTGGGCCTTCCCCAGTCTGCGCAAGGCCGACCGCCTGGAGTAAACCGGCGAGGGGACACGAAAAAGGGCTGCGAGATGTCCCGCAGCCCTCATCGCGTTGTGGCCCTGTGGCTCAGTTGGCCGGGACGCGTTCGTCGGTGGCCGGGTCCACGGCACCGGGGCGACCCTCGGCAGCGGCTTCGGCCTGGTTGTCTTCCAGCTTGTCGGCGACATTGCCCGCGCCTTCCTCGATCGCCTGGGCAGCCTTCATCGCCCCGGATTCCAGGACCTCGCCCGTCTGGGCCGCGACATCAGCCGCCTTGTCGCCCGCCGCCTCGGCATTGGCTTCGGCTTCGTTCTGCTCCGCCTCGGTGCAGGCCGCCGCCGACAGGGCCAGAACCGACGCCGCCACCACCGTCATCATACGAATGCGCATGGGAAACCCCCTCAATCTTGCAAAATACCTTTGCTGTAACGCAGGCCATGGCGTCCGGTTGCCCCGCACCATGGCGAAAGCGGCCCGCATCGGCCCGTCAATGCAGATCAGGGATTGAGGCCACCCCACCCATGCTGTAAGCACCCCATCCGGCCTCAGGCCAAACACGCACCCGTAGCTCAGCTGGATAGAGTGCTGCCCTCCGAAGGCAGAGGTCACAGGTTCGAATCCTGTCGGGTGCGCCAGTTTTTCCCGCTCTCAAGAAATCTCGCCAATAGCCGCAGAGGGCCGATCGGGGCTGGCGGATCAG
Source organism: Brevundimonas sp. UBA7635 (assembly GCA_002483865.1). GTDB lineage: Bacteria > Pseudomonadota > Alphaproteobacteria > Caulobacterales > Caulobacteraceae > Brevundimonas. The sequence continues at coordinate 3,875 of DLIT01000031.1, forward strand.
CTGGCGCGCAGGCTGTCGGTCGCGTCGTGCCCTTCATCTCTGGCTTCCCCGCGTGAAGGCCAATGGAGCGACGGCGGGCTCGTTGCAGAGGTCGATGAAGTGACGGGTATCCGACAGCCGGACCCTCGATCCGCTTCGTCGGTTTGCCAGAGACCCGCAAACCGAAGGAGATCGACATGATCAACAACGACGACGTCTGGCGCGAGG
>DLIT01000031.1:4151-6144 GCA_002483865.1 Brevundimonas sp. UBA7635
TGGAAGTAGCGGAGAAACTGAAGGCGCACCGGCTCGAAACCGAGCAGCAGATTTCACGGCTTGAGCAAATCCTCTCGGGCCTGGACGAGAGCCCGTCGGGGATAAAGGACGCCGCCATGTCCATGAGCGGCAATATGGCGGCCCTGGGCCATACCTTCGCTGAGGACGAGATTCTCAAGAACGCCTTGGCCAACTTCGCCTTCGAGAACTATGAGGTCGCCGCCTACAAGGGACTGATCATCCTGGCCCAGCACGGCGGCTACTCTATCGCCCTGGACCCGCTGAACGCCTCGCTGGACGAGGAAGCACGCATGGCGGCCTGGGTCGACCAGAGCCTGCCGGCTCTCACTGAGAAATTCCTCATGCTGAAGCGTGCGGGCGAGAACCCCAGCCGCTGATCGCCGTAGCAAGGAGACGCGAGATGTTCATGCACAACAAGAAGCTGATGTACACGGTACGGGTTGCAGAACCCAATCCGGCCCTGGCGACCCTGATGCTGGAGCAGTTCGGCGGGCCGCAGGGCGAACTGGCGGCGGCGATGCGCTATTTTACGCAGGGTCTGGCGGACGAGGACGTCGGCCGCCGCGACATGCTGATGGACATCGCGACCGAAGAGCTCAGTCACCTCGAGATCATTGGTTCGATCGTCGCCATGCTGAACCGCGGTGCCAAGGGGCGTCTGGCCGAGGCGGCGGAGGAGGAGGCCGATCTCTACGCCAGCATGACCTCGGGGGGCGAAAGTCACACCACGTCCATCCTCTATGGTGGCGGCGCGGCCCTGATCAATTCGGCGGGCGTGCCGTGGACGGCGGCCTATGTGGACTCGATCGGCGATCCGGCCTGCGACCTGCGCTCCAACATCGCGGCGGAGTCGCGGGCCAAGATCGTCTATGAGCGGCTGATCAACGTCACCGACGACCCGGGGATCAAGGACGCCCTGACGTTTCTGATGACGCGTGAGGTCGCCCACCAGAAGTCGTTCGAGAAGGCGCTCTACGCCATCCCCGCCAACTTCCCGCCGGGCAAGCTGCCGGGCCATCCGGACTTTGCCGACAAATATTACAACATGTCCCAGGGCGAGGGCGACGCATCCGGACCGTGGAACACGGGCGAGCAGTGGGACACCGTCGACGAGCGCGAAGCTCAAATGGCTGTCGACGGCGGCGATGGCCGCGCCGAGGTGGCGCTTTCTGCCGACGAGGAAAAGGCGGTGGAGACCTTCGCCGCCCGCACGCGTTCCGATCCCGAATCCGATCCATTGACCGGCGCGGACCTCGGGGCTGGCCCAGGCGCGGGGCAAACCCGGCCGGTCCCAGCCGTTCCGCCGGGCTAGGCGCGGCCGTTTCACATCAAGGAGTCGTGCCAGGTCGCGAGGCCGAAGGTCGAGATCGACGACGGCGATGCCGGATGCGCCGAGGCGTCGAGTTAGTAGAAGGCGGCGTCAATCAGCGCCTGATGTTCCATCCTGCCGACCGACGGCGAGGATAGGGGATTTCCCATAACCCAGGGCGAGTTGGCGGACATGCTTGGCCTGCAGCGCACCAGCGTCAACGACGCCGGGCTGGCGGATGGCGCTTGGGGACGGCGTGCGTCCACCGCCGGTTGAACTGAGGAGCATAGCCCTTGCGGGAGCCGAAACCGGACGGCGGCGTTGCATGGGCATGACTTCGATGCAGGACGCCGCCCGGACGGAAGACAGCGCCTATATCCGCGATCTGGGCCGAGCCTTCGGCGGAGCGCTGCTGTTCAGCCTGCCTCTGCTGATGACCATGGAGATGTGGGCGCTCGGCTTCGCTGCGGAACCGGAGCGGCGTCTCGCTTTCTTGCTGGCGGCGCTGCCGGTGCTGCTCGGGTTGGCGCATTACGCCGGATTTTCGGCTCGCCGGGGCTTGGTCAACAATGCGCTGGACACCCTGGTCGCCCTGGCCGTGGGCTTCGTCACCGCTGCTGCGCTTCTGCTGCTCTTCAACGTGCTGGATCTTAGTTCGCCAGC
>DLIT01000031.1:6163-15274 GCA_002483865.1 Brevundimonas sp. UBA7635
AGGCCTCCTATCCGGGCGAGCTGTTCCTGATGCTGGCCGGTGCCCTCTACTTCGCCATGAACCTGGCCCCGACCGAGGAGATGCGGCTGATCGCCTATATGACTGCGCCGCTGGGTGCCTTGGGTGTGCTCCTTCTGTCGGTGATCCTGCTGCACCTGATTGTCTTTGAGGCGGGTTTCGCTGGGCAGGAAGAGGCGGAAACGCCGGTCCGGGCCTTCTTCGACTTCACCCTGCCGGGCTACGCCCTGTGCCTGCTGGCCAGCCTCGCCATGCTGTGGGTGTTCGGTGGAGCGGATGGCCATGGGCTCCAGGCGCTCATGGCCAATGTCGTGATCCTCGCTTTTCCGGCGGCGATCGGGGCTGCGGCCGCGCGGCTTCTGGTGTAGCCATGACGGACAAGGAGCAGCAGAAGTCAGGAAAGAAGGGCGTATCGCGGCTGCAGTGCGTCTGTGCCCTGGTCGGATTTCTCATCACGCTCGGCGCGGCGGGCGTGCTGGCGCGAGCGGCCTTTTCGGTTCCGTCGCCAGCGGCGCTGACGATCAGAAGCGAGGCGGTTCGACCTTCGTCCGACGGATGGGTGGTCGATGTCGTGGTTGCCAATCAGGGCGACCTGGCCGCCGCAGCCGTGGATATCGAGGGCCAGGTCGGCGGCGAACGCTCCGGTGCCTCGCTCGACTATGTCCCCGGGCGCGGAGAGAAGAAGGCCAGCCTGGTTTTCTCGCAGGCGGGCAAGCCAGAGCCGGCACTACGCGTTCTGGGATGGTCGGAGCCTTGATGCGCCGCTGCGCGCTGAACGACCTTAGGATCGTGGTCGCTGTAACGGCTGTACCGCTTCGGTCGTGGGCTTCGCTTGTCAGATCTGACAGGGATGTGTCAGGTGAGCCATGGCGTTTGCGATATCGGGTCATGAAGAATTGAGGTTGCCGGACGGGCTTCGCCTGGCGGTGACAGGGGATCCGACGTCTCCCGTTCTTGGGCAGTTCTTTCAGGGCTATGATCGCGCTTTCATTCTGCCTGATGAGCGCGAGGAACTGGACGGATTTCGGGCCTGTCTGGCACTGAACGCCAGCCACCGGCACGCCCTGGGGCGCACGCACTGCGAGGTCGTGGCGGTATTGCAGGATGACGCCGGCCGCCGACTGGGGGGGATCAACTTCCTGGCAGTCGATCACGGAGCTGGGCGCTCTGTGCGGACCACGCTGGCGCTCAACTATCTGTATGTCGAGGAGGCGGCCCGTGGTCGCGGTCTGCTGCGCAAGATGCTGGCGGCCACGCGTCAGCTGGGGTTGGTCGTGCTGGAGCTTGAACCGGATCAGCCGGCACCGCCCATCTTTATCGAGCAGAATGATCCGTTGCGGCTTACCGAACAGGAATATCAGGCAGACACCCGTCATGCCGGTCTGGATCAGCTAGACCGGCTGGCTATCTGGGCGCGCATGGGGGCCAAGGTGGTGGACTTTGACTATGTCCAGCCTGCGCTGTCAGAGGGTTTGTCGCCCGATGACAGTCTGATCTACGCGGCACTCGACTATCCTGAAGCCGCCATCGAGGCCCGGGTTCTACATGATCACCTCGAGAGCTTTTTTGCCATATCAGTGCTGAAGGGAAGGCCTGGACCTGCCATGGGTGTGGCCGAACGGCAGTTGACGGCCCTGGCCCTTCGTCGCCAGCCTGTGGCCCTCCTGCCAATGGGGGAAGCGCTCACGGCTCTGCGAGCGCAACCTGCGCGGTGGGGTGCCGACAGTTTCAGGGAACTGGCAAAACGGGTAGGGCAGGATGACGCAACTGGTCAGTAGCACCTTGGCCAAGGTCTATGAAACTGCGGAAGACGGGACCCTGTACTGGACCCTGTCCTTCTATATCGAGCCCAAAAAGGTGGCGGCCGTTATGGGGCGCACGGCACCTGTGCGTCCGGACCTGTTCCGCCAGTGCCAGAGACGGCACCTGCCTTCGCGGGCTCTTCGTGATGCCATCAACCCACTATTCAACGACATAGCCGACCGCGAGACCCAGGGCGATGTCCACGAGTTCCTGCTGGCGGCCGAGGCAGGCGATGGTACGGCCGAAACGGCCGATGACACGGCGCGCGATCATGATGATCTGACATTTTGCCTGCCCGAAACCATTGAGTGGCAGACCGAGGGCAGTTGCTTTGAAGCCAATCCGCCCCAGCTCAGCGAACCACGTCTGGTGCAACTGAGACGGTTCTGGATGTCCCACAATAACGGGGCGCTGAGTTACCATCTGTCGTTCAGCCATCGCTATGGCGGCGAGCACGGCTATACGCCAGCCACCTTCTATTTCCTGTCCTGTCTGCAGAAACTGGCTGCGCCCAAGGAATACTGCCTGTCGCTTGATCCTCAGGCGGATCAGGACGAAGAGATCTGGAAGGATGTCTTTCAGCCCAATCTGGGGATCGCGCCCCTGGACGGCATCACGGTGGCGCGCGGCGATGAAGTGCCCGAACGCTTCTGGCCCTTTGTGCGAAGGCAGTTTGACCGCGATGCAGGGCAGCTGTTTGAACGCTTGGCGGGGGGCGCTGATCGCCTGCCCCGATCGTCCGAAACCTATGCGGACCGCCTGATGGAACTGGTGCCCTTCATCGAGGTGCCGGGCCTGAAGGTGCCCAAGTCGCGATTCATGTTTGTCTTTCATGACAAGCGGTTTTTCGGGCGGCTGATGCCGGTCCATCCGCAGACGGGGGAAACCGTGGCGCGCAAGTTGATGGTGCGCCCTGAGTGCTATCTGCCCTATCAGCGCGAACTGGCCCGGCTCAAGAAGGTCGCGGGCCGGGGCTCTGCCAGACGGGTTTGTCTGGGACCGCCCTATTGGCAATGGGTCACCGATCGGCCGGATGTCGATCCGTCGGAGCCCTCGGCCCTGGCGTCCGAGCCTTGCCGGACGGACTGCCTGGATTACCTGTTCCTGGCCGGGTTCAACCAGAACATCATCGACTTCATGAACCAGGATACCTCAGAGATCCTGGACAGCACCGATCCCCTGTATCCGGCCGAGGGTGCCGACGCCGACGAGTGCTTCTTTGTGCGCTATGCCAACCACCGGGCGATGATCACCTATGTCCGCTCCAGCCGCAGCCTGGAGATCGGCAATGACTATATCGGCACCTGTCCCTATGCCTTTCTGATCCACGTCCTGGCCCTGCATAATGAATTCCTGGGCCGTGCGCATGAAATGGCGAACCTGGCCAGCATTCGGGCGATCGAGAACCATATTGAGAACCGGCTGTTCGATCAGGCCGAACAGATGATCAACGAGATCAAGCTGGATGAGTTCAGGGCCTTCGAACGATATCGATATGCCAACCCTTTCCGCTATGACACCGAACGAGCGGTGTTTGAAAAACTGGAGGAATTGCGGGGTGTCAGTCGCAAGAAAAACGCGATTGCCGCCGCCGTCCGAAACCTGGAAGATCATGCGGCTGACCTGCAAAGACGTCAGGAAAAGAGTCGCGATATCCGTCTTAATGTTCTGTTGGGCGGACTGGGCGTGTTCGGCGCGGGCCAGATGATCTACTGGATTGGCGAAAAGGCCATCGGCAACGCAGCAGGGGACGGACCGCGACCAGTGATGTTCCTGAGCAAGGGGGATGGCGTACTGGGCGACTGGATCCTGTCGCTCACAGAATTGGTGATCGCGGTATTTACCGTGATCTTTGTGATCTATCTCCTGATTGAGCTGGTTCGCTCCCACCGTGTCAAACGACTTCACAGTCGACTGACCGCGCGTCTGTCAGGCCAAATCCATTCAGGGCGTGTCGATCCAGATGCCAAGCGGGACCCGTAACATCTGTCTTCAAACGTGAACGGGACGAGGTTGCCTCCGATAGATTGCAGGCGCATTTGGAGCCTCTCCCCGAAGTTTGTCTGAGTGCCCGCGCGTGTCCGAAGTCCTAACCCCCGTTGCCACCATGCCTGAAGGTCAGCCTGTTGGACGTGTGATCGCCATGCCGGCGGATACCAATCCCGAGGGGGATATCTTTGGCGGCTGGCTGCTGGCTCAGATGGACCTGGCGGGGGCGACCCCGGCGTTCGAGCGAGCCAATGGCCGCTGCGCCACAGTGGCCCTGGACGGCATGGTGTTCCACCAGCCCGTGTCGGTCGGCGACGAGGTCTCGACCTATGCCAGGATCATCCACACGGGCCGCACCTCGGTTCGGGTGCACGTGGAAGCCTGGAAGCGGGCGCGGGGCCAGCCGGAGGCCCAGTCGGTGCGCGTGACAGAGGGTATCTTTACCTATGTGGCCATCGACGCGGAGCGCAAGCCGCGGCCGCTGCCAGCGGAGAAGTCCGCCTAAAACCCTCCGTCCAGGTCGGAAATTCTTGACCTTTCGGGTTGCTGTCCCTACCTGCGAGCCATGGCCATTCGTCGTATCCTCACCATCAATAATCCCGCCGACCTGGCGATCCTGAAGACTGTTGCCAAGCCTGTTGAAGGCGGGGTGACGGACGAGATCCGGGCGCTGATGGATGACATGCTGGAAACCATGTACGACGCGCCCGGCATTGGCCTGGCCGCGCCGCAGATCGGTGACCTTAACCGTGTCGTCGTCATGGACCTGGGCGATGCCGAGGTGGAAGATGAGACAGATGAGACCGTGGAAAAAGCGCTGAAGCGCCGCAATCCGCGCTATTTCGTCAATCCCGAGATCCTGTGGTCGTCCGAGGAACTGTTCAGCTACGAGGAAGGCTGCCTGTCGGTGCCGGAGTATTTCGACGCCGTCGAGCGCCCCGCGCGCGTGCGCGTGCGCTACCTGAACTATCAGGGCGAGACCATCGAGGAAGAGATCGAGGGTCTGTATGCCGTCTGCTTCCAGCACGAACTGGACCATCTGAACGGGGTCCTGTTTATTGATCACCTGTCGCGCCTGCGCCGTGAGCGCGCGGTCGCCAAGGTCAAGAAACACGCACGGATGGCTGCCTGATGGCCCGCAAGACCCACACGTCCGAACCGCAAGCCCGCCGTCACCTGAGCCGTTCGCAGAAGGTCGGGGTGGCCAGCCTTGCAACCCTGGTGGCCGTCGGTGCCCTGGGCGTCGTGGCCGGCCTGCTGATCGATCGCCTGCTGGATTTCGATGATGCCCTGGACGCCGGCGGCGAGTGGGACGAGGGCGGCGGCGTCTATACCCGCTGGATGTAATCGGCCTCAGCGGCTAAAGCCCTTCCCATGCGCCTAGCCTTCATGGGAACCCCCGACTTCGCCGTGCCCTCACTGGGCGAGCTGATTGCCTCGGGACACGAAATCGTTGCCGTCTATTCTCAGCCACCGCGCCCCAAGGGTCGGGGCCAGAAGCTGACGCCCTCGCCGGTCCACGCCTTTGCCGAGGCCATGGGCCTGCCGGTCTTCATGCCCGAGAACATGAAGAGCGAAGAGGCGATAGAGACCTTCAGGAGCCTGGATCTGGATGCCGCCTGCGTGGTCGCCTATGGCCAGATCCTGAAACCCGATGTGCTGGATGCGCCGCGTCTGGGCTGCTTCAATCTGCATGGCTCGCTGCTGCCGCGCTGGCGCGGGGCCGCCCCGATCCAGCGCGCCATCATGGCCGGCGACAAGCAGACCGGCGTTCAGATCATGCGCATGAGCGAAGGCCTGGACGAGGGTAACATCATCCTGTCCGAGGTGATGGATATCTATGCCACCGACACCACGGCGACCCTGTCCGAGCGCATGGCGACGACGGGCGCGACCCTTTGGACCCGTGCTTTGGCAGCCATTGAGCGCGGCGGCTTCACCGAGACCGAGCAGGTCGGCGAGGTCACCTATGCCCGGAAGATCACGCCAGCTGAGGCCCGCATCGACTGGACCCGCCCAGCGGCCGATGTGGATGCCCATATCCGCGGCCTGTCGCCCTTCCCCGGAGCCTGGTTCGAGGTGGAGATCGAGGGGGAGCCTGTCCGCATCAAGGCCCTGATGTCCGAAGTGACTGAAGGCCATGGCCAGCCCGGTGCGCTGCTGGATCAGAACTTGACGATTGCCTGCGGGCAGGGGGCTGTTCGCCTGATCCGCGCCCAGCGGGCGGGTAAGGCCCAGCAGTCGGGCTCGGAACTGCTGAACGGCCTCAAGCTGCCGATCGGGACCCTCATGAGTGCGCCGGGCTGATGCCCCGCTATCGCTTTACCGTCGAATACGACGGCTCGGCCTATAATGGCTTTCAGGCCCAGCAGGACCAGCCGACGGTCCAGGCAGCCATCGAGACGGCGATCACGGCCTTTAGCGGCCAGGGCGTGCGGATCGCGGCCGCCGGGCGCACCGACACGGGCGTCCACGCCACAGGCCAGACTTGCCATGTTGATCTTGACCGGGACTGGCCGGTGCGCACGGTGATGAATGCCATGAATGCCCACCTGATGACGGCGGGCGAGGCGGTGTCGATCCTGGATTGTACGCCGGTTAGCGAGGACTGGCACGCGCGGTTCACCGCCAATGGCCGTAAGTATCTGTATCGCATCCTGAACCGGCCCGGCCGACCGGCCCTGGACCGGGGCCGGGTTTGGCACGTCAAGAAGTCGCTGGATGCCGACGCCATGCACGAGGCGGCGCAGAGCCTGGTCGGCCTGCATGACTTCACCACCTTCCGCGACACCCATTGTCAGGCCAAAAACCCGTTGAAGTCCCTGGACGTGGCCCGCGTCAGCCGGTTGAGCGACGAGGTTCATCTGGTGTTCGAGGCCCGCAGCTTCCTGCACCGCCAGGTCCGCTCGATGACCGGCTCTCTGGTAGAGGTCGGGCTGGGCCGCTGGTCACCTGATGATTTCCGGGCCGCGCTGGAAGCAGCCGATCGGCGGCGCTGCGGTCCCGTGGCCCCGTCAGACGGGCTTTATCTGACGGGCGTGACCTACGAGCGCGAGGCCTGAGCGGCTCTCTGGGAGCGGCTACTGGCGAGCCGCCCGGGCCGGGGCCGGATCAACTGCGCGCTGATTGTGAACTGGAGGTCACGGCCTTACCGGCGGCGGAGACATCGCGGCCTATACCTTCGATGGTATTGCAGGCCGAGGTGGCCAGGGCTGCGGCGATGATACCGAGGGCAAGAAGCTTGCGCATGTGAGAAATCCCCGAAAATGGTTGACGGCTGTTGGATGACCACGGTGACCGTGGTCAAGTCAGGGTGCAATCTGCTAACGGCGAACCTATGACGCAAGCCTCAGCCAACGCCGCCCGCCGTCTTGTCGATACCCTGGTGATGAACGGGGTGGATAAGGTCTTCTGTGTTCCGGGCGAAAGCTATCTGGCGGTACTGGATGCCCTCGCCGATGTGCGCGACCAGATCGAGGTCATTGTCTGCCGCCACGAAGCCGGGGCCGCCAACATGGCGGAGGCCTATGGCAAACTGACGGGCAAGCCGGGCATCTGCATGGTAACGCGCGGCCCTGGGGCCACCCACGCCTCGATTGGCGTCCATACGGCCCATCAGGATTCGACGCCGATGATCCTGTTTGTTGGCCAGATTGCCCTGACCGATCGCGGTCGCGGGGCCTTCCAGGAGGTGGACTACCGCGAGGTGTTCGGCGGCCTGGCCAAATGGGCGACGGAGATTGAAAGCCCCCAGCGCACCGTCGAGGTGGTGGAGCGGGCCTTTGCCACGGCACTTCAAGGGCGTATGGGTCCGGTGGTCGTGGCCCTGCCTGAAAACATCCTGCACGAAGAAGGCGGCCCTGCACCGGTGCGTCCGGTCACCCCGGCGCGCTCGGCCCTGGACCCCGCCTTCGTCCAACAGGTCGCCGCACGCCTGGCCAAAGCCGAGCGCCCGCTTCTGGTCCTGGGCGGATCGGGCTGGAGCGATGAGGCGGCCTCGGCCCTGTCCGGCTGGGCTGAGGGGCTGGGGCTTCCGCTGGCCCTGTCCTTCCGCCGCAAGGACCTGATAGCTAACGACCACCCGGCCTATGCCGGTGACCTGGGCCTGGGGGTGAACCCGCACCTGGTCGAGCGGGTGAAGGCGTCTGATCTGATCATCGCCATTGGCGCGCGTCTGGGCGAGAACCCGACCCAGGGCTATACGCTTCTGGATCGCAGCCGCACGGCCGAGACCCTGATCCACATCCATCCGGGGGCGGAGGAACTGGGCCGTGTCTGGGCCCCGGCCCTGTCGGCGGCGGCGGATAATTCTCTGGCGGCCCTGGCCCTGTCGCAGATCGAGCCGGGCCGGACCTGGCATGACGAGGCCCAGGCCGCCCACGCCGACTTCATCGCCTTCTCCAGCCCCATCGAGACGGGGGGCGCGGTCAACATGAGCCAGGTCATTGCCCACCTGGCCGAGGCCCTGCCGCGCGATGCCATCCTGACCAACGGTGCCGGGAACTTTGCTGCCTGGCTGCATCGCTTCCACCGACACCAGGCCCGCCGCACCCAGCTGGCCCCCACCTCGGGTGCCATGGGCTATGGCTATCCGGCAGCGCTCGGTGCCAAGGCCGTCCACCCCCACCGCGAGGTGGTCTGCATCGCCGGTGACGGCGACTTCATGATGAGCGCCAATGAGATGGCCACCGCGGCCCAGTATGGCCTGGGGGTCGTCGTCGTCGTGGTCGACAACGGCACCTTTGGCACCATCCGCATGCACCAGGAGCGGGAATATCCGGCGCGCGTCATCGCCACGGACCTGAAGAACCCCGACTTCGTGAAGTATGCCGAGGCCTTTGGGGCTTTTGCCGTGCGGGTCGAGACGACCGACGCCTTCCCCGCCGCCCTCCAGGCCGCGCGCGAGGCCGCCGCGACCGGCCAGCCGGCCCTGATCCATCTGGTCACCGAGGCCGAGCAGATCGCGCCGGGCCGGACGATCAGCCAGCTGCGGGCTGGCTAGACAGAAACGGCGACGCCCGAACCGACCCGTCTTTGCATTAGGTGCAAGGAATTGCTCCGGCTGCTTGCCTAATGGTCCGGCTTCGGAAAAACTGTGCCCTTTCAAGGTGAGGGGTTTTTCATGCGTCGTCTTCTGATCTCGTCCGCTGCGGTTCTGGCCCTGTGCGCCGCTGCGCCTGCTGTCGCCATGACCGACCAGGCCCCGGCCCCGGCCGCCAGCCAGGCCGAGAGCGAGGACGCGCGCCTGGCGGCCTTCTTCGAAAAGGCCTTCAACGACCGCCTGGCGCTCAGCCCGCAGCA
>DLIT01000031.1:15524-17971 GCA_002483865.1 Brevundimonas sp. UBA7635
GTCGAGCGCTACCTGGGCCAGGTGGCCCAAACCCTGCGCGAGCGCACTGCCAAGGGGATCGTCTCGCCCCAGTTCGTGTTCCAGCCCAGCTTTGACAACACCCGCGCCGTGATCTCGGGCGTCCCGTTCGAGGACAGCGGCAGCAACCCGATCTGGGCCGATTTCCAGAAGAAGGTCAAAGGGCTCGACGCCGACCCGGCCGTCAAGGACCGCCTTCTGGCCTCGGCGCGCGAGGCCCTGACGGGTCCCTACAAGCGCGGGTATGAGACGGTCCTGGCTGCCCTGGCCGAGGCCCAGGCCAAGGCTGACAGCAATGCCGGTGTCTGGCGGCTGCCGGACGGCGAGGCCTATTACAATGCCCGGCTGACGCTCTCGACCACCACGGACCTGAGCGCCGACCAGATCCACGATATCGGCCTGGCCGAGGTGGCGCGCATCCAGGCGGAGATGGAGAAGATCAAGGAACAGGTCGGCTTTACCGGCAGCCTGCAGGACTTCTTCGCCCACCTGAAGACGGATCCGAGATTCCAGTATCCGAACACGCCCGAGGGCAAGGAGCAGTACCTGACCGACGCCCGCGCCTTCATCGCCCAGGTGATGGCGGTCGCGCCGCAGTGGTTCTCGACCCTGCCTAAGGCGGCGCTGGAGGTTCGTGCGGTCGAGCCCTTCCGCGAAGCCACCGCCTCGATCGCCTTCTATAACCGTCCGGCCCCGGACGGCTCGCGTCCCGGGATCTATTACGTCAACCTGTCGGACATGACCCAGGTGCTGAAGCCCCAGATCGAGGGCATCAGCTATCACGAGGGCGCGCCGGGCCACCACTTCCAGATCGCCTACGCCCAGGAGCTTGAGGGCGTGCCGTCCTTCCGCCGCTTTGGCGGCTATGGCGTCTATTCCGAAGGCTGGGGCCTCTATGCAGAGCAGCTGGGCAAGGAAATGGGCTTCTATCAGGATCCCTATTCGGACTTCGGCCGTCTCTCGACCGAGCTGTGGCGCGCCGTGCGCCTGGTGCTGGACACCGGCCTGCATGCCAAGCAGTGGTCGCGTGAACAGGCGATGGACTATTTCCGCCAGAACTCCCTGCTGTCGGAACGGGACATCCAGAAGGAAACCGAGCGCTACATCACCAATCCGGGTCAGGCGACCAGCTACAAGATCGGCGAACTGAAGATCTTTGAACTGCGCCGCAAGGCCCAAGAGGCTCTGGGCGACAGGTTCGACATCCGCGACTTCCACACCGTGGTGCTGGGATCGGGGGCCGTGCCGCTGGACATTCTTGAGGAGCAGGTCGACGCCTGGATCGCTCGGGGCGGCGGCGCGACGAAGTAGAAGCCTCACCTTCGTCATCCTCCGGCTTGACGGGAGGGTGACGGAGGAAGCGGCCGCAGGGATGGAGCCGGAGGGGCTTTGTGGTATGAGCCGCCACCATGCCCTTTACCGCTACCGTCCTGACCATGTTCCCCGAGGCCTTTCCCGGCCCGCTCGGCGTTTCGTTGATCGGCACCGCCTGGCGCGAGAAGGGACTGTGGGATCTGGAAACGCTGGACATTCGCGCGTTTTCCGAAGATAAGCGCGGCTTCCTGGATGACACCCCTGCGGGTGGCGGTCCGGGTCAGGTACTCAAGGCGGACGTGGTGGCCAGGGCTCTAGACAGCCTTGAAGGTCCTCCCCGGCCGCTTTTGTACATGAGCGCACGCGGTCGGCCCCTGACGCAGGCGCGAGTCAAGGAATGGGCGAAGGCCGACGGTATCGTCGTGCTGTGCGGCCGTTTTGAGGGGGTGGACCAGCGGGTACTTGATGCGCGCGGGTTCGACGAGGTCTCCGTCGGAAACGCGGTCCTTGCCGGTGGCGAGGCGGCGGCCATGGTGGCGATCGAGGCGTGCGTCCGGTTAGTTCCGGGGGTCTTGGGTGCGGCCGAAAGCCTGTCGTCCGAGAGCTTTGAGGACAACCTGCTTGAACATCCGCAGTACACCAGGCCGCGGACGTTCGAGGGGCACGAGATTCCCGAGGTCCTGCTGTCGGGCGATCATAAGAAGATCGCCAAATGGCGTCAGGAACAGCGGGTACTAACCACGCGGGAGCGGCGCCCGGACCTCTGGGAGCAGCATCTCGCCAACTTACAGGTAAAGAGCAAACAAGCTCCGGAGAAATGAAATGAACATTGTTCAGCAACTCGCTGCCGAAGAAAAAGCCCGCCTGCTTGAAGGCAAGACCATTCCGGATTTCCAGCCCGGCGACACCCTGCGCGTTAACGTGCGCATCAAGGAAGGTGAGCGCGAGCGTATCCAGGCCTTTGAAGGCGTCTGCATCGCCCGTGATGGTGGTGGCATCAACGAGACCTTCACGGTCCGCAAGATTTCCTTCGGTGAAGGGGTCGAGCGTCGCTTCCCGATCCTGTCGCCGAATGTTGACTCGATCGAAGTCAAGCGTCGCGGTGTCGTTCGTCG
>DLIT01000031.1:17994-21081 GCA_002483865.1 Brevundimonas sp. UBA7635
CGCGGTAAGTCGGCCCGTATCGCCGAGCGTCAGACCGCCCGCAAGGTCGCCGTGCCGACCACCGGCGCTGCCGAAGACAAGACCGAAGCCTGAGTTCCGGGCCCAGGCCCAGACCTTCTGGTCGAATAGAGAAAGGCCCCGGTGTCATCACCGGGGCCTTTTTTCGTGCCGGTTCGCTGACCGCTGGATCAGCGGGGATAGAGGGGATTGTCGGCGTCGCGCTGGCTTTCCAGGCTGTGCTTCAGCGCGCTCATCTGGTCGTGGACGGCCAAAATCTGGGCGTGGCAGCGGCGCAGCGTCTCGCGCGTGGTGGCCGACAGGCCCTGGTCGTCTATGGCGGCCTGGAAGCGGGCCTTGAGCCCGTCCTCGCTGCTCTCGATGGCGTCGATGACCGAGGCGTCGCGGCGCAGCAGGGCGTGCCGGATGTCGGAAAAGGCGCGCTGGGCCTTGGCCAGGATCGAGCCGTCGTCCTCCAGGCTGCCGCCGCGCTGGGTCACCTCAGTGCGCAGGTTCTGGGCCATGGCCCGGCGCTCGGCCGCGCGCGCCTCGAACCACTGGCCATACCGGGTGTTCTGGGCCTCCTCGGCCGCATCGCGATAGCCGGAGGCGCTGTCAGACAGATGCTGCGCCAGGTCCCTCAGAACCTTGACGTCGTGACTATTACCCTGGGCCATGTCGGGTCTCCGTTGTTCACCCACCGCCGGATAAAACCCGTGCCTGGCGCTAAGGTTGCGCGGCGGCCAGGGGGCGGCAAGGCGGCCATTTGGTGGCCCTAGAGGCGGGGGCGCAGGCTCCACAGCTCGGGGGAGCAGCGGCGTTTCAGGGGCTCGACCAGATAGCCGACGCCATCGGTGCCGCCTGTGCCCATCTTGCGGCCGATGATCCGCTCGACCGTCACAATATGCTTGTGCCGCCAGGTCAGCAGGGCATCGTCCAGGTCAACCAGCTTCTCGGCCAGCTGGTAGAGCGGCCACCATTTCTGGGTGTCGCGATAGACCTCCAGCCAGGCCGCCTCGACGCCGGGGTGGGGCTCATACTGGCTCGCCACGTCGCGGTTCAGTACCTCGTCCGGGATGTCCAGGCCATGCAGCTTCATCTGGCGCAGGGCGTCGTCATAGACCGAGGGGCCCTCCATCGCCGCCTTCAGCGCCGCATGGGCCTCGGGACGTTCCACGTGAAAGCGCAGGAAGCGCGGGTCCTTCAGGCCCAGCATGGTCTCCAGCCGGCGGAACTGGTCGCTTTGGAAGCCGGACGAAGCCCCCAGGTCGCCTCGGAACTTCAGATAGTCGGACGGGGTCATGGTGGCCAGGATGTCCCAGCTCTGGGTCATGACCGACTGGATGCGGCTGACCCGTGCCAGGGACTTGTAGGCCGGGACCAGGTCGCCGTCGCGGATCAGGCTCTGGGCCAGGGCCACCTCGTGCAGGATCTGCTTGAGCCACAGTTCCTTGGTCTGGTGGATGATGACGAAGAGCATTTCGTCATGCTGGCTGGAGCGCGGGTTCTGGGCGCTCAGCAGGACATCAAGCGAGAGATAGCCGGCATAGGTGATGCCGTCGGGCTCATGGCGGGCCGTTTCAATGGCCTGGCCACGGATGTCGGTGTTCGCGGTCATGGCCCTGTATCGCCGCTTACGGGCTGAAGGGCCAGACCTCAGCGATCAATCAGTTGTTGGCGCCGGTCGCGGCCAGGGCGTGGCTGGCCATCTGGCGGCCGTTCTCAAGGCCTTCGGATGCGCTTTTGTAAACAAAGCCATAGGTCGGGTAGACGGTGGTGCCCAGGGCGTTGATCGGGTTGTACCAGACCTTGACCCGGCTCCAGTTGCCTTCGGGCGAGACGTCAACGACGGTGACGTTTTCCTCGACCTTGCCGCGGCTGCCGCCCCAGTTGGCGTGGGTCACGCGGATGACGCGGTCGGTCAGGATGTCGGAGACCACGGCCACGTGACCCTTGTCCATACGACCAGTCGGCTGGAAGACCAGGACAGAGCCGGTTTCGGGGGCCTTGCCGGTGCGGAACTTGTCGACCGCCTGGCGCCACCAGGTCCAGGCATCGCCGAAGATCTGGATGCCCGAGAACATGCGGGCGAAGGTGACACACTGCCAATAGGGATCAGCCTGTGCCGGTGCGGGGTTGAGGGCGAAGAATCCCAGGGACGCCGCTACTGCGGCGGCTGTGAGCCGTTTCATCATCTGGCGTGCTCCCGACTAAACGCGGACCAAGTCTTAACTGATAGGCTCAGAAGGTTGAAGAACCGTTTCCAACTGTTTCGACGTTTGATCCACAGACGAGACGGATCGGGGGCCTGTCCGGGCCAGGCCTCGCAGGAAGGTGCGGGCCGGTCGCTCGATGATCTGATAGGTGAGGGCCGCGGCCAAAATCAGACCGGCCATGACGGCCAGCCACCAGGCCAGGGGCAGGGCCTTGTCCTCGGCCCCGCTGGCGCGGGCGGCGAGGTTGACGGCCAGCATCTGCCACGGCGCGCAGACCATATAGAGAGCATAGCTGATCTCGCCCAGGTAGACGGCCGGGCGTGAGCCCAGGATTCCCGCCTTCTCCTTGGGCACCGAGGCCAGGGCCAGGATCAGCAGGCCGGACGCCAGGACGGTGATCCCGTCCCACACCAGGCTCGAAGCGCTGGCCAGCATGACCGCGGCAGCCGCCAGGGCCAGCAGCCAGGCTTGGGGCAACGGCGCGCGGCGATAGACCAGATAGAGGGCGCAGCCATAGGCAAAGCAGGGGATGATCCTCAAGGCTCCCCAGTGGAAGGTTGCCAGGGTCAGGAGCGAGCCGGTCAGTCGCTCGAACATCAGATAGGTGGCCACCATGCCGGTCGCGGTCAGGCCAACCGCCGCCCAAGGCCGTTCGCGCAAGGCCCAGGCTGCGGCAGCAAAGACAGGGAAGGCCAGATAGGCCAGCCACTCGGCCGAGATGGACCAGGACGGATGGTTCCAGCCGGCCTCGCCGACAAGGCCCCAGGCATGGAGGAGCAACAGGTGGGCGGGCAGGGTCTCCCAGCTCAGCACATTGGCGTCGATGCTGATGCCCACCGCCACGGCGACCAGTCCCAGCGCCATGACGCCGAAC
>DLIT01000032.1 GCA_002483865.1 Brevundimonas sp. UBA7635
CGCCAGGCCCGCGCCTGGCGTCTGGAAGTGCTGGATGAGGTGCAGGACAGTGTCAATGCCGCCGACGTCGCCACCAAGACAACCGGCATGCCAGAGGCCCTGATCGCAGAACGACTGCTATTGGAAATATCGGCCCGGGCCCGCCGCATGGGGCTCTAGGCCCTCAGGTCAGCCGCGCTTTGAAGCTTTTCGGAAGGCCGGCTTGTTCATGGCCGCCGCCTGGCGCTGCATGGATTTCTCAGCCCCGCGCGCGCCCCCCTTGGTCCCGGCCGGACCGGGCTGGCTGCCCGCCTTCTTGGCCGCTAGGGCGCGTTTCAGGGCTTCGGTCGCCGCGGATTTGTCAGAGCTGTCGGTCATCGCGTCACCCTATCACGAAGGCGCGACGGTGGGGCCCGAAAGACGAAAGCCCGCCCCGTTTGCCGGAGCGGGCCTTGCAAGGTCCATCAGACGGGATCAGCCGCGCATAAGACGGCGGCAGAGATCATCCAGCTGTTCCAGTGTGTCGTACCTGATGGTGATCTCACCCTTGCCGCCCTTGTCCGACAGGGCCACCTTAAGACCCAGGGCGTCGGCTAGATCCTGTTCCAGAGCGGCCACATCAGCAGCCCCTTCGCCGGTATGGCCGGGCCGGGCCTTGGTCTTCTTTGGTCCCTCGACCGCCTTGCGGGCCAAGGCTTCGGTCTGACGAACATTCAGACCTTTTGAAATAACCTGTTCGGCCATGGCCTCAGGATCAGGGGCTGTGATCAGGGCCCGTGCGTGACCGGCGGTCAGGCGGTTCTCCATGACGTGGTTCAGCACGGCATCGGGCAGTTGCAGCAGGCGAATGGTATTGGCCACGTGGCTGCGGCTCTTGCCGACCACACCAGCCAGGGCATCCTGGGTACGCCCAAAGCGCGACATTAGCGAGCCATAGGCCAGGGCTTCCTCGACCGGGTTCAGGTCCGCGCGCTGCACGTTCTCGATAATGGCCACCTCCATTACCTCGACGTCGTTCATCGGTCGCTCAATGACGGGCACCATCTTAAGCCGGGCGGCCTGGGCCGCGCGCCAGCGGCGTTCGCCCGCGATGATCTGCCAGACGCCTTCCTGACCCGGTTGGGCCCGCACGAGAATCGGCTGCAGCACACCCTTGTCACGGATCGAGGCGGTCAGCTCTTCCAGGCTCTCGGCACTGAACTGCTTGCGCGGCTGGTCCGGGTTCGGCTTCAGCGTCTCGATAGGCACCGAGCGCACGCCCGACGGCTGCGCCTCACCATTGACCGGTGCGCTCTCGGCGACATTTTCTCCCAGAAGAGCCGAAAGGCCCCGGCCCAGACCACGCTGACGTTCGGACAAGATCTTGTTTCCGTTCTACTTCTAACCAGGAGCCGCCGATCAGGCGGCGATGGCTTGACGCCGTTGGCGCTCACGCGCCACCAGCTCACGCGCCAGTTGCAGATAGGCCTGACTGCCCGAGCATTTCAGATCATAGATCAGCGCGGGCTTGCCATAGGAGGGTGCCTCGGAGACGCGGACGTTCCGGGGAATGACGCTTTCATAAACCTTGTCCCCAAAGTGACTGCGAACATCGGCAGCCACCTGGCCCGACAGGGCATTGCGTCGGTCATACATGGTCAGGACCAGCCCCTGAATTTCCAGTGCCGGATTCAGGCTGTGTTTGACCATGTCGATGGTCCGCATCAGCTGGGTCAGGCCTTCCAGGGCAAAGAACTCGCACTGCAGGGGCACCAGAACGGCATCCGCCGCAGCCATGGCGTTGAGGGTCAAAAGGTTCAGCGAGGGTGGGCAGTCGATCAGGACGTAGTCATACCGGGAATGCCCTGCCCCGCCCTGAGCCGCCAGGGCATCGCGCAGGCGATAGGAGCGACGATCCGCCTGGCTTAACTCGATCTCGACGCCCGACATGTCGGCATCGGCCGGGACAATGAACAGGCCCGGCACTGCCGTCTCGACAGCGGTATCATCTATGCTGCGCCCGTCGACGACCACGTCATAGATGGTGACCTTGCGTGTTTCACGTGGAACACCCAGGCCGGTCGAGGCATTGCCTTGCGGGTCCATATCGACAATCAGGACCTTTTCGCCAATGGCGGCCAGGGCCGTGCCCAGGTTGATCGCCGTCGTGGTCTTGCCTACCCCGCCCTTCTGATTCGACACGGCCAGAACCCGCGTCGGCTTCAGATTGGTCGAAAGGTCGTGGTCAACGGGCACGGCGGACACTCCGAATCTGAACGAGACGCCCGCGAGGGTCACTCCGCGAAACCGTCAGCTGGCTATCAAGATGCCAGACCTTGGCCGCTTCCTGCAACTCGGCTTCCGCCTTCTCGCCCTTCAGAAACAGGCCTTTTGCACCGCGTTTGAAATAGGGCTGTGCATAAGCCAGCAGCCGATCCATCGGCGCGACGGCGCGGGCCGTTACGACCTCAACGGCTACCGACTGATCTTCGGCACGACCATTGATCACGGTGGCGGGCAGGTCCAGGGCGTCGACCACCTGCTGCAGGAAGCGGCAACGCTTGCCCAGGCTGTCGATCAGCCAGACGTGCGCCCCGTCGCGACCCTTCAGCATGATGGCCAGGACCACGCCGGGGAAGCCGGCCCCTGCCCCCAGATCGGCCCAGGTCAGGGCCCGAGGCTCCAGATCCAGCAGCTGGGCGCTATCCCAGGCATGACGGTTCCAGAAGTCGGGGATGGATGCCGGACCAACCAGGTTCATTACCTCATTGACCTCGGTCAGCATTTCCAGGAAGCGGCTTAGGTCAGCAATCTGCTGGTCCGTGGCCTTGGCCTGCTCACGGAATTGGGCGATGGGGTCCAGGCTCACGCGACGATCGTCTCTGCATCGGCGGCCACGGCCGCGGTCTTCTTCACGTGGGCCAACAGGGCCGTCAGGGCACCCGGCGTCATGCCCTCGATCCGCCCGGCCTGACCAAGCGTCAGGGGCCGCACCATCGACAGCTTCTCGCGGATCTCGTTGGACAGGCCCCCGATGGCGACATAATCAAGATTGGCTGGCAGACTCAGACCCTCCTCGCGCCGAAGGGCCTCGGCGTCCTGGGCCTGACGGTCCAGATAGCCGGCATAGACGGCCTCAATCTCGATCTGCTCGCGGATCGCGGGCGACCACTGGGCGATCTCGGGACGCACGGCGACAAACTGGTCCAGGCTGACGCCCGGGAAGGACAGAAGGTCCCGGATAGAGCGGCGCTGGCCGTCGGCATTGACGGTAATGCCCAGGGCCCCGGCCTCCTTGGGCGTGAAGTTGGCTTCACGTGAAACACCGGTCGCCGAAGCCAGGTCAGCGGCCTTGGCCGTCCACGTCTTTGCCCGTTCTGATCCCACGATACCCGTCTGAATACCCAGGGGTGTCAGCCGCTGGTCGGCGTTGTCGGCGCGAAGGGTCAGACGATACTCAGCCCGGCTGGTGAACATGCGATAGGGCTCGGTCACGCCCTTGGTCACCAGGTCGTCGATCATCACACCGATATAGGCCTGGTCGCGACCCAGGATCAGGGGATCCGATCCGGAAGCCGCGCGCGCAGCGTTTAGCCCAGCCATCAGCCCTTGGGCACCTGCTTCTTCATAGCCGGTCGTGCCGTTGATCTGGCCCGCCAGATAGAGGCCGGGACGCTTCTTGACCTCAAGCGTCGGGGTCAGCTCACGCGGATCGACATAGTCATATTCAATGGCATAGCCGAACCGGAAAACCTCGACCTTCTCCAGCCCCGGCATGGTGCGCAGAAAAGCCATCTGGGTCGCGTCGGAGACCGAGGTCGAGATGCCATTGGGATAGACGGTCGGGTCATCCAGACCCTCCGGCTCCAGGAAGACCTGGTGGCTGGTCTTGTCGGCAAATCGAACCACCTTGTCCTCGATCGAGGGACAATAGCGCGGCCCTCGACCCGACAGGCGGCCGCCATAGACGGCACTTTCACCCAGGTTGTCGGCGATGATCCGGTGGGTTTCTTCGGTCGTATGGGTGATGCCGCAGGCAATCTGGGGCACCTCGATCCGGTCGGTCATGAAGCTGAAGGGCACCGGCTCATTGTCGGCCGCCTGCATCTCCAGGCGGTCCCAGGCGATGGTGCGGCCATCCAGCCGCGCTGGGGTGCCAGTCTTGAGCCGCCCCATCATCAGCTTGGTCGAATGCAGGCTGGCGGCCAGGCCCGTCGAGGGATCCTCGCCATAACGCCCAGCCGGGATGCGCAGGTCGCCGCGGTGGATGACCCCGTTCAGGAAGGTGCCGGTCGTCAGGACCACAGCCCCGGCGCGGAGGGTCGTTCCCTCGCCCGTCACCACGCCCACGACACGCTCGCCGTCCAGGATCAGGCTTTCAGCCGTCGAGCCCATCAGGCTGAGGTTCGGATAGTCGGCCAGCTCGGCTTGCATGGCCTCGCGATAGAGCTTGCGGTCGATCTGGCTGCGCGGGCCGCGAACCGCCGCACCCTTGGAGCGGTTCAGCAGGCGGAACTGGATGCCCGAGACATCGGCCAGGCGTCCCATCAGGCCATCCAGGGCGTCGATCTCACGTACCAGGTGCCCCTTGCCCAGGCCGCCGATGGCCGGGTTGCA
>DLIT01000135.1:0-458 GCA_002483865.1 Brevundimonas sp. UBA7635
ATGCAGGGCGACCTTGATCGGACGATCAGCCAAGGCTTTAGCCCTGGGGAGCCTCGGCGCGTTTCTTCATCAGGGAATCGAAGCTGTCCCAGACGCCATCGGCACCGTGCCACGACCCCTGGGTCGCGGCCTTGGAATATTCGGTGGCGCGGGCCTCGAAGAAGTTGGCGTGCTCGACACCCGACAGCAGGGACTGCAGCCAGGGCAGCGGGTTTTCCGCCACACCATAGACCTCGGGCAGCTTCAACTGACGCAGGCGCCAGTCGGCAATGAAGCGAATGTACTGCTTGATGTCCGATGGGGTCATGCCGTTGACGGGCCCCATCTCAAAGGCCAGGTCGATGAACTTGTCTTCCATGTCCACCACCGTCTTGCAGCAGTCGACGATATCGTCGGCCACGGCCTTGGTGACGGCCCCGGTTTCCTTATTGAAGGCATGATACAGCTTGATGATGCCT
>DLIT01000135.1:691-4615 GCA_002483865.1 Brevundimonas sp. UBA7635
GGGTCAGCAGGTTGCGCTCGCTGTCCGTCAGATTGTTGGACCAGTCCTTGACGTCCTCGCCCAGCGGCACTTCTTCGGGCATCCAGTGGACCTGCTGCTGCTTCTTCCACATGTCGAAGGCCCACGGATAGCGGAAAGGCTTGTAGGCCGCCGAGGGCACCAGCAGACCCGCCTGGCCGGGTTGAATGATCGTGGAGTGCGCGTTCATCGAAAGGACCTGGGTCTGAACGGAAGAGGTTGGCGGCACCATGCGTCGGACTGGCCTCGGTGCCAAGCGGGTCCTGGGCATAAAGCCGATCAAATTTGCCGTTAGCCCACAAGATATGGTGTCTTCGTCCGTCACCCTATCAATATGAAGCAGGTTAGTCCGGCGGGCCGGAAACGGCAGGTCCAGCGGTAGCTGGCCTACAGGAGGCCCATTTCGGTCGCCTGACGCGTCAGGTCTTCACGAAAGGCAGGGTCAGCCAGGCCAATCAGGGCGCGCGCACGCTGGTCCGTCGTCAGGCCCCGCAGGTTGGCCCAGCCGTGCTCGGTCACGATGTAGTGGACATCGTTCCTGGGCGTCGTGACCGGCCCGTCGAGACGGGGCACAATGCGGGACACCTTGCCTTTGGCCGCCGTCGAATGGCAGGCGATGACGGACTTGCCATCCCGCGCGGCGGTGGCCCCGCGCACGAAGTCGAGTTGGCCGCCCGCTGCCGTATACTGTTGCCCGTTCAAAAACTCCGAGCAGCAGGCACCGAACAGATCGACCTGGAGCGTGGCATTGACCGAGACCATCCGATCATTACGAGCAATGACGGCCGGATCATTAACGTAGTCCACCGGGTGGGCCTCCAACGCCGGGTTCTCGTCCAGGAAGTCATAGGTGGCCCGGCTGCCCATCGAGAAGGCGAAAACCGTCTTGCCCGGATGGAGGCTTTTGCGCGCATTGTTGATCACCCCTGCCTGCATCAATTCGACGAGGCCGGGCGTCAGCATTTCGGTGTGAATCCCCAGGTCCGCGTGGTCCATCAGGGCCGCGCAGACGGCATCCGGCAAGGCCCCGATGCCCATCTGCAGGGTCGAGCCGTCCTCGACCAGGCCGGCGATGATGCGGCCTATGGCGATATCCTGCGGCTGCTGGGCCGCCTTGCCGGCCTCCAGCAGGGGCACGTCATTCTCGACCAGGGCCGTCACCTGGGACAGGTGGATGCGGCAGTCGCCGAACACGCGCGGCATCCGGGGATTGACTTCCAGGATGACGCGGCGGGCCTGCCTGGCCACCGGCAGGGCATAGTCGGCATTGGTGCCCAGGCTGAAATAGCCCTCATCGTCCATAGGTGAGACCGTGGCCACCAGAGTGTCGACACCGGCGTCGATCATGACGCGCGGGGCCTGCTGGAAGCTGCTGGGCACGAACCAGACCATCTGGCGTCCCTCGGCTGCGCCCTGCTTGTCCAGGGCCCGTTCGATGGCCCCGTGAAACAGGCTGTAGGGCCGGATGCGTTCGGTCAGATGGGGCTTGAGGATGGTGTCGCCCGAGATCGCGGTCGACAAAAGATAATAGAGGCTGATGCCCTCGACCGCGCCTGCCTCGGCCCGCTCCGCCAGAGCCTTGAGAATCGCCGGCGGCTGACCGACGCCCAACGCCATGGCCATCCGGGTTCCCGAGGGAATCAGGGCTGCTGCCTCACGCGGCGACATCAGGCGTTCGGCATAGGCCGAAGCATAGGCATCAGTCATGTCAGCTCCCTCTTTTCGGCGATCCTAGCGAACCTCGAAACCCGGGGTGGCTAGACATTGGTCGAGGGCAGGTCCTGAAGTGGGGCTTGATGGAGGCGCTGGCGTCGCTCAACCACATAGGCGAGCAGCCACAGGACCATGGCCCACGCCGCCCCCACGCTCCACCCTGCAAAGACATCCGTCGCCCAGTGTGCCCCCAGGTAGATGCGGGTCAGGCCGATCAGCAGGACAATGGTGATGCCACACCCCAGGGCATAGGCCTTCAGCCGACGCTTGGGAAAGGCGCGCGTCAGCATGACCCCGATCGTCAGGTAGAAGACCGTCGACATCAGGGCATGGCCGGACGGGAAGCTGGCGTTGAGCGTCTCGACCGCCTGAAAGGCCACGGGCGGTCGCTCACGCTCGAACAGGGATTTCAGCCCCTCGCTCAGGGCGACCCCGCCCAGCAGGCCCAGCGCCATCAGCACCGCCGAGAGCCGCTTCTTCTGAATCAGCAGGAAGCCCAGGGCAATGATGGCGAACAGGCCCAGCACCGAAATGCCGCCCAGGGAGGTGAGGTCGGCTGCCGCCTCCTCCAGCCACCACGGGCCCCAGGGGCGGCCCGGGTCATCGGCATAGGGGCGAAGAGCGTGAAGAACGGCAAGGTCAAAGGCCTGGCCGTCGGCCTCGGCCATATCGTCTGCGACCTCGACAAAGACAAGGACGCTGACGGCCGTAACCAGCAGGGCGATCACCGCCGCTACCTCGGATCGGGCCACACGAATAAAACGCGAGAGGAAGGCGGTGGGATGCGGAGCCATAGGCCGCTAACGGCAAAGGTCGCCTGCCGTTCCCGCCCTGCCCGCCACAGGTCTTTGTTTAATCGAGGGAAGCTGGGTTTATCCCGAAAACCACCCCCTGATGATCCAAATTTTTTTCGACTCGACGCCGCAAATTGGGACGTCAACGGCTAGCAATTAATTTATTTCTGACCCCGTATATGTAGCCGGACGTAAGGAGTGGGACACCATATCTTGTGTGTTCAGGACGTATCCGGACTTTCAACGTTATTGCTCAGGGCAGTGATCAAATGGCTGGCGGCGAAGCTCTGCAGACGACAGATTTCAAAGCGGTTTCCACCGCGAATCCCGATACCAAACCGGACCTGAAAGTGGTCACCGGCCTGCAGCTGGACCGATCGCGCGATGCCTTGCTGACCGATTTCGGCAAGAAGACCCTGGAAGACCGCTACCTGCTGGCGGGCGAAAGCTACCAGGACATGTTTGCCCGCGTCGCTACGGCCTATGCCGACGACGCCGACCATGCCCAGCGCGTCTATGACTATATGTCCAAGCTGTGGTTCATGCCGGCCACCCCCGTCCTGTCGAACGGCGGTGCCGATCGCGGCCTGCCCATCTCCTGCTTCCTGAACGCCGTGAATGACAGCCTGGACGGCATCCAGAACGTCTGGAACGAGAACGTCCAGCTGGCCTCCAACGGTGGCGGCATCGGCACCTATTGGGGCGGCGTCCGCTCTATCGGCGAGCAGGTCAAGGGGGCTGGCCAGACCTCGGGCATCATCCCCTTCATCCGCGTGATGGACTCGCTGACCCTGGCCATTTCCCAGGGCTCGCTTCGTCGCGGCTCGGCCGCCGTCTATCTGGACATCCACCACCCGGAAATCGAAGAGTTCCTGGAAATTCGCAAGCCGTCGGGCGACTTCAACCGCAAGTCGCTGAACCTGCACCACGGCATCTCGATCACCGACGAGTTCATGGAAGCCGTGCGTGACGGCAAGTCGTTCGACCTGCGCTCGCCCAAGAACAATGAGGTGCGCAAGACCGTCGATGCCCGCGCCCTGTGGACAAAGATTCTCGAAATCCGCATGCAGACGGGCGAGCCCTATCTGATCTTCTCGGACACGGTGAACCGCCAGCTGGCCCAGCACCAGCGCGACCTGGGCCTGTCGGTCAAGCAGTCGAACCTGTGCGCCGAGATCATGCTGCACACCGGCAAGGACCACCGGGGCCAGGAGCGGACCGCCGTCTGCTGCCTGTCGTCGGTCAATGCCGAGAAGTTCCTAGAATGGCGCGAGGAACCCCGCTTCGTCGAGGACCTGATGCGCTTCCTCGACAATGTGCTTCAGGACTTCATCAACCGCGCGCCCGACGCCATGAGCCAGGCCGTCTATTCGGCCACGCGCGAGCGTTCGGTGGGCCT
>DLIT01000056.1:0-3103 GCA_002483865.1 Brevundimonas sp. UBA7635
CCGTGACGCTGCCGCAGGCGAGCCCGTGCCGGTGCTGAACCTGCAATCAGGCCGCACCATCGATGCCGTCGCCGTATCTCCCGGTCGCGCCGTGACCGGCCCCGCGAGCCAGATCGCCCGCGCCCACCCGCAGCAATTCGCCGCCCGCTAGAGCCTTGGAACCCCTTGCCATGCGTAAAGCCCTTATCCTTGCCGTCGCCGCCTCTGCCCTGAGCCTGGGAGCCTGTTCCACGGCCATTGAGGCGGTAAAGGGTCCTGAACTGGCCCCGATCGGCTATCCGGCCGCCCTGGTTCCGGTCGAGCAGGCCTACCTGCCAGCCCCCTCGGCCAATCCGGCCAGCGCCAACAGTCTGTGGCGGACCGGCTCGCGCTCCTTCTTTGGCGACCAGCGCGCCCGCCGCGTCGGTGACATCCTGACCGTCAACATCGACATCAACGACCGCGCCCAGACCCAGAACTCGACCCAGCGCTCGCGCTCGAACAGTGCATCGGGCGGGGTGACCAGCTTCTTTGGCCTGGAGAACAGCCTGGGCAAGGCCTTCCCCGGCGGGTTCGACCCGGCCAACATGATCGGCACCGAGGGCGAGGCCAATGCCGCCGGCGCAGGCAGCGTCAGCCGCTCGGAACGGGTCAACCTGACCATCGCCGCCGTGGTTACCGCCGTCATGCCCAATGGCAACCTGGTCATCCAGGGTCGGCAAGAAGTGCGCACCAACCGCGAGGTGCGCGAGCTGACCGTGGCCGGGTTCGTACGCCCCGAGGACATCTCCAGCGCCAACACCATCGCCCACACCCAGATCGCCGAGGCCCGCATCAGCTATGGCGGCCGCGGGGACATCAGCCGGATGCAGGCCACGCCAGCAGCCCAGGCCCTGGTCGAGCGCTTCAGCCCCTTCTAACGCCCGTCGCCCGCCCATCCGCCGTTCGCCTAACACTCGGCGATCACGCTCACGTCGGATCACGACTTTGCGCAATTGGCGTCATGGGCTGAACTCCCTCAAGCCCCTCGCGTTTGTCAGTCGAACGTGAGGGCGCATCCATGCAACGGATCATGCTGCCCGCGCTCGCCTTGGCTGTCGCGGTCATGGCGACGCAGGCCAATATTTCAGTCGCAAGCAAGCCGCAGGAAGCGGGGGCTGGCTGGCACCTGCTTTACGAAGGTTCGATGGCCAAGCTGGCCTATGGCTTTGCCGATTCCGACCAGGTCGCCCTGATGCTGACCTGCTCGCCGGGTGACCGCAAGCTGGCCCTGTTCGGCGATGTCGAGCCCGACACCCCGCGCCTGCAACCTGTCAGCCTGGGGCCAGCTGCCATTGATCCCCTGAGCCAGGGGACGGCCTGGGAAATGCAGCTTGCCATGGATGACGAGGTTCTGGCAGGACTGGCCTACGAGGGCGTTATGCCGGTACGCAGCGAAGGTGAGATCCTAACCCTGACTGCAAACCGGGCCGAACAGAAGATGGTCCGGGACTTCCTTGGCTATTGCGCCGTGCGTCACGCCTGACCACACTCCTCACGACATGAAGGCGGGGGCTGATAGATGAATCTTTTTTTCGGCATGGCCGTCGCCGTGGCGCTGTTCCAGGCAGACCCTGTCCCGCCCGACAACGGATGGACCTGGAGTCTTTATGCCAATGGCGGCCCGGTGGTCCTGGCCAATGAGGTGCCGGACACGCCGCACCTGCGCACCACCTTTGAATGCCAGGCGGGATCGGATCAGGTTCGCCTGACGCAGTATAACAGCGCGGCCACCGGCCCCGGCCCGGCCCGGCTGGCCTCTGGCCGCATCGAGGAAGAGGTCGAGGGCGAGGTCCAGGGTGATCGCTGGCAAACCTCGCTAAACGCCAGCCAGCCGGTGTTCCGTGCTTTCGTAGCCAGTGGGCAGTTGACCCTGAAGCTCCAGGACGGACCGCGCCAAGTCACCCTGGACCCCGCCAGCCTGCCCCGGCTGCGACGTTTTGCTGATCTGTGCACCGGATAGGCGTCTTCATGCCCCCACGCGACAAACGCGCCCTTCCACTGGTGCTGATGGCTGGCTCTGGCCTGATATTGGCCGCGTGCAGCACTACTGACAGCACCCACGATCCCCTCGCCAGTTCCGGAGCCCCTGTGCCAAGGGCGGGCTATGACTGGCACCTGAACCAGGACGATAAAGAGATCAGCCTGGCCTATGGGATGGTCGACACGGACGATGTGCCGCTGGATCTGTCATGCCAGCCTCGCACCGGCACGCTGAATATCCTGCACACCACCGAAAGCGTCGGCGGTCCGCGGATCCAGCTGGAATCGGGCGGCGATACCGAGACCTATCCCGCCAAGGCCGAGCCCGCCGCCCTGGGAGAGGGGCTTGATCTGACGGCCAAGGCCTCTTCAACTGACCCGGTCTTTCTGCGGTTTCGCCAGCTGGGCTGGCTGGCGGTCCATGGCGAACAGGGGCGTGAGCCCTATGTGGCCACGCCCTCGGGCCGGTCCGGGATCGAACAGTTCTTCAGCCTGTGTGACCGCATCCCCTGACCTGCCCTGACGGCCCGGACCTTTTCCGGGCGCATCCTTTGGAGACCCGCCCCATGTTCAGGCCTGTGCTGACCGGAGCGACCCTGACCGCTATTGCCGCCCTGATGCTGGCCACGGCACCGGCTGCGCAAGCACAGGATGGGCAAGAGCCCCTGTCGCCGGCCGCCGTCGCGCGGGAAACCGCCCGTAGCCAGGACGCCCTGGAGCAACTGCTGTCGGACTACGAAGCCTTCCTGCGCGTCAGTGATCCCATCGGCGCGGGCTTCGAGGGCGACCGCGACGCCCTTGCCCGCCTGCCTGACATCAGCCGCTCGGCCGAAATGACCCGCCGTGGCCAGCTCCAGGGCCTGATCCGCCGGGCCGAGGGGATCAATGCCGACTACCTGGACCATGATGGCAAGCTGAACCTGGCCTATGTCCTCTACCTGACCCGGCGCGAGGTCGAGCGGATCAACCTGGACACAGCGCGCCTTGCCTTTGATTCCGAAGGCGGCCCGCACCAGCTGCTTGCCTACCTGGCCTCGACGACCCGCATCAGCAACCAGGCCGATGCCGAGGCCTGGCTGGCCCGCCTCAAGGCGGCCCCTGA
>DLIT01000056.1:3184-5630 GCA_002483865.1 Brevundimonas sp. UBA7635
CAGGCGCGCCGCGACCTGGAGGCCCCGGTCCAGGACGATGTCCTGATGGCCCCGTTCAAGGTCCTGCCCGACACCATCAGTCCCGAGGTGCAGGCCGGTCTGCGCGGGCGCGCCGAGGCCTTGGTTGTCGGCCCGATCACCGCCCGTCGCCAGGCCTGGCTGGACCTGCTCCAGAACGACTACCTGCCCAAGGCCCCGGTCGAACCGGGCTTGGTCCACCGTCCCGGTGGCAAGGCGCTGTATGCCTTCAAGGTGCGCAGCCACACCACCACCGACCTGACCCCTGACCAGGTCCATGCCATCGGCCAGCACGAGGTCGCCCGCATCCGCGCGCGCATGGAGGTCGAAATGCATGAGGCAGGCTGGAGCGGCAATTTTGCCGACTTCCTGACCTTCCTGCGCACCGATCCGCAGTTCTATGCCACCAGCCGCGAACAGCTGCTGGAAAAGGCGTCCGAGATCGCCAAGCGCGCCGATGACGGCCTGCCCGCCCTGTTCGGCACCCTGCCCCGCCTGCCCTATGGCGTGCGCCCGGTCCCGCAGGAGATCGAGGCCACCTATACGACCGGCCGCTATAATGCGGGCTCGATGAAGAACGGCGTGGCCGGCGGCTATATCGTCAACACCGGTCGCCTGGACCAGCGCCCCCTGTATGAGCTGCCGGCCCTGACGGTGCACGAGGCGGTGCCGGGCCACCACCTGCAGATCGCCCTGCAGCAGGAGGCCGAGGACCAGCCCTATTACCGGCGCGGGGCCGACGTCACCGCCTTCATCGAGGGCTGGGGCCTTTATGCCGAGTTCCTGGGCGAGGAGATGGGCATCTATCGCGATGCCTATGAGCGGTTCGGACGCCTGTCCTACGAGATGTGGCGCGCCTGCCGCCTGGTGGCCGACACCGGCCTGCACTGGCTGGGCTGGACCGAGGAACAGGCCCGCGCCTGTTTCCGCGACAACTCGGCCCTGTCGCCGCACAACATCGAGACCGAGCTGCAGCGCTATATCAGCGACCCGGGCCAGGCCACGGCCTACAAGATCGGCGAGATCCGCCTGCGCGAGCTGCGCACCAAGGTCCAGGATGAGCTGGGCGAGCGCTTCAACGTGCGCACCTTCCACGATGCCCTGCTGGTGGATGGCCCGTTGCCCCTGGCCCTGCTGGACATCAACATGAAGATCTGGACTGACCGTCAGAAGACACCCGACTAGGCAAGGCGGCCTCTACAGCCCCAGGGCTGCCTTCTGCACGCGGGTCAGCCGGTTGGCCACCAAGGCGTGAGCGGCCGTCAGATGCTCGGCCAGATCCGCTTCGGACCAGGCCGAGGGATCCGGCAAATTGACCCATTTGGCCCGTGCCAGATAGGGCGCGGGCCGGGCCAGCCCGTTCTCGGTCAGGATCTGATAGGCCATGTCAGAGACCTTGAACGACACGCCGCGCCGCTGGCCCATCATGCAGAACATCTTGCCGCCGACCTTGAACACGGCGGCATCGGGGCCGAAAGGATAGTCCAGGACGGCCCCCGGCAGGGACAGGCACAGGGCCCCTATCCCCGCCCGGTCCATGCTCAGGCCGAGACGCCGAGGCCGATCGGGCAGACCACGCCCGTACCGCCGATGCCGCAGTATCCGGCCGGGTTCTTGGCTAGGTAGCCCTGGTGATAGTCCTCAGCGAAGTAATAGGGACCGGCCGGCTCGATCTGGGTCGTGATCGTCCCCCTGCCCGCTGCTGACAGCGCCGCCTGATAGGCGTCGCGTGAAGCCTCGGCCCGGGCCTGCTGGGTCTCGTTCAGCGTATAGATGGCCGAGCGGTACTGGGTGCCCAGGTCATTGCCCTGGCGCATGCCCTGGGTCGGGTCATGGTTCTCCCAGAAGGCCTTCAGTAGGTCTTCGTAGGTGATGACCGTGGGATCGAACACCACCTGGACCACCTCGGCATGGCCGGTCCGCCCCGAGCAGACCTCTTCGTAGGTCGGGTTGGGCGTGAAGCCGCCCGCATAGCCCGCCGAGGTCACCCAGACGCCCGGCAGCTGCCAGAAAACCCGCTCCACGCCCCAGAAGCAGCCCATGCCCAGGATCGCCGTCTCGAAGCCCTGAGGGTGTGGCCCCTTCAGCGCATGACCCCGCACAAAATGGGTCTCGTCGGTCTCCAACGGCACCTCACGGCCCGGCAGGGCCGTCCCGGCGGTCGGCATATCGGGTGTTTTCTGGAACAACATGCGGAATTTCTCCGAAATTCGGTACGAAAAGCGACTTCTCCCCATATGGGGTGTCAGTCAACGCTTGCCGAGGGGGCCGCGCTGTAATATCAGCCACGCCTCCGCCGCAACAACCAGCGGCGTGATCGCCCAGCGATCGTGGAAATGGACAGGTGGCCGAGTGGTTGAAGGCGCACGCCTGGAACGCGTGTATAGGGGCAACTCTATCGAGGGTTCGAATCCCTCTCTGTCCGCCA
>DLIT01000054.1 GCA_002483865.1 Brevundimonas sp. UBA7635
CCCAGCGCCATGACGCCGAACAGGGTGAACAGGTGCAGCGGATAGACCCGGGCGACCCGAGCCCACAGGAAGGTCCTGTAGGCGAACCGCTTCTCGCCAAAAGCGGCGAGATAGACGTGGCTCAGGATAAAGCCCGACAGGATGAAGAAGAGTTCGACCCCCAGATAGCCCTTGGTGGTCAGATGCGGGACAAAGCCTGCATCCAGATTGGGCCAGAAGGTATAGAGCGCGACCCAGAAGGCGGCAAAGAAGCGCAGGGCCGTCAGCGGGCGGATGTCAGCGGGTGTCTGGACCGGGTTCATGCGGGCAATCTGGCATAGCACCGCTTTGGGAAAGATTAAGCGGCCGCCCGTCGTCGTAGCAAGTCCGGTGCCACGGTTTCCTCAATGACGTGGTGCCTACTCGACGCGGCCCGATTCCCCGGCCCTTTCCAGCGCCGTCAGGGCTGCGGCACAGCCGGTCAGTTGCGTTGAGCCCAGCTCAATCTCCGCGCTCAGCGGATAGATGCGATCGCTCATGCCATCGGAACAGTCGATGGGGGTCAGGGTAATCTTAAGGGGCATGCCCGCCTTGGTCTGGGTCGCCCAGACCGCACTGGCCCCCTGCAGGGCCGGACCGGGATTATCGGCGACATGCTGCGTTTCGTCGGCGTTCAGATAGTTCAGGGTAGTGGGGCCGATATCCAGATGCCAGAAGGGCTCGGTGCCCAGTACTCGCAAAGGCTCGTCCAGATTGACCCCGGCGAGGTCACGCGGCGGTTCTGGGGCCAGGGGCGCGGGGTCGCGCGCCTCACCACAGCCCACTGCGACCGACAGGGCCAGGAAGGCCGAGGCCACGGGCGGCAGGTATTTTCGGGCAGCGAAGCTCATGCGCATATCCTCAGGCTCACAGAGACCTAAGGCCCCTTTCCTTGCAAAGGTTGCAGGCCCGATGTGCCGGCAAAGCCTGGGGGGACCCAGGCTTCGCTTTCATCTCAGCGCTTTACCCACTGACCCGAGGCGTTCTTGTACCACTGGCCCGTGCTGATACGGGGCAGAAGCTGGGTCTCGAACATCCGGGCCCCGGCGACCTCGGCGGTGGTCCCGGCTTCGGACGCGCTGCGGGCATAGGCCTGACGGCGACCATTGTTGGTGGCGGTTACGGCAGCCTGGGTATCGCCGTCGACCGTAGTGCGGACGCCCAGATAGCCGTCAGCCTGTTCGCCAACCGTGCCCGCAGCCTTGGCCTGATCGACCAGGGCCTTCTGCGAGGCCGTCTGGGCCAGGGCGGCACCACCGGCAACGCCCAGGGCGACGACGGCAGCAACCGCGATGAAAAGCTTGCGATGGTTCATGTTCAGCCCCTTTCTAGTGGTCAGAACAGGTTTGGATTTTCGCGCAGGAGGTCCTGCAGTTCCTGGTCCAGCTTGATGCGAATATCGGCATCAAGCTTGGCATAGATCTGCAGGGGCTCACTGAACTTGATGTTTACGGTCGGCGCGCAGGCGGCAAGGCTGGCAGCGGCAAGGCCGAACAGAAGAAACTGTCGCTTGCGTATCATGGGCCGATCTCCGTAACGGTCTTGAGGTTCGAGGCTATCTAACGCGCCCTCGAGTGAACGGGTTCTGAACAACTGCAACGCCGATCTCAAGGGTTTTCCCCGCGTCGGATGTAGTCCATCAGGTCCGAGGCGATCTGGTTGGCATTCCAGGTCGTATCGAGCGTCAGGTCAATCGGCGTATCAGAGGGCAGATTCAGCTTCCTGTTCAGGAAGTCGCGGCGGATCAGCTCCATCAGGGTCAGGCGCAGCTGTTCGCGCTGGGGCGGATCGTGACGGCCGTGAATACGGAAGCGAATGCCCAGCCGGCCATTGTCCAGACTGTTCACATCGGCGGTCAGATCGCTGATCGCCAGGTCCTGAAGCGCCTGATAGGCCAGATCCTGCATGGTATTGGGTGCCAGGGCCTCCGGAGTTGCGCCACCCGCGTCCAGTTCATCAAACACTTCTGGTTCGATGGACAGGCGACCGGGGCGAATCGCCTTCAGGGTGCCGTGCTGGATGCGCCAGCCTTCCTGAGGGGTGAAGGTAAAGGGAAGGCGTCCTGAAACCACAGAATCCAGCGTGGCCCGGTCCTGCAGGTTGGCTGTCTTGAGCAGTTCGTTCAGCTGAATGCCATTGATGACAATGACCCCGTTCCACGGTGTGTCTGGGTTGAGCGGGACATCGAAGGGCTCGATCGTGATCTGGCCTCCTGCGGCATCAACCGTGCCCCCCGCAAGTTTGACCCACTGATCCTGAAGCGCGAACTCGACGTTCAGATCTGTCAGGGGCACGACCGTCTCCAGGCGGTCAATGTGGACCTGCTGGTTGCTGGGCGTGGCAAGAGGATTCAGGCTATTGAAGTCCAGGATCCCCTTTAGGCCCTGGACCTTGCCTGCCGGACTGACGAAGTCGAGGCCCGGGATGGCCAGCTGACCCGAGCTGGCGGTAGTCTGGTCGTTCCAGACAAACTGTCCCTGGAACCGGGCCGCGCCTTCGACCGGCGACTGGATGATCTGGGCCGCCAGCGGGCTGAGATCTGCCGGTTGAAGACCGAGCTGGGTGAAGAGCAGCTCTGGTGTTTCGATGTCCAACTGGCCCTGACCGCTGGGGCCATCATGCACCAGCCGCAACTGGCCGACCGCTGTGCCTGTACGGCTCAGGTCAAGTTGTCCTTTCCACTGGTTGGCGGCCAGGGTGACCGATCCTGTGGCATCCAGGGTACGGAAGCGCGCCGGATCGCTGATGTCATGCAGGCTCAGTTTGTGAATGTCGGTATTGAGACTGACGCCGGAGCCCCGGGCGTCGAACCGCAGCCGGCCCTGGCCGTCGCGCAGTTCGCCGGCCACTGATGGCGCATTGGCCCGCACGGCATCCAGTCGGGTGTCCAGACGGGTCTGGCCGTTCTGGATCACCAGCAGTGGTGTCTCCGTGGGGCAGAGATTTCCGGACACATCCGTCAGGTCGTTGCTGCCGAAGTCCAGGGTCCTGATGCTGAGCGGCAGGCATTCAGCCGGGCGGAAGGTCGTCGTCCCGCCCGCCATCCTCAGCGTGCCGCGAGTCGTCAGGGACAGGCCGCGCGCCGGGCCCAGGTCCATCTGGGTCTGGCCTTCTATCTCGGCTTCGAGGCCGTCGGTCACCTGGCTCCAGCGGCTGATGGCGATTTCGGCCTGGGGAAGGCCGCCGCCCGGCTGACTGGTGATCCGGAGGGCGCCGGTGGCGGGCCGGTTGGCCTGAAGTGCCATCAGGGGATGCTGGCCAGCCGCCAGAATAAGACTGCCGCCATTGGCCGGGGTGATCTCGACCGCGCGGTTGAGGTTCAGCTCCGTTCCCGCATTGCTGGATCGCAAGGATATGGCCGGCGCATCGACGGCAAAGCGGCTCATGGACTGTTTCAGGGCCGCGATTTCGGGCAGGTCGTCTGCCCGTGCCGGGCCAAGACCCCGATAGCTCCCCTCGGTCGACCTGAGCGCGCCGTCCAGCCTGAAGCGCGTAACACCGTCGCGCACCAGATCCAGCCGCATCTGCCCGCTCAGCTGGCGCAGGTCCAGGTCGCCGGAGCGCAGGCGATCGGTCCTGACCCGGACCGGTCCCTCCACCTCAAGCGCCTGGCCGTAGCCTCCAGCCGACACCGACCCGGCGGTCAGTCTGACGCCGGTCAGGTGCTGGCCGTCGGTCTGAATTTGTTGTGCCGCAATATCGGTTGGGCCAATCAGCTGCCAGCGCACCGGCTGTTCAGCCTCACGCGACAGGGTTAACTGGCTGCTGCGGGTGGTCAGGGTGACGCCAGCGGCGCGCGTGCTGCCTGACCGGGCCCCATCGGCGGTGGCAGTGGCGCTGGTCTGACCGGTAAAGGTGAAGGTGTCGATCCAGCCCTTCAACTCGCCCTTGATGTCCAGGTTCAGGTCAAGGTCGTCCACAAGGGTGCTGCCCTGGGCAATCTGGTTGCTGCTGATCTTGCCGGTCAGAGCGACGGGGCCTCGGCTTTGCCTTGTTTGCGCATCTGGATAGGGCAGGGTGCCCGACAGTGTTAGTTGCGTGCCCTGACTGTCCAGACCAGCGTGAGCCAGCCGTCCGGCGCTGCCCGAAAGGTCCAGGCTGACGATATCGCCGCGCGTTTGGAGGTTCACCTCGGCGGTGACCGCTTCGCCCAGGGTCTGGCCGCTCTTGAGCGAGGTCCGGGGCAGCTGAGCCTTGAGCGCGATCAGGCGGCTGTTGTCGATCCGCGCATCAGCCATCAGGCGCACGGGGCCATAATCAGTATCAACCAGGGCCTGGCCACGCTCGATCAGGACCAGGGGCGCGCGACTGTCAGGCCGGGGCGGGCGAGCGGTAAATTCCTCGATCAGCGGATCAAGCGCGCCCAGCGACAGCATGCCCTGTTTCCAGCTGGCCCGTGCCAGGGGGCGCACCAGCCGAATGCGGCTGGGGGTCACGCTCAACCCGGCCTCGGACCAGGGCATGCCCAACTGGTAATCCACTTCCACCCGGTCAACGCGTACCTGGGGGTCGTTCGGATCGCCAATGGTGATCTTGCCGACAAAGCCGTTCAGCTCAAGGCGTTCGACCTCGACATCAGCATCGATGCCGCGTCTGTCCAGCCATCCGACCAGGATTTCACGCGCCGCCAGGCGACGGTTCAGATAGAGCGCGACCAAGGCTAGGGCCAGGATAAGAAGGCCGACCAGGGCGATCATAAGCACCCGGCGGGCCAAGGAGGCGCGGGGCTTGCGGTCGGGAGACGGTTCAGCGGTTTCGTTTGTCGCGGTCAAGTGGGCAGGACGTTCAATTGCGGGCCGCGTAACAACGCCACAGTTTTGGTCTAAAGGACAGTTGTGTCTGATCGATCACGCGGCCGTGGCTTTCAGGTTACTCAAGTCTAGTCTGCCATGGCCAAGGTTAAAATTCATAAGGAATTAACCGAATAACGCTGCAATAGATTCAGCCACCCATGACCATGTTAAACCATTGTAACCTTCTGGCTTCCCAAGCTTGAAACTAGGGGTTATGGTGGAGGCTTCGTTGCACAGTCCGTTTGCGGCGAGTCCATAATTCGAATGGTTAGGCGCCGCATTGGCGTCGTCGATTGCCGGGGACCGATGGCTCAGTTCGATCCGCGCCGCCAGCCCATGCGGCTTGCGCCGCATCTCCTGACGACCGCTGCTGCTGTGACCCTTGCGATCATGGCAGGACGCTCTTTTGAACCCGCGCAGGCCTCCGAAGTTCCGTCGTTGACGTCTGAAGAGTTCGCCTATCTGGAATCCCAGGCCTATGCCGTGGCGGGTGCGCCGGCGGGACTGACCGCTCCCGAAGCTATCGCCGTCCAGATTCGTCGTGGTGAAACCCTCGAGCAGGCTGTGCGCCGCACCGGCGTCGGTGCCGAAGAGGCCAGCGCCGTGGCTGCCACGATCGCCAGCGCTATCGATCCCAAGGACATGCGCGCGGGCCTTAAGTTCGAAACTGCGGTCTCCAAGCCGCGCGGCGGCATGGGTGATGCCCGCCTGATCGGCCTGACCATGCGCACCGGACCGGCCAGCCAACTGACCGTGTCGCGCAGCTTTGACGGAGCCCTGCGTCTGCGCGCCCTCGACGAGAAGGTGTCGCAGGAAACCGTCGTCGCCCGCGACAAGGTCCAGCGCTCGCTGTCGGCGACCGCCCGGGAGCTGGGGGCTACCTCGGCCGTGGTTCGTCGTGCCAGCCAGCTGTTCGCCCACAAGTTCGACATGCAGCGCGACGTGCGCGCATCGGACGAGTTCACCCTGGTCTTCGACCGCAAGGTTACCGAGGCGGGCCGCACGGTGGAAACCGGCGACCTGCTCTATGCCGAGCTCAAGGGTCACGCCTTCTACCGCTTCCAGCGCTCCGGTGCGAAGGCAGCGGAATATTTTGACGCCAGCGGCAAGAATACCCGCACCGCCATGATGCGTACACCGCTTCAGAGCTTCCGCCGCGTCAGTTCCAACTACGGTTTCCGCACCCACCCGATCTCGGGGTATCGCAAGATGCACCAGGGTATGGACTTTGCAGCCGGTACGGGCACGCCGATCGTCGCTCCGGCTGATGGCGTTGTGGTCGAGGCTCGTCGCTGGGGCGGTTACGGCAACTGGCTACGCGTGCGCCACTCTAACGGTCTGGAAAGCGGCTACGGTCACCTGTCGCGCTATGCTTCGGGCATCCGCGCGGGCCAGCGTGTCAGGCAGGGTCAGGTGATCGCCTATGTCGGTTCCACGGGGGCGTCGACCGGTCCGCACCTGCACTACGAGATCTGGCGTAATGGCCGCCGCGTCAATCCGGCTGGCATCAAGACCGAGGAAGGCACCATCCTCAGCGGTTCGGAGCTGGCGGCCTTCAAGGCTGAAAAGGCGCGCATCGATCGCATCATTGCCGCTGGTGGTCAAAGCCGCCCGGTGATGCAGCAGGCGTCGGTGTCAGGCCTGCGTTCGGCTGGCTAATTATCTTAGGAAGCAGCGCCAGGCCTGATAGCCCCTTGTCCTAGTCTGACGTCGGGGCCGGTTTGGAAGAGTCACCGTAGGTCAGGGCCAGGAAGACGTCTTCCAGGTCCGGGTCCTCGGTGGCGATGTCACGGATGGTGACGCCGGCGCGGCGCACTGCGGCCAGCACCTGCTCCACGCTGGATTCGCCGGTCCGGTAGGTCACCACCAGAGCCCCGTTGGCACGCAGGGTGCCGGTGAAGCCTTCGATCTGCGGCAGGTCCGTCATCGGCTCTTCGGGGGTCACCACCACATTGCGAGTGTCCAGGCGACGCAGTAACTGACTGGTCGGCTCACAGACCACGACCTCGCCGCGGTTAATGATGGCGATGGTGTCGCACAGTTCCTGGGCTTCCTCGAGGTAATGGGTCGTCAAGATGACTGTGACCCCTTCTTCATTGATCTTGCGGACATAGTCCCACAGCTGGCGGCGCAGTTCGACGTCCACCCCCGCAGTCGGCTCGTCCAGGATCAGGACCGGCGGGTTGTGGACGAGCGCCTTGGCCACCATCAGGCGGCGCTTCATCCCGCCCGACAGGGCGCGGACATAGGCATTGGCCTTGTCCGACAGGCCAAGGGCCGCCAGCAGTTCGTCCGAGCGACGCTCGTCGGCCGGCACCCCATAGAATCCGGCCTGGACCTCCAGCGCCTCGCGCGGGGTAAAGAAGACGTCGGCCACGATCTCCTGGTTGACCACGCCCAAGGCTGCGCGCGCATCGCGGGGCTGCTGGTCGATGTCGCGATCCCAGATCCGCACCGTGCCCTCTGACTTGTTCACCACACCCGCAATGATGTTGATCAGCGTCGACTTGCCCGCGCCATTGGGGCCCAGCAGGCCGAACATCGAGCCGCGTGGCACGATCAGATCGACCCCGCGCAGGGCCGTCTTGGGCGGCGACTTCTTGTTGCCAGCATAGGTCTTCTTCAAGCCCTGCACTTCAATGGCATTGACGGGCAGGGCAGGGGACTGGGTCATGAAGGCGGATCACTCAGGTCAGATCGTCTGGACGGGACGTCGAAAGCGTGCGGCATAGGTAGGCCGCGTTTGGGTCTTCGCCAAGGTGGGCCCTTCCGCTGTTTTTCAAGGCATGGGACAAGGGTGCGCTACCTTCCGTCAATGATGCTTGACTTAAAAACGCTTTATGTCTAGTGTGCTTGTCATAACGACAACCTTACTTGCTGGAGCGCTGCCATGACCAAGCCTGTTAAACCGCTGACCCGCACCCGCCTGATCGGCTTTGCGGCCATGGGCGTCTGCGTTCTGGGCTATTCCGGCATGGGACTGGCCCTGCTGCTGGGCAAGATGGGGCATATGGATATGGTCCACGCCGCCATCCTGGCCGCGGCTGTGGGCATTGTCGGTGAGATCGGCCTGTGGGTCGGCGCAGCCTGCCTGGGCCTGACCCTGTTCCGCAAGCGTAAGGCCATGCTGGACCGTCTGCTGGGTCGACGCCCGGTGTCCACGCCCCAGGTTTGACCTTCGGAGCCGGTCCTTCTAGGAATGGGCAAAGCCTTCCTGACTGGACCGGACTTCCCATGCCTCCCCGCCATTCTGACGCCATCGTCCCCCCGCCCGAAGAGATCGAGGTCTCGACCAAGCGTGTCGCCTGTGACGGCGGCGGCGGGGCTCTGGGCCATCCGCTGGTCTATCTGGAAATGGGCGAGGATGACGCGGTGGACTGCTCCTACTGCGATCGTCGTTTCGTGCTGGCGACAAACCACCACGATGAGAGCGAATACCTGGATCCGGCAGCCCGCCCGCCTGAGGCCCACTGATCCATGCGGTTCCTGCACACCATGGTCCGCGTCAAGGACCTGGACGCCTCGATGCGCTTTTACTGCAACCTTCTGGGCCTGGTTCAGACGCGCCGCAATGACTATGAACGGGGCCGTTTCAGCCTGATCTACCTGGCCGCTCC
Source organism: Brevundimonas sp. UBA7635 (assembly GCA_002483865.1). Taxonomy (GTDB): domain Bacteria; phylum Pseudomonadota; class Alphaproteobacteria; order Caulobacterales; family Caulobacteraceae; genus Brevundimonas. The sequence goes on from DLIT01000054.1 coordinate 8,429, forward strand.
CAAGGACAAGGCGCGGGCCGATGCCGAGCATTCGCCCGAGGTCGAGCTGACCTATAACTGGGATACCGAGGACTACGCCGGTGGCCGCAACTTCGGGCATCTGGCCTTTGAGGTTGAAGACATCTATGCCGCCTGCCAGCGGCTGATGGACGGTGGTGTGGTGATCAACCGCCCCCCGCGTGATGGTCATATGGCCTTTGTCCGTTCGCCCGACGGCATTTCTGTCGAGTTGCTTCAGTCCGGTCAGCGCCTGGCTCCGGCTGAACCCTGGGCCTCGATGCCCAATAGCGGAGCCTGGTAAGCCCATGATGGCTCGGCTGATGGCGCTTGTGTCGGTAATGTTTATCCTGGCGGCCTGCGCCTCGGTGACCGAAACCAATCCGGCGCGGACCGCGACGGACATGCTGCTGGTCAATCGCGCGGCCGATCAGGCGGTCGAGGGTCTGACCCTGCCGATCCCCCAGGGCGCGCGGGTCTTCGTCGATGATACCTACTTCCAGGCCGAAAACGCCCGCTATGCCATCAGCGCCATCCGTGCGGCCCTGGCCGATGCTGGCTATGCGGTCAGCCGTGAC
>DLIT01000055.1:0-725 GCA_002483865.1 Brevundimonas sp. UBA7635
GGCGCGGCCACGGTTTCCTGGCTGGAGCGCCAACGCCAACCACTGGAGCCGCCGCCAAATCTCTGTGAGGGAATGCCCTGGATCGGTGCCGTCAGGCGACTGCGCCCCCCCGGCAGGCGTGTGACCGTGTTGTTGGTGCCTGCCTCAGCCAACGGGGGCTTCTGGCCACCAAGCTCGCGGATGCGAGCCTCCAGCGCCCGGGTAGCCCGTTCCGAGCGCGCAGCCTCAGCCCGCAGGACGGTGCGAAGGGCCTGCTTGCGGTTGGTCAGGCTTTCGATCTCGGCCCGGCGATTGCTCTGGGCGCTCTCGACGGTGAACAGGCGCTCGCTGGACAGGGCCGCCAGGCGACGGACGCGGTGCAACTCGGCCTGGCGCTCGACCAGGGCCTCGGCCCGGGCCTGGAGTTCAGGCGTGATGGCACGGATCAGGATCGAAGCCCGTACGGTATCGACCGCCTGGTCCGCCGGGATCAGCAGCGGCGGCGGCGGCTTGCGGCTCATCATCTGCAGGGCGGACAGCAGCCGCCCCTGCCCGGCCTGCTCGCGCGACAGATCGGTCAGCAGGTCAGCCTCGCGCTCGCCCAGTTCCTTCAGGCGGGCGCGCTGGGCCTGAAGTTGAACGTCATCGGCTGCTTCGGCCCGGCGCAGCGCGGTCAACTGATGGTCCAGATCAATAAGTTCCTCGCTGGCCTCGGCCGCCTCAGCGCGCAGACGGCGGGCGCGGGC
>DLIT01000055.1:796-3031 GCA_002483865.1 Brevundimonas sp. UBA7635
GACAGCAGGAGAAAGGCAGGTCCACGACGCATCAGTCGCGATGATAAGGCGAACCGGCCAGGATAGTCACGGCCCGATAGAGTTGCTCGGCCAGCATGGCGCGGGCCAGGGCATGAGGCCAGGTCTGAGGCCCGAAGGCCAGGGTCGAGCGCGCCGCGCGTCGCACGCTTTCATCCAGACCATCGGCACCGCCAATGGCAAAGACCAGCCGACGTTCCCCCTGGTCGCGCAGGGTCGCGATGTGGTCGGCAAAGGCGCGTGAGGAATAGGTCTTGCCCCGCTCATCACAGGCGATCAAGTGCGCGCCCTCGGCGGCGGCAAGCAGCAGTTCGGCCTCCGGGCCCTTGCCGGGCTTGCGTGGATCAAGATCAAGAAGTTCGAGAGGACCCAGCCCCAACGGACGGCCCGCCAGGGTCGCCCGTCGGGCATAGTCATCTGCCAGGCTGGCCTCGGGACCGCGCCCCGGCTTGCCGATGGCCGCGATCGCCAGCTTCATGACAGCAGCAGGGTCAGATCAGTCAGACGTTGCCAGCGCCACGGTGCGCGCTGTCGACGGCCCAGATCTTTTCAATGTTGTAGAAGGTGCGCACTTCGGGGCGGAACAGGTGGACGATGACGTCACCGGCATCCAGCAGAACCCAGTCACAGTGCGGCAGGCCTTCGACCTTCACCTTGCCCAGGCCCTGGTCCTTGAACAGCCGCAGCAGGTGGTCGGCCAGAGCACCCACGTGGCGGTGCGAACGGCCCGAAGCCACGATCATGGCATCGGACATCGGGCTTTTGCCACGAAGGTCGATCAGGACCATGTCCTGAGCCTTGTCTTCGTCGAGCTTGGTGATAATGGCGCGTTCCAGGTCGGTGGTTCCGACCGGCAGCGGTGCCAGATCGCCAGAACTGGGACCGCCGTCTGCCTGACCGTCTTCGGAATGGACGGAATCGCTCGGGTCCATTTCAGAGGCCGCGTTGGAGAAGGCGGCATTGTGCGCATCGTGCGCGGACGAGGGGGTCAGCGTAGGGCTCCCAGGAGGTTACTAAAGGCTCAATCTAGCACAGTCCGGGCAAGAGAGTCACCCTTTGCCGACGAGACTACCACCATTGGCGCGTATGGCCGTCGATGAGCGAGGGTTGAGCGGGGCCGTCAGATAGGTCCAGGCCGGGGCTTTCAGGCTGGCCACCAGCCCGGCCTGGGCAGCCGGGATACGGTAGCGGGCAAAGCGCGCGGCCGCCGGTGCGGTCAGGCTGTCGAGTAGGCTGCCCGGCCGCGCGACCACGGCCATGGGCATCATTCGCATGATGTCGGTCCAGCCGCGCCAGTGATGGAAGCTGGCCAGGTTGTCCGATCCCATCAGCCAGACAAACTGGACCCCCGGATAGCGGGCCTTCAGCACCCGCAGGGTGTCCACCGTCCAGCGAGTATTGGTCCGGGTCTCGAAATCCGAGACCAGCATGGCAGGCCCGGCCTTGTTGGCCGCGTGGCGGGCCGAGGCCATTCGCAGCTCCAGAGAAGCCATCCCCTGCGCCGACTTCAACGGGTTCTGGGGCGAGACCAGCCAGACCACCCGGTCCAGGCCCAGGCGGCGCAGCGCCGTCTCGGCCACATGGACGTGGCCCTCATGGGCCGGGTTGAACGAGCCGCCGAACAGCCCGACCTTCATGCCCGGCTGCAGGCCCAGGCCGTCGCGCAAGGCACCGGGCCTGGGGCCGGAACCCTTCGGTGCTGGACCGGCGTGGAAGAAGGACAAGGGCGGCTCTTTGGTACGGCCACGGAGGATGTGGCGGCTTATGCTCAAACCTGCCCTAACACGGCCGGACGAAGCTGTCTCGCCCGCCTTATTCTGGGTCAGATCAGGGACCGAAATCGTGGCGGGACTAGAATTCCTTCCAGCTGGATCCCGGATCGCGTTGCCCCGGCTGTGCCCGCTGCTGGCCCCAGGTGATCATCATCAGAGCCTTGTGACTGCGGATCTTATACTCGCCGATCATCGGGGTGACCGCCCCCAGGGGCATGCCGGTGCGCGCGTCATAGAGGAAGCCCGAAAACTCGGCCACGCCCATGCGGTCGCGGTTTGAATAGATCGAAAGTTCCGGGATCGAGACGACGTTCAGATTCTCGTTGATCGGCACCCTCATCTCGGGAATCCCGAACACGCGGCGCAGCTGGTCCAGCGACAGGGTGCCGGCCCGGACCTCGAAGATGGCATCAGCCTGTTCGCGGTCACGGCTGACCGCATAGCC
>DLIT01000045.1 GCA_002483865.1 Brevundimonas sp. UBA7635
CACGCCCGAGCGATAGAACATGACCACCGCTACGATCAGCACCAGCAGGACGATGGCACTGACGATCAGAGTGACCGGCGGCGACTTCTGGACCGGGGCGCGACGATCGTCGTAGCCGCGACGCTCGAACAGCAGGTCATCGTCGGTCGGTGGCGTATAGGCACCGCGCTCGCGGCCATGCTGTGAAGCCTGATGGGGATTGCCCCGGTGATCGTCGTCATAAGACATGGGTCGCGCCTTTTGGATCGGCCCCGTGCGAATCGGCCCGGGGAAGAGAAGTTTAACCCGCCCCACGCCTCTTTCGAATCATAGATCCAGCGACAGGTCGAGCCTGAAGACCTTTCCATGGACCTCTATGGCATATCGGTCGGTCATACCGGCGATATAGTCACAGACCGCCCGTGCCCTGAGCATCGGATCCGACGTCATGGCGACGACCGACCATTCGGGCGGCATGACCTCGGGCTCTTCCATGAAGAGATGGAACAGCTGTGACAGGATACGGCGCGCCTGGCTGCGGGTACGATTGACCCGATAGTGGCGATACATCCGCTCGAAGAGAAAACGACGCAGGACGGCCAGGTCCTGCATCATCGTTTCAGAGAACTGCACCATCATCTGCGGTGCGGTCCGCACGTCCTCGGTCGTAGCGATCTTGTGCTGGGCCAGACGGCGCTCGGTCTCGCCCAGGACGTCATCGACCATCATGCCGATCATGCGGCGCACCGCTTCCAGGCGTATCATCCGATCGTCAAGCGCCGGCCAGTCCCGCCGCACCTCAGCCAGGCAGGGGCCGATAAGCGGCACTTCAGCCAGGTCTTTCAACGTGAAAAGGCCAGCCTGCACCCCGTCATCGACGTCGTGGTTGTTATAGGCGATGTCGTCGGCAATCGCCGCGCATTGGGCCTCCAGCGAGGCGAAGGTTTCGAGCCGCAGGTCAAACCCCGCCGATCCGCCCGCCGCATAGGGCAGGACAAAACTCCAGGCCGGCTCACCCAGATGATGATCGACCGGGCCGTTGTGCTTGATCACCCCTTCGACGGTTTCCCAGCTCAGGTTCAGGCCGGGAAACTTGGGATAGCGCTTTTCCAGCTCGGTGATGACGCGGAAGCTCTGCACATTATGATCAAAGCCACCATAGTCAGCCATCAGTGCCTGAAGCTCGTCCTCGCCCGCGTGGGCAAACGGCGGGTGGCCCAGGTCATGGGCCAGGGCGATGGTCTCGGCCAAGTCGTCATCCAGACGCAGGGCATGGGCCAGCGACCGGGCGATCTGGGCAACCTCAAGGCTGTGGGTCAGCCGGGTGCGATAATGGTCGCCCTCATGAGCCACGAAGACCTGGGTCTTTTCTTTCAGGCGACGGAACGCAGTGGCATGGATGATCCGGTCGCGGTCGCGAGCAAAGGCGGTGCGGGTGCGGCTGGGCGGCTCAAAAACATTGCGTCCCCGGGTGTGGGCGGGGTCTTCGGCATAGGAGGCGCGGGTCTGGCTCACGTCGGCAGCACTTCTATTCTGTGGACAGGCCTTTGCTATGCCTGCTCCCTTCTCCATATAGAGAGGCGTGAGCACCGTCCAATCCACAGAACCGCCCCGCGAGCTTTCGCTTTCGATTTCGGCCCGTTCGCCCGAAGGCATCACCCTGTCCGAAAGCGCGGCCAGACGCCTGGCTGCCCTGTCCGAGGCCGACGGTCAGCCAGTCATGCTGCGCATCGCCGTAGAAGGCGGCGGCTGTTCGGGCTTCCAGTATCAGATGGAGCTGGTTTCGACGGTCAAGGCCGATGATCTGCAGATCAGCCGTGACGGCCAGTCCGCCGTGATCGATCCCGTGTCCGTGCCCTTCCTGAAAGGGTCCGAGATCGCCTTCGTGGACGAACTGGCCGGTGCCCAGTTTGTGATCCGCAACCCCAACGCTGCCTCCAGCTGCGGCTGCGGCGTCAGCTTCTCGATCTAAATATCAGGCCTGGCCGCCGAGCGCCTTGATGATGGCCGCGTTGAAGGCCGGGATATCGTCGGGATTGCGGCTGGTGATCAGATTGCCGTCGATGACCACCGCCCGGTCTTCAACCTTGCCGCCCGCGTTCGACAGGTCCGTTCGGATACTGTTGTAGCCGGTCAGACTGCGGCCCTCGACGACGCCTGCCTCGACCAGCAGCCAGGGGGCGTGGCAGATGGCCGCGACGGGTCGGTCATCGGCAAAGAAGGCTTTGACGAAATTGACTGCAGCCTTATCGGCTCGCAACAGATCAGGGTTGGCCACCCCGCCCGGCAAGACCAGGGCGTCATATCGGCTGGCATCGGCCTGATCGAGCGCGACGTCCACATTGATCTGCTCGCCAGGTGTCAGATGCTCGAAGCCCTGGATGGTGCCAGCCTTGAGCGAAACAATCTCGACGGTCGCTCCCTCGCTCTTCAGAGCTTTGACCGGCTCGATCAGTTCGATCTGTTCCACGCCGTCTGTCGCCAGTACGGCCACGGTTTTTCCGCTCAGTTTTGCCATCGGTTCTTCTCCGCTGCGGGGATCGACTGCCCTTAATACCTGCGGCTGCCCATGGGTTGCGGCATAGCTTTGGAGACAGTTCTACGCTTGCCAAGCGCCGAATTGGGCCTAGCCTTCGGGGCAGAGTCATATCTGGAGGATGGCCATGCGTTGGCAGGGTGGACGTCGCGGTGGCGGCATCGAGGATCGACGTGGCATGGGCGGGGCGGCCGCAGGCGGCGGGATCGGCGTCATGGTTCTGGCGGCCATCGGCTATTTCGTCTTTGGCATCGACCCCAGCACCACGACCCAGCTGGCCAGCCAGTTCGGCGGCGCGGGTCAGGGCGAACAGCAGGGCCAGATGGGCTCGCCCGAGGATCAGGCCGGTCACTTTGTCGAAGTCATCGGCACCAGTGTGAACGAGGTCTGGAAGACCAGGCTGCAGGGCTATACCGCGCCGACCACCGTGCTCTACGAACAGGGCACCCAGACCGGTTGCGGCTTTGGCCAGTCGGCCATGGGGCCCTTCTACTGCCCCGCTGACCAGAAGGTTTACCTCGATCTCAGCTTCTGGCGCGAGATGGAGACCAAGCTGGGCGCTTCGGGCGCGGACTTTGCCAAGGCCTATGTCATCGCCCACGAATATGGCCACCACGTCCAGACCCTGACCGGGGCCACCCAGCAGGTCCAGCGCGCCCAGCAGTCGGCCCGCTCACAGGCCGAGGGCAACCGCTATTCGGTAGCGCTGGAGCTTCAGGCCGACTGCTATGCAGGCGTCTGGGCCGCCAATGCAGCGGCGGTTTCCAATGGCCAGGTGGCCCTTGAACCCGGCGATCTGGAAGAGGGCATGAAGACGGCCCAGGCCATCGGCGACGATGCCCTGCAAAGCCGTGGCGGTGGCCGCGTCTCGCCCGAAAGCTTTACCCATGGCACCTCGGCCCAGCGGGTTGAATGGCTGCAGCGCGGCTATCAGACCGGCGATCCCGCCGCTTGCGACACCTTCCGCAACCTCTGATCAACCGACCGTCAGGTCCAGTTCACCCGACTGATGCAACCGCCCCCGGCCAAGGTCGAGGGCGACCTGTCGGCCAGCAAAGGCCGCCATGCCAAGCAGGGCCTGCGGATAGTTGGGCAGAGGCGAGTCGGCAAAGACATGTACCTGAACGTCGCGCCACAGCGCCTGGTCAAAGGTCATGGTCTGGGCCTGGATCATCCGCGCCCGGGCCACGCCGCCCAGCACGATGCTGGCCCCGCTGCGCTCCTCACGCCCGTCCAGAAGCCCCGCCGTCGTGGCCGTGCCTTCGCTCAGGGCAATCAGGGCCGAAAAGCCGGTGTCGATGACCGCCTCGATCACCGCCCCCTCCAGTGACACCTCGGTCGTCAGGGCCGTGCCCTTGCGGCTCACCTCAACCGGCTGGTGGCCCGCCGTCGGGATCCAGGTTTCGGGATCCACCAGCCGGAGACGCTGCCGCTCCATATCCAACTCAAGGATGGCTGCGTTGAACAGGTCCTGACCCAGCACGACCTGGGCCCCCAGCCCCGCCTCGGTCGCCAGCGGTCCAAGGTCCAGAATGGCAGTGCGCAGTTGCGGCACATGCAACTGGCCAACAGTCAGGTCCAGGGTCACGCCGCGTCCCGCCTGGGGCTGCCCCCCCACGCCATAGGCCACCAGGGGCATGTCAAACCCCTGACCCAGACCAAGCTCGGTCACCAGGTCGCGGTCGATCACCGAATACTGGGCCCCCGTATCAACCAATGCCGTGACGGCACGCCCGCCTATCTTGATCTGGACCGTCGGCACGGTCGCACGGCGCGAGGCAAAGGGCAGCCAACCGCTACCGCCGGGACCAAAGCTCAGCTTGGGACGCTTCCACAGCAGGTTGTCCTTGAGCCAGAGGCCACCGCCCACCGCAGCGGCCAGACCCGCAGCGCGAAGCAGGAAGGTTCGACGTCTCATGCTCCTGACATGGCGCGTTCTGCTCCCCGACGCCAGCCCCTCAGGTGCCGCACCTGCACCGACGCACGGTCATTGCCTCAGTTCGCGGCATTCTCCTTCGCAGGCGCAAAAAATTCATGACGAGACGGAATTCCGTGGTTAGAAACAGCGTCATGACTGCTTCCCCTGATCGCTACCTTTCAACGCGCGGCGAAGTCGCCGAGACCAGTTTTGCCGACGCCCTGCTGCGCGGCATCGCGCCCGATGGCGGCCTCTATATGCCGGGTGCCTGGCCCAGACTGTCCCGCGACGCAACCATGCCGGGGCGCAGCTATGCCGAAATCGCGCGCGAAGCCATGTCACCCTTCATCGGTAACGCCCTGCCCTCCGGTGCCCTGGACCGGGCACTGGAGCGTCTGGTCAAGGGATTCGACCATCCGCTGGTGACGCCGCTGGTCGAGTTGGAACCGGGCCTGTTCGTGCTGGAACTGTTTCATGGCCCCACTGCCGCCTTCAAGGATCTGGCCATGCAGTTGGTCGCGGCCTTGTCGGACGAAGCCCTGAAGGCAACCGGCGAGACCCTGACCTTGCTGACCGCTACCAGCGGCGATACGGGCGCGGCCGCCGTTCGCGCCTTTGCCGGGGCCGAGCGGATCAAGCTGATCGTCCTGCACCCGCTCGACCGCGTCTCGCCGGTTCAGCGCAGGCAGATGACCACGGTCCAGGCCGACAATGTCCTGAACCTGGCCGTGCGCGGCGACTTTGACGACTGCCAGCGGCTGGTGAAGTTTCTGCTGGCCCAGGAGAGTCTGCGCGAAGGTCAGCGGCTGTCGTCGGTCAACTCGATCAACTGGGGCCGACTGGCGGGCCAGATCCCCTACTACATCTCGGCCACGGCCCAGTTGGGTCAAGCGGCAACCTTTGTCGTGCCGACCGGCAACTTCGGTGATGCCTTCGCTGGCATCGCGGCAAGAAGGATGGGCCTGCCAACCTGTGGCGTCGTCGCCGCCGTCAACCAGAACGACGCCCTGGCCCGCGCCATCAATGACGGCGTCTATGCCCGCCGCCCAGCCGCGGAAAGCGGCAGCGTCTCGATGGATGTCCAGGCCCCTTCGAACTTCGAGCGCTTGGTTTTCGAGGCCTCGGGCCGCGATGCTGGGACGACCCGGACGATCTTCGAGACCTTTGCCCGCGATGGCAGCGTGACGCTGTCGGATGAGCTGCTCCGGGCCTTGCGCGCCGAGGTTTCGGCCGTTTCGATCGATGAGGACACGACCAGGGCCGAGATTGCCCACGCTCATACCGCATGGGGCCGCGTGGTCTGCCCGCACACGGCGGTGGCCCTGGCGGCCGCTCGAAGTCTGCCCCGCAATGACGGGCCCATCGTGGCTCTGTCCACCGCCCATCCCTCGAAGTTCGGCCGCTTCGTTTCGGACGTTCTGGATCAGGAGCTAGAACCGGCTCCGGTCATTCGCGCTTTGGGTGAACAGGCTGAGCGCCTGACCATCGTGGATAATCGCGATGAAGTCGTGCTGGATGCGGTGCGCAGCTTTACCCGCTGACGTCAGCCAAGGCCTGCCGCGCGTCTGCAGACGCCGGCCTGCCTATTCCTGGGGAATGATAGCGCGGATCACGCGGGCCGAGGACGGACGCCCGGCAATACCCCGACGCGGATCAACCACGATGCGCAGGTCGCCGTTATAATAGCTGACGGTAGCGCGGCTGCCTTCGACGATGGTGATGCTGCGCAGCCGGTCCAGGAAAGGTCGGGCGCTGGGTGAACGGGCGATACGGATAACCGCATCCGTCGTCACAATCAGGGCTTCGATGCACAGGGCGACCGACTGCTCGCCATCGACATTGATGCGCACCAGCCGTCCGACGTGTTCGCTGACCATCCCGCTGCGGCGCGTCATCAGATTGAACATCTGGACCGGCCCCAGCGACGGTGGTGCCAGGTTGATGGCCGGACCGACCTGTGAGGCGGGTGATCCACCCGGATGACGGCTGGTATAGACGGTGATGGCCCCGCTGGCCGTCACGCGCAGGACCTGGTTGCCCGCATCATTGCGATAGACCGTCGTGCCCCTGGGGGCCGATGACGGGCGCAGCGCCCAGGTCTCATTGGTGTTTTCGAAGCGAAGCAGGGTGACCGAGCCTTCGCGTCCCAGATGGAAAGACTGGCCGGTCTCAGAGACATAGCGGCCGGGCGATGGCACGGTCCGCGTCACCGACTGGTCGCGGATGGTTCGGCTCTGCTCCATCTGGGCGTTGCTGCGGACCTGGGCCATCGAGGGGGTCGCACAGGACAGGGCGACCACTGCCGTGAGCACAGCAGCGCCAAAGCCAATGCCCCTCCCCGCCCCGCTATGTGGCGATGGGAAGGCGAAGCAGAGCGGGTTCTCCGCAAAAACTTCGGCTGTCACTGTCATAAATATAAGTTTTATACGGCCGAGCGGCAGATTTTAGGCGATACGGCTGTCATCCGACCAGGTACTGCCCGCCGTTGAGCGACAAGGTGCATCCTGTGACATATCCGGCACGCTCCCCTGCCAGCCAGGACACCATGTCGGCGATCTCCTCGCCGCGCCCCAGACGTCCGACCGGGATCTGGCTGATGATGGCGTCCAGGACCTTCTGGTCCATGGCCCCGACCATCTCGGTGTCGATATAGCCCGGCGCGATACAGTTGACCGTCACACCCTTGCGGGCATTTTCCAGGGCCAGAGCCTTGGTAAAGCCGATCATGCCGGCCTTGGCCGCCGAATAATTGGTCTGGCCGATCTGGCCCTTCTGGCCATTGATCGAGGAAATGTTGACGATCCGGCCAAAGCCCCGGTCACGCATGCCGTTGATAACCTGGCGGGTCATGTTGAACACGCTGTCCATGTTGACCCGGATCACGTCGGACCACTGCTCGCTGCTCATCTTGTGGAAGAAGCCGTCGCGGGTGATGCCAGCATTGTTGATCAGCACGTCAACCGGCCCCAGCTCGGCCTCGACCTGCTGGACCGCACGGGTGCAGTCGTCGAACAGGCCGACATTGCCCTTGACCACCATGACGCCCAGTTCGCGGGCCGTGGCCGCGGCGGCCTCGTCATTGCCTGAATAGCCCGCAGCGACCTGCATGCCGTCTTCACGAAGGCGTTGGACAATGGCCTTGCCAATGCCGCGCGTTCCACCCGTTACCAGTGCCACTCGACCCATCGAAAACCTCCCCTGTTTCCAGTACCGTTTCGTCGGTTACGGAACCTGAACCCTTACCCCTGCCGTAAGGCATAGCGTGGGAGATGCTGACCGAGAAGGCCTGCTCAACTTTCGGTCGTGAGCCGCGACATATCGACCACAAAGCGATACCGGACATCCGACCTTTCCATCCGCTCATAGGCGTGGCTGATTTCATCCGGGGCAATCAGTTCGATCTCGCTGGTGATGTTGTGCTGGCCGCAGAAGTCCAGCATCTCCTGGGTTTCGCGAATGCCGCCAATCAGGCTGCCGGCGACACTGCGACGCCGCATGATGAGCGGCATGGCCCGAACAGGCAGGTCCTCGGTGGTCAGGCCCAGCATGACCATGGTGCCGTTTAGGCCGAGCAGGCTCAGTGTGCCGGAAATCTCGTGGGTGGCCGAGACGGTATTGATGATCAGGTCAAACCGGCCCATCGCCGCCTTCATTGCCTCGCGGTCGCGGTTGATCAGGAAGTGGCGCGCGCCCATGCGTTCGGCATCGGCCTTCTTGCGATCCGAGGTCGAGATGACCGTGACCTCTGCACCCATCGCCACAGCCAGCTTGACCGCCATGTGCCCCAGGCCACCCAGTCCGACCACCGCCACGCGTGAACCTGGTCCCACCTTCCAGTGCCGCAGAGGGCTATAGGTCGTGACCCCCGCGCACAGCAGGGGTGCCGCCGCATCCAGCGGCAGGTTGTCAGGGATGGACAGGACAAAGGCCTGGTCCACGGTGATCCGGTCGGAATAGCCGCCCTGGGTCTGGGTCTGCCCCACGGCCTCGCCCCCCGGATCGCGTGAGGCATAGGTCCAGGTGGTACCGGTCTGGCAATACTGCTCCTCGCCCCCGGCACAGGAAGGGCAGGTACGGCAACTGTCAACCATGCAGCCGACACCGACCCGATTGCCGACCTTGTGGCGCGCCACTTCGTCGCCGACGGCGATGACCACGCCCACGATCTCATGGCCTGGCACCAGCGGATAACGGGTGCCGCCCGAGTCATTCTTCACCGCATGCAGGTCCGAATGACAGACGCCGCAGTATTGAATGTCGATGACCACATCAGCCGGACCCGGATCGCGACGCTGCAGGCTGTAGGGACGCAAGGGCTGGTCCGAAGCCACGGCGGCAAAGGCACGTGTCGCAATAGGCATGGGCTCAAATCCTGAATAGAAACGGTTACTTGGTCAGACGCGCGATCAGCGCCTGGGCGGCGGCCGGGTTCCTGACCTTGGCCCCGGAGATGAAATAGGCAAAGACGTCGCCCCGGTTCGCCCAGCCCTGGACCTGGCATGCCACCTGATCCAACTCGGCCCCGTTCATGCCGGTGGGTTCATCCTCGCGGCTGGACATCAGCCGGGCATAGGTAAAGTCGGCGGTCGCCTCGTCAATCTGGGGCCAGGTGGGTTCGGTATCCTCGATCGCATAGACGATGGCCGCCCCATAGCGCCGCGCCAGGTCATAGAAGGCCTCGCACGCAAAGCTGGGGTTGCGCACCTCCAGGGCATGGCGCAGACGCAAGCCGTCCTTTTCCTGGGGCAACAGCTTCAGGAAGGCCCCGAAATCCTCGGCATCGAACTTCTTGGTGCCCATAACATGTGCGACTAATAGCAAGGCGAGCGTAAAGCGGACTCACCGGATGTCCGCGATGGGTGGTTAACGGACCTAATGCTCGGCCCCCTCGTTAGCCACAGCACGAGGTGCCCTCTTGGATCGGGGGGCATGGAATGTCGCCGTAAGAACAGAACACGCAGCAATCGCCGGGTAGCGGTCGCAACTTGGTCCCGCAACCAGCGCAATCGTAGAACCAGATGCAAGCGTCTGTCGGCATGGTTTCGGTAGCCACATGCCCGCAGTCAGGACAGGTGAGGGTGGATTGTAGCAGGATGCCGTCGCTCATCGCGCTGCCATCAAAAGGCCCATTGCCCAAGGCTCAATGAAAGGCCCCCAAGCCAGAGCGAGGGCAACCAGCAGGGAAGCCAGAACAAGTAGCCAAAAAGCGGTGCGCGATGGTCGAGCGCAACTCACGTCACTTCGGCATTTTCGGACCCGCCGCCAGTGCAAGAGCCAGCCCAAGACCAAAACGGAGGCCGCAATGGCCGTCACCCATGTCCGCGCTCCGGCGATAACGGCGGCTCCTGCAAAGGAGACCCCAGCGAGGGAAAGAGCCAGAGGCAAGACGCAGCAGGCCGCCCACGCGAAGACCGAGGCGAAGCCGCCGACAGCAGCCGAAGTGCTGACAACAACATCGGGATTAGCGGGTGGCTTGTGGGTCGTCATGGGAAACTCCGTCCAATGTGATAGAGGCTACAACCCGTAGCCACTACGGGATCAAGGGTGTGAAGCGACATACGTTGACCATTGGACGGTTGGCCCGCCAAGCCGGGGTGAACCTTGAAACCGTGCGCTACTACGAGCGTATCGGCATCATGCCCGATCCAGACCGAACCGAGGGCGGACACCGTAGCTACGCTCCTGAACACGCTGAGCGTCTGAAGTTCATTCGCAGGTCTCGCGAGTTGGGGTTCGGCATTGAAACCATCCGACGTTTGATTTCCTTGGGCGAGGCAGAGACCGAATCGTGTTGTGAGGTGCGGGATATGGCCAAGGATCAGATCGCCAGCATCGACGCAAAGATCAGCGATCTGACACGGCTCAGGCGCGTCCTTCAGCGGGCCGTAGTCGATTGCGGAGAGGGGAGCGAAGTCAGTTGCCCTGTCATCCGAGAGTTGGGATCGAACGACCGAGGGATAGGTCGCCCGACCGAGGCTTCTCGGCCATAGAGGCGAATGAGATCATGAGCTTCAAGCCCGGTTTCAGCCCATTTTCGAAGCCGTCGCCATGAACTGCCAGTTGATCGGCCCGAGCTTGTCGCCCAGCAGGGTCAGCCCCTGGGACAGGAAGCGCTCAAAGCTCTCGGCCCCCTCGCCCAGTACCTTGCGGTTGGTGCAATAGCGGCTGGCCTTGACCGAAAAGACAAAGTCATCGGGCGTTTCATCGCGCCACTTGGCCCAGCTGTCGGGCTTGAAGGTCGAATAATAGGTGCCGTTGATCTCGATACTGGTCAGTGCCCGGCTGGCGAACTCCAGCTCGCGCTTCTGGACCAGTCCTTCCGGATAAAAGACCCCGCGCCACGGCTCATAGGTCCAACCGCCGACGCCTACCCTGATGGCACCTACCATGACTGTTCCTCCTGCCTGCCCCCGCAGCATCGCAGGAAACGCTCCGCGCCGCCAGCAAGGTCAGGGGATGCAGGCGGCGCTGTGAACGCGGGAAATCGGGCCATGGCCGCTGTCGCGACCTTCCCAAACCCAGGTCCGCGCCCTAAACCAAGGGCTGATGACTCGCGCTACCTCCATCCCTGACAGCCTGACCCGGCGCCGGATGATCCTGGCGACATCGGGCGTGGCTGTTTTGGGCGGTCTGGCCAGCCTGGCAGCCTGCGGCCGGACCGAGGCCCCGGTCGATGAGGCTGGCCGCGTACGCCTGCGCCTGGCCGCAGGCGGTCCGGTCAACGCCCTGCACGGCGGCTTCTATCAGGCCCTGGCCATCGGAGCCTATGAGCGGCGGGGGCTGAATATCGAGATCCTGACGGGCCAGGCGGGCCAGGACGTGCCCGCCCTGCTGGCCAGCAGCAATGCCGAACTGGCTTTCGGACGCGACAGTTTCTCGGCCCTGTCCCTTGTGGCCGAGCGCGCGCCGGTCAAGGCCGTGGCGGCCTTCCTTCAAAAAGACCCGGTCATCTTGATCGCCCGCCCTGATCCGTCGCTGACAGACCTGTCGTCCTTGCGTGAGCGGCCGATCCTGGCCAGCCCCCAGGACCGCGAAGGGTTCTGGTACTGGCTTCAGGCCCGGTTTGAATTGACCGAGGACCAGGTCAAGGTTGCCTCGCTGGACGATCATCTGGAGACGATGAAGACAGACCCGAGCGCCATCATGATCGGACGCCTGACCCAGGGTGAAGCGCGCCGGGTCGCCGATATCGCCGGGTTTGAGCCCAGTGTCATCCTGCCCGCCAGCGACGGCTATCCGTCCTATTCCGGCCTGGTACTGGCCCCCAATGCCTTTGCCCGCGACAACGGCCCGGCGCTGCGCGATTTCATCGCCGCCTCAGTCGAGGGCTGGCGTGACTATGTCCATGGCGACGGGTCCAAGGGCGATGCCCTGATCCGCAAGGCCAACCCGGACCTCAGCCAGGCCCTGCTGGACCAGGCCCGCGCCAGCCTGCGCAGCGAGGCCATGGTCGATGGCGGTGATGCCGCGCTTTACGGCCTGGGCACCATGACCGCCGAGCGCTGGCTCAGCTTTGCCGACCAGACGGCCACGGCCTTTGCAACCCCGCCCGACTGGCGCGAGGCCTTCACCCTGCAGTACCTGCCCGGCCGAAGCTAAAGAATGACGTTAGGCCAGAGTTAAGCCTGGAAAGGCAGGATGGGACTGCGTTCCGCCTG
>DLIT01000068.1:0-565 GCA_002483865.1 Brevundimonas sp. UBA7635
CCCAGGCCGTGCCGGAGCCCGATCCCTGTGCCGCCTTTGGACCGCGCTTCCGCCCCGAAGGGATCGCGGTGCGGTTCGTTACGGGCCTGTATGAGCCTGGGCTGAGTGGGGCCCGTCCCGAGGCTTCGGCCCCGGCAGCCTCCGCACAGGAGCCGCCAGAGCCGCAATAGGCGTGAGCCTAGAAGGCGCTTTCGCCGGTGATGGCCCGGCCCAGGATCAGGGCGTGGACGTCGTGAGCCCCTTCATAGGTGTTGACCGTTTCCAGGTTCATGGCGTGGCGCATGACGTGCAACTCACCAGTAATACCGGCCCCGCCATGCATGTCGCGGGCCTCACGGGCGATAGCCAGGGACTTTCCGCAGTTATTGCGCTTCATCAGGCTGATGGCCTCGGGCACCCAGGCCCCGGTGTCGAGCAGGCGGCCAAGGGCATAGGCCCCTTCAAAGCCGAGGAAGATCTCGGTCTGCATATCGGCCAGCTTCTTTTGAACCAGCTGACGGCTGGACAGCGGGCGACCGAACAGCATCCGCTCGGCCACATAGTCGCGCGTGGCGTGCAGGCAGAA
>DLIT01000068.1:691-2270 GCA_002483865.1 Brevundimonas sp. UBA7635
TCGCTGATCGGCGAGTTGGTGATCCAGTACTTGGCCCCGTTCAGGCGATAGCCGCCATCGACCTTGACCGCCCGGGTCTTCATCGAGGCCGGGTCCGAGCCGCCATCGGCCTCGGTCAGGCCAAAGCAGCCGATCAACTCGCCCGCTGCCATTTTCGGGAGGAATTTGAGCTTCTGTTCTTCGGAGCCAAAGGCATAGATCGGATACATGGCCAGCGACGACTGCACCGACATGGCCGAGCGATAGCCGCTGTCGATGGCCTCGATTTCGCGGGCGATCAGGCCATAGGCGACGTGGCTGGCTTCGGAGCCGCCATAGACCTCCGGCAGCATGGCCCCCAGGAAGCCCATCTCGCCCATCTCGGTCATGATCGAGCGGTCAAAGGTCTCGTCGCGGAAGGCGGCGACCACGCGTGGCAGCAGGGCATCGCGGGCATAGGCGCGCGCCGCGTCCTGAACCATCCGCTCGTCGTCGGTCAGGCGGCCGCGCAGGTCAAAGGGGTCCTCCCAACGGAAGGTCTGTTGCGAAGCCTGGGTGCCGTCAGCCATGATCTATTCCTGCCGTTTCAAAGGGTTCGGGTGACAAATCATCGCGCATCCCTCATGAAGCGCGACAACAAAACCCCTGTTGTGCGGCCCCGTCTAGGCCAAAATACAGGGCCGGGGTAGTGGGTCGGGGGGAACCAAGATAGACTATGTCCATGCCGAGCAAGTTTTCAAAACTGTTCACGGAGCACCCGCGCGAGGTAGGCGAAACCTATTTTCAGCACATGGGTGCGTCGTTCCGCTTTGGCTTCACCCTGCTGCGCCTGGCGTCTTGCGCCTTCATCCATGCCGTGGTGCCGGGCCTGCACCGCTCCACGGTTTCGGACCGGATCCGTTCGCTGGCCGCAGACATGAACGGCCGCGCCGATGAGGCGCTGGAAGGCCGTATGCGCGACGCCGGCGTCTGGGACGCGGGCCTCTGACCTCCTGATCGACAGGCTTTCATGACCCAGCCCCCAGGCCCGCTTTCAGGCGTCCGCGTTCTTGACCTGTCCCGTGTCCTGGCTGGACCCTGGGCGACCCAGACCCTGGCAGACCTGGGGGCCGAGGTGATCAAGATCGAGCGTCCGGGCACCGGCGACGACACCCGCCTGTGGGGCCCGCCCTTTGCCACCACCCATGAAGGGACGCGCGGCGACGCGGCCTATTTCTTCTGTGCCAACCGGGGCAAGAAGTCGGTCACCCTGGACATGGCCAGCCCTGAAGGGGCCGAGGCCATCCGTGACCTGGCCCGAACGTGCGATGTCGTGGTCGAGAACTTCAAGGTCGGAGGCCTGAAAAAATATGGCCTGGATTTCGCCAGCCTGTCGGCGATCAATCCACGCCTGGTCTATTGCTCGATCACCGGCTTTGGCCAGACCGGGCCGGACGCCCACCGGGCGGGCTATGACTATATGATCCAGGCCATGGGCGGGCTGATGAGCATTACCGGCCAGGCCGACGGGGCACCGGGGGCCGAGCCGATGAAGGTGGGGGTGGCGGTCGTGGACCTGTTCACCGGGCTTTATGCCTCCAACGCCATCATGGCGGCCCTG
>DLIT01000068.1:2328-4906 GCA_002483865.1 Brevundimonas sp. UBA7635
TCGGACGGCATGGTCATCATCGCGGTGGGCAATGACAGCCAGTTCCGCAACCTGGCCCGCGCCCTGGGCGTCGAGGCCCTGGGACAGGACCCGCGCTTTGCCACCAATGCCGTGCGCGTCGAGCACCGGGTCGAGCTGTCCAGCCGCCTGTCAGCCCTGAGCGCCGCCTATTCCATGAAGGCCTTGATGAAGTTGCTGGAAGCGGCAGGCGTGCCCTGCGGTCCCGTCAACACGGTGGATCAGGTCTTTGAAGAGCCTCAGGCCCTTTATCGCGGCCTCGTCGTCGAACAGAGCCGCGAGGATCTCAGCCAACCCGTCCGCACAGTCGCCTCTCCCATCCGCCTGTCAAAGACGCCGGTAGGTTATGACGCGCCCCCGCCGCGTCTGGGTCAACATACAGATGAGGTCCTGGGCGGCCTCAAACCCACCTAGGCCAGGACATCCCAGATCCACAGGATCAAGGCTCCAGCCAGGATCACCGCGCCCACCTTTTGCACCACTGGCTTCATGGGTCTGAGCGCGCCCTGGACATCGGCTTCGGGCACGTCATCCACCATGCCGGTCACGGCCCCTTCTCGCCATCCGTCCTCGTCTGCATCCACCATATCGGCAAACCGACCCTGACGGGCAGCCTCAATCAGGGCGCGGGCCTGCTCAAGCTCATGATCCGGGACAGTGACACGCAGCCCGCCCAGAGCCAGCTGCATATGGGCCACGACGGTCGCCGTATCCCTGTCCGGGAGGCGGGCGTCGATACCGTGGCGGATGAGAAGCGCCGCCGCCATCTCCGCCTCGGGCAGGCTGCTGAAACGGGCGACTTCCAGTCTATCCATAGGCCGGTCTTTCTCATTTTCCCGGAACCATAGTGCCCGCGTCTGGCCGGTCTGCCCAAGGCAAAAGAAACGGCGGCTCCTTGCGGGGCCGCCGTCGTTCCGTTCAGACCCAGGTCCTGACCTACAGGTCCAGCAGGGCGCGTTGCGGGTCTTCCAGCAGTTGCTTGATGCGGACCAGGAAGGTCACGGCTTCCTTGCCGTCCACGATGCGGTGGTCGTAGCTGAGGGCCAGGTACATCATCGGGCGGATCTTCACCTCGCCGTTGATGGCCATCGGGCGCTGGACGATGTTGTGCATGCCCAGGATGCCCGACTGCGGCGCGTTCAGGATCGGGGTCGACATCAGCGAACCATAGGTGCCGCCGTTGGTGATGGTGAAGGTACCACCCTGCATGTCTTCCATCTTCAGGTTGCCGTCGCGGGCAGCCTTGCCGAGAGCGCCGATGCCCTTTTCGATACCGGCCAGAGACAGGGTATCGGCGTCGCGCAGGACCGGAACGACCAGGCCCTTGTCGGTGCCCACGGCCACGCCGATGTCGTAGTGGTTCTTGTAGATGATGTCCGTGCCGTCGATCTCGGCGTTGACGGCCGGGATTTCCTTCAGGGCGGCGACCACGGCCTTGGTGAAGAAGGACATGAAGCCCAGCTTCACGCCGTGGGCCTTCTCGAACTGCTCCTTGTATTGAGCGCGCAGGGCCATGACGTTGGTCATGTCCACCTCGTTGAAGGTGGTCAGCTGGGCGGCCGTGTTCTGGGATTCCTTCAGGCGGCGGGCGATGGTCTGACGCAGGCGCGTCATCTTCACGCGCTCTTCGCGCGGGGCCAGTTCACGCGGTGCCGACGGAGCAGCCGGAGCCGGAGCAGCCGAAGCGGCACCGATGGCGGCAATGGCGTCAGCCTTGGTGATGTTGCCCTTCGGACCCGAAGCGGCGATCGAGGACGGGTTCAGGTTGTTTTCCGAAACCACGCGCTGGACCGACGGCGACAGGTGTGCGCCCGAAGCCGCCGGAGCAGCGGCCGAGGCCGGAGTGGCAGCAACCTTCGGAGCGGCCGGAGCGGCAGCGCCCGAAGCCGAGATGGTAGCGATGACCTGACCCGGGGTGACGGCAGCGCCGGATTCCACGTTGATGGTCAGCACGCCCGCTTCCGGAGCCGACACTTCGACAGCGACCTTGTCGGTTTCGATCTCGACCAGCAGTTCGTCCTTGGCGACGGTGTCGCCCGACTTCTTCAGCCAGTTGCCGACCGAACCCTCGGCGACGCTTTCGCCCATGGTCGGGACAGCGACATCAACCGAAGCGCCACCGGCAGCAGCAGCCGGAGCAGCCGCTGCGGCAGGGGCTTCAGCGGCCGGAGCCGAAGCCGCCGCTGCGCCACCTTCAGAGACCTGACCCAGGACAGTGCCCGGAACCACGGTGTCACCTTCACCGGCATTGATGGCGGCCAAAGTGCCGTCAGCCGGGGCCACAACTTCCAGAGAAACCTTGTCGGTTTCCAGTTCGACGAGGACTTCGTCCTTCTTCACCGCGTCGCCGACCTTTTTGGTCCACTTGGCGATGGTGGCTTCGGATACGGATTCACCGAGGGCGGGGGTCAGAATATCAGCCATTGCAGGGGCTCTTTTTCGTAACGGGTCTTTTGAATACGTTCTAGTGCGACGACGGCGGTTAGGCCATGGCCTCGGCGAGGAAGGTCTCGAGTTCCTTCAGGTGGCGGCTCATCAGGCCCGCAGCGGTCGAGGCCGA
>DLIT01000088.1:0-5206 GCA_002483865.1 Brevundimonas sp. UBA7635
TCTGATGAAGAACATGATCGCGGACGGCTATCAGGATGCCCGCACCCTGCAGCGCCGTATCGACGCCATGGAAGCCTGGCTGGCCAACCCCAACCTGCTCGAAGCCGATGCCGACGCCGAATACGCCCACGTCATCGAAATCGATCTGGCTGAGATCAAGGAGCCCATCCTGTGCGCCCCGAACGACCCGGACGATGCTCGCCTGCTGTCGGACTGCCAGGAGACCCCGATCGACGAAGTCTTCATCGGCTCCTGCATGACCAACATCGGCCACTTCCGCGCCGCCTCCCTGCTGCTGAAGGGCAAGAAGGACATCCCGACCCGTCTGTGGGTTGCCCCGCCGACCAAGATGGACGCCTCGGAACTGACCAAGGAAGGTCACTACTCGACCCTCGGCGGTGCCGGTGCCCGTATGGAAATGCCGGGCTGCTCGCTCTGCATGGGTAACCAGGCTCAGGTGAAGGAAGGCGCGACCGTGGTCTCCACCTCGACCCGCAACTTCCCCAACCGTCTGGGCAAGGGCTCCAACGTCTACCTGTCCTCGGCCGAACTCGCCGCCGTCGCCTCCAAGCTTGGCCGCCTCCCGACCGTGGCCGAATACATGGCCGAAATGGGCGTCATCAACGAAGCTGCCGATGAGGTCTACCGCTACATGAACTTCGACCAGATCGAAGAATACGCCGACCGCGTCGCGGCTGAATAAGCCAAGACGTCAGCGCTAAAACGAAGAAGCCCCCTCGGAGTGATCCGAGGGGGCTTCTTGTTATTTAACAACAGCTATTTCGGAAGCGACAAAAGATCTTTTATAAGATCTAATTTGATGATATGGTGTGCGTATGAACCTTCTAAGTCTGTCACCCAAGTCTATCGCTTCAGATGTAGCTCCTCTTCCTCGCGTTGTGGGCGGGTTTTCAACGGTTCTGGCTGATCCCCCATGGCGATTTTCAAACCGCACCGGCAAGGTTGCTCCAGAGCACCGCAGGTTAGATCGTTACTCAACAATGTCCTTGGATGAGATCAAGGCTATGCCGGTAGCTGAGGTGTCAGCTAAGAATGCGCACCTTTATCTTTGGGTGCCTAATGCTCTACTGCCGGAAGGGTTGGCGGTGATGGAGGCTTGGGGCTTCCGTTACGTGTCAAATATTGTTTGGGCTAAGCGTCGAAAGGATGGGGGGCCTGATGGGCGCGGGGTCGGTTTCTATTTTCGCAATGTGACTGAGATATTATTGTTTGGTGTAAAAGGCTCAATGCGAACGTTGGCCCCGGGACGATCTCAAGTAAACATGATTGAAACACGAAAGCGCGAGCATTCGCGCAAGCCGGACGAGCAATATGAACTTATTACTAGTTGTTCGCCAGGGCCGTATCTTGAGCTTTTTGCGCGCCATCCGCATCCAAATTGGGTTGTTTGGGGGAACGAGGCTGCAGAAGACGTGACTCCCAAAGGCCGTGTATTTAAGGGCTATGAAGGCGGAGATATTTTGCCGTCTTTACGAGGCCATGAGCACCTCGTTGAGGATACTGCGGTTGCCTTGGGGCTCGAATTAAAGAGGCTCTATGAAAAGGGGATCAGTGTCAGGCAGATTTCTGAAGAAACTGGATATTCAATTCAGCGTGTTAGAGTTTTGCTGCAAAAGTCGAACACAAAGATGCGACCCAGAGGTCGTAGTTCTAGCTGATTACTCAGCTGTAAAGGGGTTTCCATTCCAGGTTAGTTCGCTAGCGGCTACTATCAACACTGGACACGATCCCATCACGCCACGACGCATCCTTAATTCAGCCTTGTCAAAAGTCGTAGTCGTTGACGTAGTTAAATCTACAGGTAGTTTTCTGCTTCTAGCTTCTTCAGGCAACGTGATTTGGTAGTCGTTCCATAGTCGTCGGGCAAGAGCCAGTAACGATAATCTATCTTTGGTGATGATGACACCGGCAGAAATTAGGCCAGCCTCATACCATGATCGATAAGCGGATAAGTCCCGGTCAAGATTTCCATCTTTTGCGTTCCACTCTACATCTAAAACGATTCTATTCTTGAAATTGTCTACTAGGTAGCCTTCTTGATAATTGGGAGGGAGCTCTCCAATCTTTTCGCCGTCCTTTGATAAAAGGATGCCTTTCGTTTCCATGTCTAGACGAGCTTCTTGCCAACCTTTTTGTTCAAAAAGGCCATCGATCTGCTCCGGAATGTCTCCTCGGTTTCCGCCTGCTTTAAGCCATGTCTTGGGGTCTATGAAGTAAGTTGAGAGTATGTCTACGATATCTGCCCACTCTCTGGGGCAAACGGCCTTCATTACTGCCGATGCAGAGTTGGTTTCTATAAAGCGCCAACGATTCCTGGCTTCAAGCGGAAGAACCTCTGGGTCATCATAACTGTAAGTCTGGAACAAATTTTTTCTCAGATATGATTATGAAGATTACTTAAGCAGATAATATTCTAAGTAAAAAAGGCCGAGGGCAAGTGCCCTCGGCCTTTTTGTCGACATAGCTGAGATTCTAGCGGGCCAAGTTCCGTAGAACGTAAGGCATCACACCCCCAGCCAGCAGGTAGTCCAGTTCGGTCTGGTTATCGATGCGGCAGCGGACCGGGAAGCGGGCCATCTTGCCGTCCGACGGGCGGAACAGTTCGACCCACAGGTCCTGGCGCGGCTTCAGCTTGCCGATGTTGGCGTCGGTCAGGCCACGGATGGTGACGATCTCCTCGCCCGTCAGGTTCAGCTTCTGCCAGCCGTCCTGCTTGAACTGCAGTGGCACCACGCCCATGCCGACCAGGTTCGAGCGGTGGATGCGCTCATAGCTTTCGGCGATGACGGCGCGCACGCCCAGCAGGCGCGTGCCCTTGGCGGCCCAGTCACGCGACGAGCCGGTGCCATATTCCTTGCCCGCAAACACGACCAGCGGACGCCCCTCGGACTGGTAGCGCATGGCCGCGTCATAGATGGACATGGTGTCGTTCGACGGGAAGTGCTTGGTCACGCCGCCTTCGATGTCGGGGGTGATCTTGTTGCGGATGCGGATGTTGGCAAAGGTGCCGCGCATCATGACTTCGTGGTTGCCCCGGCGCGCGCCGTAGGAGTTGAAGTCCAGCACGTCCACGCCGTGGTTGGTCAGATAGACACCGGCCGGCGAGGCCTTCTTTATGGCCCCGGCCGGGCTGATGTGGTCGGTGGTGATCGAGTCGCCAAAGATGCCCAGGATGCGGGCCTCGATGATGTCCTGGACCGGGGCCGGCTCCATCGTCAGGCCCTCAAAATAGGGCGGGTTCTGGACGTAGGTGGAGGTGTCTTCCCACTCATAGGTCTGGCCACCGGTCACCTGAATGGCCTGCCAGTGCTCGTCGCCCTTGAAGACGTCGGCATAGCGCTTGGCGAACATCTTGGGCGTCACCGACTTCTTCTGGATCGCGGCGATTTCCTGAGACGTCGGCCAAATGTCCTTGAGGAAGACGTCCTTGCCGTCCCTGTCCTGACCGATCGGCTCCTTGGTGATGTCGATCCGCATCGAGCCGGCGATGGCATAGGCCACCACCAGCGGCGGCGAGGCCAGATAGTTGGCCTGGACGTCCGGGTTCACGCGACCTTCAAAGTTGCGGTTGCCCGACAGGACCGAGGTGGCGACCAGGGCATTGTCATTGATCGCCTTCGAGATTGCCGGATCCAGCGGGCCCGAGTTGCCGATGCAGGTGGTGCAGCCATAACCGACCAGGTTGAAGCCCATGGCATCCAGATCGTCCTGCAGACCGGCGTCGGTCAGGTAGTCGGTGACGACCTGCGAGCCGGGGGCCAGCGAGGTCTTGACCCAGGGCTTGGCCTTTAGACCCAGGGCGTGGGCCTTGCGCGCGACCAGACCGGCGGCGATCAGGACGCTGGGGTTCGAGGTATTGGTGCACGAGGTGATGGCGGCAATGACCACATCGCCATCACCCACGGTGAAGGCTTCACCCTCGACGGCCGCGCGCGGGGCGTCGCCGGGGCGGCTGAAGACTTCGTTCAGGGCGGTCTCGAACGACGGGGCAGCCACGTTCAGCTCAACCCGGTCCTGCGGACGCTTGGGACCGGCCAGCGACGGCACGACGGTCGAGATGTCCAGCTCCAGAACATCGGTGAAAACGGGGTCTTCAGACGTCTCGTCGATCCACAGACCCTGGGCCTTGGCATAGGCTTCAACCAGGGCCACGCGCGCCTTTTCACGGCCGGTGGCGGTCAGATAGTCGATGGTCGCGCGCGACACGGGGAAGAAGCCGCAGGTCGCACCATACTCAGGTGCCATGTTGGCGATGGTCGCCTGGTCCTCGATGGTCATGTTCGGCAGGGCATCGCCGAAGAACTCGACGAACTTGCCGACCACGCCCTTCTTGCGCAGCATCTGGGTGACGGTCAGGACCAGGTCGGTCGCCGTCGCGCCTTCCGGCAGCTTGCCGCTCAGCTTGAAGCCGATGACCTCGGGGATCAGCATGGGGATGGGCTGGCCCAGCATGGCGGCCTCGGCCTCGATACCACCCACGCCCCAGCCCAGAACGGCCAGGCCATTGATCATGGTGGTGTGGCTGTCGGTGCCGACGACGGTGTCGGGATAGGCGACGGTCTTCTTGCCCTCGTCCAGGGTCCAGACGGTCTGGGCCAGATGCTCAAGGTTCACCTGGTGGCAGATGCCGGTGCCGGGCGGCACGACGCGGAAGTTGTTGAAGGCCGACGAGCCCCAGCGCAGGAAGTTGTAGCGCTCGATATTGCGCTCATACTCGCGCTCGACGTTCTGACCGAAGGAGGCCTGAGTGCCGAAGTGATCCACCATGACCGAGTGGTCGATGACCAGGTCGACCGGCACCAGCGGATTGATCTTGGCGGCATCGGCACCCAGCTTGGCCATGGCATCGCGCATGGCGGCCAGGTCAACCACGGCCGGAACCCCGGTGAAGTCCTGCATCAGGACGCGGGCCGGGCGGAAGGCGATCTCGTGCTCGATGGTGCCCTTGTTCTCGATCCAGGCGGCGACGGCCTTCAGATCAGCTTCGGTAACCGAGACGCCATCTTCATTGCGCAGCAGGTTTTCCAGAAGCACCTTCATCGAGCGCGGAAGGCGCGAAATCCCGGTCAGGCCCGCTTCCTCAGCGGCAGTAAGGCTGTAATAGGCGTATTTCTTGCGCCCGACCGGCAGGTCCTGGCGGGTTTTGAAGCTGTCGATAGACGGCATGGAGGAGTCCTCTGACAAA
>DLIT01000088.1:5352-5850 GCA_002483865.1 Brevundimonas sp. UBA7635
TGAGCCAGGTCGTGGCCGACAATCTGGCCTTGTCGCGGGGGGATCGGATCCTGTTTCAGGGCCTGGGCCTGAGCCTGCACGCGGGTGAGGCGGTGGCCCTGACCGGGGCCAATGGTGCAGGCAAGACCAGCTTGCTGCGGGCTTTGGCCGGGTTTATCCGTCCCGACAGCGGCACCGTGGCCTATCGCGATGCGGCCGGCGGGGCGCTGGAGCCCGAGACGGCCCGCAGCCGACACATCCACCTGCTGGGTCATCTTGAAGGCCTCAAACCCACGCGCACAGCCCGGCACGAACTGGACTTCCAGAGCCTGTGGGCGGGCGGCGATGTTGCCGGTGTCCAGAACGCCGTCCAGCGCCTGGCCCTGGGGCCGCTGATGGACCTGGAAACCCGCAAGCTGTCGGCCGGTCAGAAGCGGCGTCTGTCTCTGGCCCGGCTGGTGGCGGCCCCGCGCGCCCTGTGGCTGCGGGACGAGCCCCTGGCCCCGCTGGACGAGCACT
>DLIT01000086.1 GCA_002483865.1 Brevundimonas sp. UBA7635
TCAGGTAGTCGAAGCGTCCTGACGACGCGAAATGACCCGCCTCCATGTTGATCTTCAGCAGGACCGGTTTGCCGGACGTGGAGACAGGCCGCAGCTTGGCCACCCACTTCTGCGGCTCCCAATAGGTCACGCGCGGGTCTGACAACCCGCCTGTGGCCAGGATGGCAGGGTAGGCCTTGGGCTCGATCTGATCATAGGGACTGTAGGACCACATGTAGTCATAGGCTTCGGCATCCTCGATCGGATTGCCCCACTCGGGCCATTCGGGCGGCGTCAGCGGCAGGCTGGTGTCGCTCATGGTGTTGATCAGATCGACGAAGGGGACGCCTGCGATGATCCCGGCCCATAGGTCGGGGCGCATATTGGTGATGGCCCCCATCAGCAGACCACCCGCCGATCGGCCCTCGGCCACGATGTTCCCGGCGCGGGTATAGTTTTGGGCGATCAGGTGCTCGGCCGCCGCGATGAAGTCGGTAAAGGTGTTCTTCTTGGTGAAGCGGCGGGCATCCAGGAACCAGTTCCAGCCCTTGTCCGAGCCACCGCGAATATGAGCGATGGCATAGATGAAGCCACGGTCCACCAGCGACAGACGGTTGGTCGAGAAGCTGGCGGGCATGGCCATGCCGTATGAGCCATAGCCATAGAGAAGCAGGGGCGCGGACCCGTCCACGGGCGTCGATTTCTTGCGTAGCACCGTCACGGGCACCAATTCGCCGTCGGCAGCCGGGGCGTTCAGCCGCTCGACGACGTAGTCCGCCGGGTTGTGGCCCGAGGGTACCTCCTGAACCTTGCGAAGCGTGCGTTCGCGCGACTTGAGGTCGTAGTCATAGGTCGAGGTCGGCGTGGACGGCGAGTTGTAGGCGTAACGCATGACCGTCGTATCGAACTCTGAAGCGCCTCCCAGCGATAGGGCGAAGGCTGGTTCGTCCACGGCGATGTCGTGCTCGTTGCCGCCCCGATCCCGGATGACAATCCGGGTATTGGCATCGGTGCGTTCCTGACGGGCAAGGAAGTCCTTTACCAGGGCCACGCCCTCGATGAAGCGGCCGGGGGTGTGGGGGACCAGATCCTTCCAGTTTGCCTTGGCGGGGGCGTCGGTCGGGGCTTCGATAACCTTGAAGTCGATCGAGTCGTCAGCATTGGTGCGGATGACCCAGCGGTCCGCCCAGTGGTCGGCGTCATAGAGGCGGGCAACGTGGCGCGGCTCCATAACCATAGGCGTGGCCGTCGGGTCTGCCGCCGGGATGATGCGGGCTTCCGAGGTTTCCTGGTTGGCGATCTCGATGACCAGGAAGGCATCATCCGAGGTCCGGCCCACGCTGATGAACATGCCATCATCGGCCTCCTCATAGACCAGGGCCGCGTCGCCGCCACGGGCCGGGCGGCGGAAGATCTTGTCCGGGCGACCGTTGTCGTCGCGGTTGGTCCAGAAGATCCACTGGCTGTCCGGCGAGAAGGTGAAATTGCCGGTGGCTGATTCAATGACCGCAGGCAGGACCTGATCGGTGGCCAGGTCCTTCACATAGATCTTGAAGACCTCGGAGCCCTGGGCGTCTTCGGCATAGGCGAACAAGCTGTGATCGGGGCTGTGCTCAGTCGCCGAGACCTCGGAATAGGCCTTGCCCTCGGCCAGCTTGTTGCAGTCCAGCAGGATCACCTCGCCATCGCTCTGCCCGCGCGGGCGGCGGCAGTAGAGCGGGTGCTGGTCGCCGACATTATAGCGGACATAGTATTCCCAGGGCCCGTCGGCAGACGGCACCGAAGAATCGTCTTCCTTGATGCGGCCCTTCATCTCCTCGAACATCTGGGCCTGCAGCGGCAGGGTCGAGGTCATCATGGCTTCGCGGTAGGCGTTTTCCTGGATCAGGTGATCGCGGACGTCGGCCTTGATCAGCTTGGGATCGCGCAGGACGGCTTGCCAGTTATCGTCCTTCATCCACTGATAGTCGTCGTGGCGAACCCGGCCCAACTGCTCAATCGT
Organism: Brevundimonas sp. UBA7635; assembly: GCA_002483865.1. Taxonomy (GTDB): domain Bacteria; phylum Pseudomonadota; class Alphaproteobacteria; order Caulobacterales; family Caulobacteraceae; genus Brevundimonas. Next base: position 1,982 of record DLIT01000086.1, read on the forward strand.
GACAGGGACTTTCTTGGCGACGGGTGGGACGGGCTTGGACATCGAGGCTCCGGTAGTCTGATAGGCAAGGGCAGGAGAGGCGACTGCCGCCAAACCGGCGGCAGCGGTAGAAGCGATCAATTCACGGCGATTCATCAGTGCGGCTCTCCTGGATTTCTGGGGGACCTTGTGCCTGTCCGCCAGCGGCGTCAAATGCTGCCTATGTTCGTTCAGGATATTCCCCCCGTGCCCTATGTCGCCCCCGCTGCGCCCGCCGAATGGGACATGACCGTTGGCCTGATGAACGCCACCGTTCAACTGGACCAGCCGCTTGATTCCTCGTCGCGAAAGGTAGGAACGGGCTTTCTGATCTCGGCCCCGCGCGCGGATGGTTCGCCCCGTGTCGTGCTGGTGACCGCCGCTCACGTCTTCAAGGTGATGCCGGGTGGCAATGCCCGCGTGGGCTGGCGCATGGCCGAGGCGGACGGAGCTTGGCGTTTCGCCCCTGCAGATCTGCCGATCCGCGATGAGGCCGGTGCGCCGTTGTGGGTCACTCATCCCGAGCGCGACGTAGCCGTGATTGAGGTTAACGCGCCGGAGGCCTTTGCCGAAGCGGCCATCCCCCTGGGCTGGCTGGGCGACGAGACCACGCTGGAGCGCTATCGCTTCGGACCTGGCGACGAGATGATGGCCCTGGGCTTTCCCCACGGCCTGTCATCCAATCGGGCGGGGTTTCCGATACTGAGACTGGGTCGGGTAAGCTCTTATCCGCTGGTGCCGATCCGGCATTTCAACAGCTTTTTGCTGGATTTTGCGGTGTCGCAGGGCAATTCGGGTGGTCCTGTCTTTTGGGTCCCTGCGGCACGCCGCCCGACCGGGGCACCGATACCCGATAATCCGGTGATTACCGGCATCCTGATCCAGGAAGTGCAGGGCGGCGGCGAAGGCCTGGAACTGGGCGTCGTGGCCCACGCCCAATATGTCCGCGAAACGATCGAGCTGCTGGACCAACCGGCGATAGGGGCGGTGCGTTCACAGGCCGAACCTCGTTGACGTCCATCTGGTCTGGAACGCCGCCGCGTGGGCAGCCATAAAAAACCCCCGCGCTCCTGAAAACGCGGGGGTCTGAGCTCTTAGCCGGCCAGAGCTTCAACTGTCAGGCGGTTCAGAAGCTCACCGCCCTGACCGACGGTCGCCAGTCGGCTCGATACGTGGCCCAGAACATTGGCGGCATAGACTTCATAAAGGTCCAGCTTGCCCTGCAGCCAGACGGCGTCGCCGTCATTGGCATCCAGCTTGACCTTGGCGGCCAGCGCACCCTTGGCCAGCATCCAGCCGCCGACGACATCGCCCAGCAGGTGCAGATAAGCATCGGCACCAGCCAGGACATCAGCCGCCCGCTCGGGGTCCTTCTTGGCGTCAAGCAGCCACAGGGTGGCGTCCTCGACGGCTTCGATGGCCGTGGCGAAGCGTTCGACCGGCTTGCCGGTGTAGAGCAAGGACAGATCGCCCAGCGTTACCTTCATCTCGTCGATCAGGGCCTGGGCCGACTGGCCATTGTCCATCGACAGCTTGCGGCCTACGAGGTCCATCGCCTGGATGCCGTTGGTCCCCTCGTAGATGGGGGTGATGCGGGCATCCCGGTAATACTGCGCTGCGCCGGTTTCCTCGATGAAGCCCATGCCGCCGTGGACTTGGACGCCCAGTGAGGCCACCTCGCAACCGACGTCGGTGGACCAGGCCTTGGCGATAGGGGTGAACAGGTCCTCGCGGCCCTTCCAGAACTTGCGCGCCAGCTCGTCCTGGGAATGCTTGGCCAGGTCGGCCGCAACCCCAGTGGACAGGCAGATGGCGCGGGCGGCAGCGATCTTGGCCTTCATCACGCCCAGGGTGCGGCGAACATCAGGGTGGTCGAAGATCGGGGCGTTCTTTTCGCCGGTCCAGATGCTGCGACCCTGGCGACGTTCCAAGGCATAGGCCAGGGCGTGCTGATAGGCACGTTCGGCAATGCCGACGCCTTCGACGCCGACAGCCAGGCGCGCGGCGTTCATCATCACGAACATATGGGCCAGGCCTTCATTCGGGCGACCGACCAACTCAGCCACGGCGTTCTCGTACTGCATGACGCAGGTGGGCGAGGCGTGGATGCCCAGTTTGTGCTCAACGCCGACAGGACGGAAGCTGTTGCGCTCGCCCAGCGAGCCGTCCTCGTTCACATGGAATTTCGATGCGAGGAACAGCGAGATGCCCTTGGGCCCGGCCGGTGCGTCCGGCAGGCGGGCCAGCACCAGATGGACAATATTGTCGGTGGCGTCGTGGTCACCCCAGGTGATGAAGATCTTCTGGCCGTTCAGCAGGTACTTGCCGTCCTCGGTGGGCGTAGCGGTCGATGTCAGGGCACCCAGGTCCGAGCCCGCGTGTGGTTCGGTCAGCACCATAGCCCCGGTCCATTCACCGGACACCAGTTTGGGCAGGTAGGTTGCCTTCTGGTGGTCGTTGCCAACCTCTTCCAGTGCTTCGATCGACGCCAGTGACAGCATGGGGCACAGCCCAAAGGCCATATTGGCCGCGTGGACCGTCTCGTAGGAGGCAAGTTCCAGTGCCTTGGGCAGTGCCTGTCCACCGGCCTCGGCAGAGGCGGTCAGGCTGGTCCAACCCCCGGCGGCGAACTGCTGATAGGCATCGGCAAAGCCTGGTGCTGCGGTCACCGCGCCGTTGGCATATTTCGCGCCGTTCAGGTCTCCAGGACGGTTCAGCGGAGCCAGAACTTCCTCGGAAAACTGGCTGGCGGCTTCCAGGATCGCGCCCATGACATCGGTGTCGTAGTCGGGAAACGCACCGGTGTTGGAGACCTGGTCAATCCCGGCCACAGCCTCAAGAGCGAATGCGAGGTCCCGAATGGGGGCTCGATAGGTCATCATGTTCTCCAGAATCCTTGGGGCGTCTTGTGGCGTCCCCGCAAGGCGCAGCGCAAGTCCGCTTGGACTTTCGTCTAGCTTCAGCCACTCTAGTGCCCCAGCGCCGTTGCGGAAAGAAAGGCTTTCGCCGTACCCGGCCAAGAGTATTTGTGGAAATGGAGTTGGACCAGTGAAGGGCGATACACCGGAAATCGCTGCAGAAGCTCTGAAATCCGGGCGGCTGGTCCTGTTGCCGACCGAAACAGTTTACGGGCTGGCCGCGGACGCTTCCAGCCCCCAGGCCGTGGCGCGGATTTTCGAGGCCAAGGGCAGGCCACGTTTCAACCCTCTTATCGCTCACGTGGCCAGTGCGCTTGAGGCCGAAGCTATTGCGATCTTTGACAACCGCGCCCGTGCCATGGCCGAGGCCTTCTGGCCTGGACCCCTGACGATCGTGGCTCCGGTTCGCGATACGGGGCAGGTGTGCGATCTGGCCCGCGCCGGGCTAGACACTGTCGCCGTGCGGGTGCCGGGACATTCACGGGCGCGCGCAGTGATCTCGGCCTTTGGCGGCGCGGTGGTGGCCCCTTCGGCTAACCGTTCGGGGCGGCCCAGCCCCACCACCTTCGACGACGCTATGGAAGAAACGGGTCATGCTGCTGGCGCGGCGGTCGACGGTGGTCCCTGTGCGGTCGGGGTGGAGAGCACGGTGGTGTCGGTGCTGGGCGGTGAAGTAGCCCTTCTACGGCCCGGCTCGGTTACCCGCGATGAAATCGAGGCTGTTGTCGGGGAACTGGCCCCAGAGGCGGGGGAGGGGCATCGCTCGCCCGGACGGATGGCCCTGCACTATGCGCCGGACGCCCCGGTTCGTATCAATGCAGAAAGAGAAAATGAGGGCGAGATCCTCCTGGGGTTTGGCCCGGACAAGGGCGATCCGCGCTGGAGCCTCAGCCCGACAGGGGATCTGCGCGAAGCCGCCGCGAACCTGTTCCGAATGCTGCGCGAGGCCGACCGGACCCATCCGGCGGGGATCGCGATTTCTCCTGTCCCCGCCGAGGGACTAGGTGAGGCTATCAATGATCGCCTGCGTCGGGCCGCGGGCTTTGTAGGCTAAAGGAAGCGGGCCGTCAGATCGACGCTGGACGCCTTGCCCAGCTTGTCGCCGCAGGTTTCAATCCACTGACTTGCGGCTTCACGACCCTTGGTCTTGAGCTCGCTCAGGAAGCTCCATTCGGTATCGAATTTGGTCGACATCGACTGGTCACCCAGCCAGTCGTCAACCTCAACCGCGTGTAGCCGTGTGCCCTGGTAGCTGGCGTCGGCAGGCGTCAGGCGACCTTGGCTGATCAGGTCCTGGACCAGGGCAAGCGAGCGCAGCTCGGCAACCAGCGGGCTGTTGAACATGATCTCGTTCAGACGGTCCATGATGTCACCTGCCTCGCGCGGTGCCTCGCTGCGGCGAAATGGATTGAGGGGAAGCAGAAGGATATCGTCCGGGGCCTCGCGCGCCGTCAGGGGCCAGATCGCCGGATTGGCCAGATAGCCTCCGTCCCAATAGGGCTCGCCATCAATCTCGACCGCCTGGAACAGATGGGGCAGGCAGGCTGAGGCCAGCAGGACATCCGGCGTGATCTCGCCAGAGCGGAACAGGCGCGATCGGCCCTCGCGCACGGCGGTGGTCGAAACGATCAGCTCGACGGCGGCATTTTGGACGGCATCGAAATCAACCGACGCTTCAACAACCCGTCGCAAGGGGTTCAGGTTAAAGGGGTTAAAGGTGTAGGGGCTCAGGGTCGTGGCAAAGGACTCGCCTGCCCGCCAGGCGAAGCTTTCCTTGAGCCAGTCGGGGGTAAGCATCCGTGACCAGACGCCACTGTCGCCAAAAATGTTCCGGCCACCCGAGCGGTTGACCTCGCGCCAGAGGAAATCCAGCGCCTCGCGCCCGCCCTCGGCACCGCCCCTTGCCAGGCCCGAGATCAGGGCCGCGCCGTTCATCGCGCCGGCGGAGGCAGCGCTGACGATGCGGATGTCGAGAAGGGGGGCTTCCAGCAGCCTGTCCAGGACGCCCCACTGAAAGGCACCGTGCGCGCCGCCGCCCTGCAAGGCTAGGCAGACGGGCTGGGGTTTGGGTCGAGCCAAGCGGACACCTCCAGGATATGTCCGCCCAGCCTAGCCCAGGTCACAGGGGGTGAAAACCGGACCCGTGACCGTCTACTGGGCGGTCCAGCCGCCATCGACCGAATAGTGCGAGCCATTGGCCGACGCGCCCAGGTCGGACACCAGGTAGAGGAAGATGCCCGCCAACTCATCGGTGGTCACGAACCGCTTGGTTGGCTGGGAGCCCAGGATGACCTTCTTCATCACGTCTTCTTTAGACATATTACGGGTTCGGGCCTGATCCTCGATCTGCTTTTCGACGATAGGGGTCTCGACAAATCCCGGGCAGATAGCGGTGCAGGTGATGTTCTGCTGGGCCAGTTCCAGGGCCACCGTCTTGGTGAAACCGATCACGCCGTGCTTGGCCGCGACATAGGCCGACTTGAACGGGCTGGCGACCAGGCCGTGGGCCGAGGCGATGTTGATGATGCGGCCGCGCCCCTGGCTCTTCATCATCGGAATGACGGCCTTGGTGGCATAGAAGGTTGAGGACAGGTTGATCGAGATGATCTTTTCCCACGCCGTGTCAGGGAAACTCTCAACCGCCTCGACATGCTGGATTCCGGCATTGTTTACCAGGATATCGATGCGGCCCAGTTTGCGCCAAGCTGTCTCGATCAGGTCGGCAATCTGGTCCGGCTGGCTCATGTCAGCCGGGTGATAGAGAACCTGGACGCCCGTTTCCGCAGCCAGGTCAGCGCGGGTCTTTTCGATGGCGTGCGGGTCGCCAAGTCCGTTCAAGACTACGTCACCACCGCACAGAGCAACCGTGCGGGCGAAGGCCAGGCCGATTCCAGAGGTCGAGCCGGTGATGACGGCGACCTGGCCCTTGAGATCGTTCATGGCAAACATATGGGGACTTGAACCTCGGGTTAGGTAGAGCTGTTTGCCCAACCTAGCCGTAGTCTCCCAATCTGGCGATCAGGAATTTCCCTGCCTGATGAATATCCAGTCGGAATCCGTGGAAAGGGCCGGGTCGAAGCGATAGCCGTCCTTGTCAAAGGACTTCAGGTCTGCGGCGTTTTCAATTCGGTTTTCAATGGCATAGCGCGCCATCGTGCCCCGGGCTTTCTTCGCATAGAAGGAGATGATTCGCGCCACGCCGTCCTTGCGTTCCTTGAAGTGCGGCGTGATGACCGGAAGCTTTAAGGCCCGGGCATCGACCGCGCCAAAATATTCTTGGCTGGCCAGGTTCACCAGGGTCTTGTCGGACAGCTCGGCTGCGTCCTCGTTCAGACGCAGCGAGATCCGCTCGCCCCAGAAGTCATAGAGGGTGCTGCCCCGAGGCGTCTTCAGCCGGGTTCCCATCTCCAGGCGATAGGGCAGCATGCCGTCCAGCGGCCGCAGCAGGCCGTAGAAGCCGGACAGAATGCGCAGATGCGACTGGGCCCAGCTCAGGTCATCCTCGGACAGGTTGCGCGCATCCAAACCTTCATAGACGTCGCCAGCAAAGGCGAAGATCGCCTGCAGCGCGCCCTCGGTCGATCCGTTGTCAAAGGCCTGAAAACGCTCAAAGTTGAGGTCTGCCAGCTTCTCGGAGATCGACATCAGTCGACGCAGGTCGGACCGGCTGAGCTTGCGGGTTACCTTGGAAAGCTCTGCCGTTTCCGCAGCGCAACGGCGCGGCGTGATGGGAAGCTCCAGGTTAGGTGGATTGAAATCCAGCCGCTTGGCCGGGGACAGAAGGATCAGCAAAACGAGACAGGCTCCGAGACGTCGGGATGGCGCCCACATAGGACTACCGAATACGGAAGTGAACCGTCGGCAGGATTAAACCCGGTCTGACCCGTTAGAACAGGACGGCAGGGTTCATGATCCGCTTAGGATCGAGCGATGCCCGCACGGCGGACATCATCGACACTTCCAAGGATGCCTTGTATCGGCGGGCTTCGTCGGTTTTGAGACGGCCCAGTCCGTGTTCGGCAGAAATGGACCCGTTGTAGCGGGCGACCACATCGTGAACGACCTCAGAGCCTTCCATCCAGCGTCCGATAAAGGCCAGTACATCCTCGCCCTCGCCGGGAATGACGTCGTAGTGCAGGTTGCCGTCACCCACGTGGCCAAAGACCGATATCCGGCATCCGGGATGGAATTTTTCAACCGCGGCCGAGGCTTCGTCGATAAAGTCGGCGATACGAGAGACCGGCACGGACACGTCATGCTTCCAGCCGCCACCCTCGGGCTTCAGGCCCGCTGAATGTTCTTCGCGCAGACGCCAGAAGGCCGCCTTCTGGGCATCGTTCTGGGCGATGGCCGCATCATTGATCAGGCCTTCCTCGAAGGCGCTGGTCAGCAGCCGCTCCATGGCGGCGTCCGCCCCGCCCGGCTCGCCCGAGGCCAGTTCAATCAGCACATACCAGGCTGGGGTCGATTCCAATGGCTCGCGCGTGTCAGGGATGTTCTTGAGCACCAGACTCATGCCCAGCCGCTTCATCAGTTCAAAGGCCTCGACCCCGCCGCCCGTCTCGGCCTTGGCGCGGGCCAGAAGGGTCACCGCATCATGATGGCTGTCCAGGCCGACGATGGCGGTGGCGCGGCTGCGCATGATCGGAAACAGTTTCAGGGTGGCTGCGGTAATGACGCCCAGAGTGCCTTCCGCACCGATCAGCAACTGCTTCAGGTCATAGCCGGTGTTGTCCTTGCGCAGGCGCTTCAGCCCGTTGAAGACCTGGCCATCGGGCATGACCGCCTCGATGCCCAGCACCAGGTCGCGCATGACGCCATAGCGAAGGACCGCCGTGCCGCCAGCATTGGTCGAGATGACCCCGCCGATAGTGGCCGACCCCTCGGCGGCGAGGCTGAGCGGGAAGTAACGATCATTCTCGCGCGCCAACTGCTGCGCCTCCAGCAGGGTGACGCCAGCCTCGACCGTCATGGCGTCATCCAGAGGCGTGATATCGCGCACCGTGCGCAGCTTGCGGGTCGACAGCAGAATCTCGCCGTGGGGAATCTGGCCGCCGACCAGGCCGGTGCCGCCCCCCTGGGTAACAACCGCGATGCCGTGACGAGCGCAGATCTCGATAGCCCGGGCGACCTCCTGGGTCGTGCGCGGCTGGAGCAGGAGAGGGGATTGGCCCGTCCAACGTCCGCGCCACTCTGTTAGCCAGGGGGCCATGTCGGTGGCATCCTGGGTCCAGGCACCCGGCAGGGCAGACTTGAGCTCATCCAGGGCGGCGGGTGTAAGAAGGGTCATAATCGCCTTGTGGCAAAAGCCGCGCCGTGGTGGAAGCGCATACTTTTGTCACCACCTGCCCATTCTCTGGAGAAAATGTGAAACCCGTCCCGGCCGTCGGTGTGGTCTGCCTGAAAGACGACCAGGTTCTGCTGATACGCCGAGGCACACCGCCCCGAATGGGAGAGTGGAGTCTGCCCGGCGGGCGAATCGAGCCGGGTGAACCTGTGCGCCAGGCCGCGTTGCGCGAATTGCGCGAAGAAACCGGTGTCGAAGCCGATCTGGTAGGGCTGATCGATGTGGTGGACGGCATCTTTGCCGAGGCGGGTCGCCATTATGTCCTGATCGATTATGCAGCAGTGTGGCGGTCTGGCGAGGTCGTGGCGGGCGATGACGCTGCCGAAGCCCGCTTCTTTGCCTTTGACGAGGCTTTGCGACGTGTCGCCTGGGAAGAAACGCGGCGAATTATCCGTGCCGCCAGAACTCATGCGCAAAACCGCCGAATATAAGCATCGCGACCGACACAAATAGTGGCATAAACCGTCTATCGGCCCTAAATACCAAGGGTTGGAGGAGGGTGGCCATGGATTTTTCGCTCGTGTTCTTTTTGGTGTTCGCAGGCTTTGCGATCATCTTTCTGTTCAGCGTGGTGAAGATCGTCCCCCAGGGACGAGAGTTCACGGTTGAGCGTTTCGGCAAATATACCAAGACCCTGAAGCCGGGCATCAGCCTGCTGACCCCGTTTGTCGAGCGCATCGGTCGCCGGATGAACATGATGGAGCAGGTGCTGGACGTCCCGACCCAGGAAGTCATCACGCGTGACAATGCCCTGGTGAAGGTGGACGGGATTGTCTTCATCCAGGTGATGGATGCGGCGCGTGCGGCCTATCGGGTTGATGATCTTACCTATGCCATTGCCCAGCTGTGCATGACCAACTTGCGGACCGTAGTTGGTTCGATGGAACTGGATGAGGTCCTGTCCCAGCGTGATTCCATCAATACCCGCCTTCTTCAGGTGATCGACGCAGCCACCGAGCCGTGGGGCGTCAAGGCTAACCGGATCGAGATCAAGGATCTGACGCCGCCGGCCGACATCACCAATGCCATGGCCCGCCAGATGAAGGCCGAGCGCGAACGTCGTGCTGTGGTGACCGAGGCCGACGGCGAGAAGCAGGCTGCCATCGCCCGCGCTGAGGGGGCCAAGCAGGCGGCCATCCTGGAAGCCGAAGGTCGCCGCGAAGCCGCCTTCCGCGACGCTGAGGCCCGCGAGCGTGAAGCCGAAGCCGAGGCCAAGGCCACCGCCATGGTGTCCGAGGCTATCGCGCGCGGCGACGTCAATGCGATCAACTACTTCGTGGCTCAGAAATACGTCGACGCCTTCGCCGAACTGGCCCGCAGCCCGCAGCAGAAGACGGTGATTGTCCCGGCCGAAATGGGTGGTCTGGTTGGCACGATCGCCGGTCTGGGCGAACTGGTCGGGCTGGCCAAGGAGCAGCAGCAGACGCGCACCGAGGTGCGTCACAGCCGCTCGGCCGGAACTGCGGTCCCGCGTGCCAGCGGCTCGGTACCCAGGACGGAGTAGGTCATGGCGTGGATACAGACCCTGTATGCGTCCCAGCCCTTCTGGATCTGGCTGATTCTCGGGGTGGCATTGCTGGCAATTGAGGCGATGACCTCGACTGAGTGGTTGCTGTGGCCGGCCGTATCTGCGGGCGTCCTGGCCATGCTGACCTCTCTGTTCCGTGATCTGGGTCTGCCGGTCGAGATTGGCATTTTCGCTGCCTTGACCGTGGGGTTGACGCTGATTTCACGGCGGCTGATCAAAAGGGTCAATCCGTCAGAAGTTCCGGACATCAATGACCAGTCCCTGCGCCTGATCGGCAAGGAAGCCCGCGTGGTCGAGGCTTTCGAGGATGGGCGCGGGCGGGTCTTCGTCTCGGGTTCTGAATGGCCGGCCGACAGCCAGTCTACCGTTCTGCCCGTCGGCCATCGGGTTGTGGTCGATGCCGTGGATGGTCCCCGGCTTAGGGTGCGGTCGATTTGATTGAAGCGGGTCGTGTCCGGGCCTGGCCCCGACGCACTTCCTCGACGCCCCGGTTCGCCAGGCCATCGGCGCGCTCGTTCAGCGCATGGCCGGCATGTCCCTTGACCCAGTGCCATTTGACTTCATGACGGTTGCGAGCCTCATCCAGACGACGCCACAGGTCGTCATTCTTGACCGGCTTCTTGTCGGCCGTCTTCCAGCCCCTGGCCTTCCAGCCGCGCATCCATTCAGTGATGCCCTGCATCACATACTTGCTGTCGGTATGCAGATCGACGCGGCAGGGACGTTTCAGAGCTTCCAGCGCCGCGATCGCCGCCATCAATTCCATGCGGTTGTTGGTGGTGTTGGATTCGCCTCCCCACAGCTCTTTTTCGTGACCGGCACCGGTTTGCAGGATCGCCCCCCAGCCGCCGGGGCCGGGATTGCCCTTGCAGGCACCATCGGTGTGGATAATGACGTGATCGACAAGACTCATGGGGTGCTGGCTACACCTTCCCTTGGCGCACCGCCATCAGTCAGCCTATATGAGCCACAACTATCAGTCGGACAGGGCTGCGACTTTGCGGTCCTTTGAGGAGGTTTCACCATGGGCGCTATGAGCATCTGGCACTGGGCCATCGTCGTCGTCGTCGTTCTGGTCCTGTTTGGTGGCCGCGGCAAGCTGTCGGGCATCATGGGTGACGCAGCCAAGGGCATTCGCGCTTTCAAGGATGGCCTGAAGGAAGACCCGGCCAAGGACACCAAGGAAACCGTCAGCCCGCTGCCCCGCACCGACGCGGAAAAAGAAGACCTGAAGTCCTGATCTGATCCTGAAAGACGCTGAACCATGGGTGGTCTAGGCCCCGGAATCGGCGGGTTCGAAATCCTTGTCATCGGTATCGTGGCCCTGCTGGTCGTGGGGCCCAAGGACCTGCCGATGTTGATGCGCAGGGTCGGCCAGTTCGTCGCCAAGGCGCGCGGCATGGCTAACGAATTCCGCGCCAGTTTCGATGAGATGGCTCGTCAATCCGAGCTGGAGGACCTCCGCAAGGAGGTTGAGGCCCTGCGCTCGTCCACCGGGGCCTATGCGCTTGGGGCCGAGGCGGATGCGGCCTTCAAGGACATCCGCACCCAGCTGGAAGCCCCACTGGACACGCCGGCATCTGCCGTCTCGACTCCGGTCGAGCCCGCGGCGACCGGCGTCGACGAATGGCCCGATGTCGCGGCTGATCCGGCACCCCAGTCTGACGCGTCGGCCCCGCTGGATGCCGTGACGGGCGAAGACAAGAAGGCCCAGCCATGACCGCGCATGATCGTGACGAGGCCGAGATCGAGGCCTCGCGCGCACCCCTGATGGACCATCTGATCGAGTTGCGCTCAAGACTGGTGGTCTGCGTGGTGGCCTTCGTGGCGGCCTTTATCGGCTGCTTTGCCTTTGCCAGTGACCTTTATCTGTTCCTGGTCCGGCCCTATGCGGCAGCCTTTGCCTTCTTCCAGTCGGTCGGGGCCCATGGCGGGGTTTCACCGTTCGACCTGATCATGGGGACCGCAGGGCTCAAGCCCTTGCCTCATATCGATGGCGAGGCGGTCAAGCTGATCTACACGGCTCCGCTGGAGATCTTGTTTACGAAGATGAAGCTGGCGGCCCTGGGCGGAGTGTTCCTGGCCTTTCCGGTCATCGCCTATCAGCTTTATCGCTTTATCGCGCCGGGCCTGTACAAGAATGAGCGAGGGGCTTTCCTGCCTTTCCTGGTCGCCGCGCCTGCCTTGTTCGTTCTGGGCGCAGCCCTGGTTTATTTCGTCATGCTGCCCTTTGTTATGTGGTTCTCGCTGAGCCAGGGCATTACCGGCGATGGCATTACGGCGGAGCTCCTGCCCAAGGTATCTGACTATCTCAGCCTGGTCATGGCCCTGATCCTGGCCTTTGGCTTCTGTTTTCAGTTGCCGGTCGTCATGACGCTGCTGGGCATGGCGGGCATTATTTCCAGCGAGTTGATGGCCAAGGGGCGGCGCTATGCCATCGTCGCTGTGGTCGTGGTTGCCGCAGTCGTCACGCCGCCCGATCCCATCAGCCAACTGATGCTCGCGGTGCCGATGGTGCTGCTCTACGAGGTTTCGATCTGGTGCGTGCGTCTGATTGAAATGCGCCGCATGAAGGCGGATGAGCAGACCGCCTGAAGCCCCGATCTGATGGTCAATGAAAAAGGCGCTGGACGGACCGTCCAGCGCCTTCTTCTTTGCGTCTGACCTGGCGATCAGCAGCTGTAGTACATGTCGAACTCGACCGGGTGCGGGTGCAGTTGCAGGCGGGCGACTTCTTCTTCCTTCAGTGCGATGTAGGCGTCGATGAAGTCGTCATCCATCACGCCGCCCTTCTTGAGGAAGGCGCGGTCGGCGTTCAGGGCTTCCAGGGCTTCGCGCAGCGAACCGGCGACTTCCGGGATCGAGCCACGCTCTTCCGGTGGCAGATCGTACAGGTTCTTGTCGGCGGGTGCGCCCGGATCGATCCGGTTTTCGATACCATCCAGGCCAGCCATCAGCAGGGCTACGAAGGTCAGATAGGGGTTGCCCATCGGGTCCGGGAAGCGCGCTTCCAGACGCTTGGCCTTCGGCGACGATACGTGCGGAATACGGATCGAGGCGGAACGATTGCGGGCCGAGTAGGCCAGCTTGACCGGAGCTTCATAACCCGGAACCAGACGCTTGTAGGAGTTGGTGGTCGAGTTGGCGAAGGCGTTGATGGCCTTGGCGTGTTTGATGACGCCGCCGATGTACCACAGGCATTCCTGAGATAGACCGGCATACTTGTCACCAGCGAACTTCGGTTTGCCATCTTTCCATATCGACATGTGGACGTGCATGCCCGAGCCATTGTCCCCGAACATCGGCTTGGCCATGAAGGTGGCCGACTTGCCATAGGCGTGGGCCACGTTGTGGATCACGTATTTATACAACTGCAGACGGTCGGCCATGGTCAGCAGATCGCTGAACTTCAGTCCAAGTTCGTGCTGGGCGGGGGCCACCTCGTGGTGGTGCTTCTCGGGTTCAAGGCCCAGATCCTTCATCACGCCCAGCATTTCACCGCGCAGGTCCTGGCCGGAGTCCACCGGATTGACGGGGAAGTAGCCTCCTTTGGTCGCCGGACGATGGCCCATGTTGCCCTCGGCGTATTCAGCGCCGGTGTTGGCCGGCAACTCGACCGAATCGAAGCTGTAGCGAGTGTCGTGGGCGGCGGTGTTCCAGCGCACATCGTCGAAAATGAAGAACTCGGCTTCCGGACCGAAATAGACCTGGTCACCCACGCCCGAGGACTGGACATAGGCCAAGGCCTTCTTGGCCATCGAACGGCTGTCGCGGTTATAGGGCTCGGCCGTGTCCGGGTTCAGGACGTCGCAGAACAGGAACAGGGTCTTCTGCTGGTAGAAGGGGTCGATGTAGTAGCGATCCAGGTCCGGCTTCAACAGCATGTCGGACTCGTTGATGGCCTTCCAGCCCGCGATCGACGAGCCGTCGAACATTGTGCCCTCTTCCAGGAAGTCTTCGTCCACCAGGTCAATGTCGAAGGTGACATGCTGGAGCTTGCCCTTGGTGTCGGTGAAGCGGATGTCGACGTACTCGACGTCCTGGTCCTTGATCTCCTGCAGAATTTTTTGTGCCTGGCTCATTCTCGAGGTCCTGTGGGTTCGGGGAGTTCAAATAAAAGCGGCCGCCCCGGAAGGACGGCCGTGTACAATCAGATGGCTTGTGCACCGGTTTCGCCGGTACGGATGCGGATCACGTCTTCAAGGTGAGACACGAAAATCTTGCCGTCCCCAATCTTGCCGGTGTGTGCAGCGGTCTGGATTGCGTCGATAACAGCCGGAGCCAGATCGTCACCGACCACCACTTCGATCTTGATCTTGGGCAAAAAGTCGATGACGTACTCGGCACCGCGATAAAGTTCGGAATGTCCTTTCTGACGGCCATATCCCTTGGCTTCCAGAACAGTCATACCCTGCACACCAATGTCCTGCAGAGCATCTTTGACTTCATCCAGCTTGAACGGCTTGATGACGGCTTCAATCTTCTTCATGGCAAGTCCCGAGCCGGCTCCCTCGTTGGTCCGACGCTCGGGGTCTAAAGGGACATTGCATTGCACAATAAGGCAAGCAATTTTCTCGGGTGATTTCGATCCGTAAACGGAGATCGAGCATGGATGCGGTCAATCGGCCCACGGACTGGGCACCTCTGTTTCCCTGGCCCACGGCGGCGAGCCATAAACACGCGCGCGGGCGGCTGGGCGTGGTATCGGGCGCGATGGGGTCGACCGGAGCGGCGAGACTGGCCGCACGGGCCGGGCTTAGGGCCGGGGCGGGGCTGGTCAAGGTTTTCTGCCCCCCGGACGCCCTGCCTGTCCTGGCTGTCGCATTGGAAGCCGTGATGCTGGCTCCATTCATCCCT
>DLIT01000116.1:0-1952 GCA_002483865.1 Brevundimonas sp. UBA7635
GCCGAGGATACGGTCAGTAGCCGTGACGGCCGGGACGGGCTTGGTGTCCTGGGCTGCGGCCGGGGCCTCGGCCAGCGCCGGGGCCGCAGCCAGGGCAAGGCTCGTGGCCAGGGCCAGGGCGGACAGGGTGCGGATCATTGCTCAGCTCCCAAAAGGGCGTCGATCCTGGACGACAGGTTTTCGAGCGAGGGGTCGGTCACGACCTCGCCATTGACCATGAAGGTCGGGGTGCCGGTCACGCCGACCGCCTGAGCCTGCTGGATGCGGGTGCCCATGGCCGCGACGGCCTCGGGGTCGGAGATGCAGTTCTTGAACGCCACCTCGTCCATGCCGTGCTCCTGGGCGATGCGCAGCAGGACCGTGCGCGGGGCCGATGTCGCCATTTCGGGCTGGGCCTTCATGATCTTGTCGACCACGTCGAAGTAGCTGTCCTCGCCAGCGCAGCGCGCCACCAGGAAGCCGGCGACGGCGATGTCCTGGGGCGGGGTCGGAAACTCGTGCAGAACGTAGCGGACCTTCTTGTTGTCCACATACTTCGTCTTGAAATGGGGCCAGACCTCGGTTTGCCAGGCGGCACAGGCCGAGCAGGTGACAGAGGCATACTCGACCACCGTCACCGCGGCACCTTCATCAGCACCAAGACCAATATTGCCCTGCTTGGGCACGTCTGGCTCGCCCTTGCCGCAGGCGGCCAGAAGCAAGATGGCACTGAGGGCAGCGCCCATTGCACTAGATGGTTTCATTCTGCTGCCCCTTAGACGTCCTCAGGCCCTGTGGCCAGTGCTGCTTGAGCCAGCCTTACTTGGCCAGTGCTTCATCAATGGCCGTCGACAGACCGCTGATGCTGGGGTCAGCCACCTTGACGCCGTTGACCAGGAAGGTCGGCGTGCCGGTCACGCCAGCATCGATGCCAGCCTTGATACGATCGCTCATGGCCTGGATGGCCTTTTCGTCACGAATGCAGGCCTCGGTCTGTTCCTGGCTCAGGCCGGCGGCGGCGGCGGCGCGGAACAGGGTCGTACGCGGAGCCACGCCGGCAGCCCACTCGCTCTGGCTGGCCATGATGTCGTGGACGACGTCGAAATACTTGTCTTCACCAGCGCAGCGGGCAATCAGGAAGCCAGCCACGGCAATGTCCTGGGGCGGGGTCGGAAACTCGCGGAAGACGAAGCGCACCTTGTTGGTGTCGACATACTTGGCCTTGATCTCGGGCCAGACTTGGGCGTTCCAGGCCGCGCAGACACCGCAGGTGACCGAAGCATATTCAACGACCGTGACCTTGGCCCCTTCCGGTGCGCCCTGGGCCATGTCGCCTTCCGAGGCTCCGCCCGTATTGCCCGAGCAACCGGCAACCGTGGCCATGGCGGCGAGGGTGGCTGCGGCGATGGCGGCGCGGCGGCTCATCGAAGCGTAGCGGAACCGGGTCATGGCAAATCCTTGAGTAATTTTTAACTCTGAAGAATAGCGCGATTCCGAGCCGGTCGCGCAGGATGAAATTCATCGACAACAGATGCGGCAGAGTTTTGTCAACGCGAACCGTTATCTGAGGGCAGGGACAGGACCGCCCGTCCGAGCTTCTGAAAGGCGGCTTTCAGGTTGTCGGGTACCGGTTCCAGTGAAGCCTGAAGTTCGACCTCGGCCGAGGCGGGCAGGGGGGGCAGGGCGCGACGGCCCGCTGGACGCGGTCGGGCGGCAGCATCGGCCAGAGGCTTCACCGGACCCTGCTGGATTCTCAACTTGTCGACGGCCCTGGCACCCAGAAACAGGTTCACCCGCTCGATGATTTCCTCGGACTGGTGCTGAACCAGAAGGGCAGCAGCCCCGACGACGCGCAGTTCCAGGGTGCCGGGGGCACCGCCGCGACCCTTGGTCATCTTCTGCGGACGGCAGACGCGGGCCAGGCGTTCGCCGACGATCTCGCGCCAGCGCGGCTCCAGCGCACTGGCCCCGCG
>DLIT01000116.1:2234-2541 GCA_002483865.1 Brevundimonas sp. UBA7635
GTATGACCAGAACGCGCGCAGCCTGCCCTGGCGCGCGCCGCCGGGTGCCGATTACCGCACTGATCCCTATCGGGTCTGGCTGTCCGAAGTCATGCTGCAGCAGACGACCGTGCCCCATGCCGCGCCCTATTTCGAGCGGTTCACGACGCGCTGGCCGACGGTCAGCGACCTGGCGGCGGCAGAGGATGCCGAGCTGATGGCCGCCTGGGCGGGGCTGGGCTACTACGCCCCCCCCCGCAATCTGCTGGCCAGTGCACGAGCCGTGGCCCGCCATCACGGCGGGGTCTTTCCCGATACCGAGGAAGGC
>DLIT01000018.1:0-7380 GCA_002483865.1 Brevundimonas sp. UBA7635
CCGCGCCATCTCCCTGCCCGACCTGACGGCCCGCAAGGACGAGGTCGGCGGCCTGGCCCGCGCCCTGGAATCCATGACCGACACGATGTCGATGCGGATGGACGCCATCGAGCGCTTTGCCGCCGATGTCTCGCACGAGATCAAGAACCCCCTGACATCGATCCGTTCGGCGCTGGAGACCCTGCCTCTGGTCAAGACGGACGAACAACGCGAACGACTGACCAATCTGCTGCAGCAGGACGTGCGACGCCTGGACCGGCTGATTACCGACATCGCCAATGCTTCGCGTCTGGATGCCGAGTTGTCGCGCGACCGGCCCCGGATGCTGGATATCAACGAGCTTCTGGGCGACATCGTCAGCATTTATGAGGGCATGATCCGACCCGGCGAGGCGCGTGTCAGGCTGACCGTGGATACCGACAACAGCCGCATGATCGGCCAGGACATCCCGCTGGGTTCGGTTTTCCGCAACCTGATCGATAACGCCCGCTCGTTCAGCCCGCCTGATGGCGAGGTGCGGGTATTCCTGGACCGTGATGAAGCCCTGCCGGAGACGCCGCTACGCATCCGAGTCGAGGATGATGGCCCCGGCATCCCGCCCGAGAACCTTGAGACCGTGTTCGAGCGTTTCTACACCTCGCGGCCCAAGGGCACGGCCTTTGGCAACAACTCTGGTCTGGGCCTGGCCATTGTGCGCCAGATCGTCGAGGCTCATGGTGGCGTGGTGAAGGCTGAAAACCGTGTTGGCCCCGACGGGCAGATCAGCGGTGCCCGCTTCATCGTCCACCTGCCAACCACCGGGCGGCGGGCATGAACCGGATCCAGCCGCTTCACGCCACCACCCTGGCTCGACTGCGGCCGGACGGGTGGCGTGGCGTGCTGATCCAGGGGCCGTCAGGGGTGGGCAAGAGCGACCTGGCCCTGCGGCTGATGGCCTGCGGGTGGAGCCTGGTCGCCGACGACTGGACCCTGGTCTGGGCCAGCGCGGGTCATCTTTATGCCGCGCCGCCACCTTCGATCGCGGGCCGTATGGAGGTGCGCGGGGTCGGCGTCATGACCCTCCCCGCCAGTCAGCCGATCCGACCCTTGGCGCGGCTCAGCCTGGCCGTGACAGCCACCCAGGATCCGATCGAACGCCTGCCCGAACCGGCGCTGTGGCGACACCAGGGTGTGGCTATTACGCATCTGAAGCTTGATCCTCGGCCCGCTTCTGCCAATCTGGCGCTGGCTGCGGCTTTTGCCGCACTTTGATCCGGAGACGGCTTGCAATATGACACCCTGCTCTCTCACAGCGACGGCCGGGGTTTCTGCCGTCGCCTTCTGGACAGCAAGGCGGGACGTATCGTCGTGGTGAAGTCGTCATGATCGGTCTGGTGATCGTAACCCACGGCGGACTTGCGTCCGAGTTCGTCTCGGCAATGGAGCACGTTGTCGGGCCACAGCGAGGCGTGGCCGCTATCTGTATCGGCCCCGACGATGACATGGAACGCCGCCGCCGCGATATCGTCGATGCCGCCGCCGCCGTCGATGACGGCGATGGTGTCATCCTGCTGACCGACATGTTTGGGGGCACCCCGTCCAACCTGGCCATCTCGGTTATGGAGCAGACCAAGGCCGAGGTCATTGCCGGACTGAACCTGCCCATGCTGATCAAGCTGGCCAGTGTCAGGGGCAGCGAAAGCCTGGAAACCAGCGTGGCTCATGCCCAGGACGCGGGCCGCAAATACATCTCGGTCGCCTCGTGGGTTTTGGCGGGGGACAAATGAGCCAACCGGAAGCCCGCACCACAGTGCGCATCTGTAACCAGCGCGGCCTGCACGCCCGGGCCTCGGCCAAGTTCGTCAAGCTGGCCTCCTCGTTCGAGTCCGAGGTCCACGTTTGCCGTGACGGCGTGCGCGTCGATGCCCGTTCCATCATGGGTCTGCTGATGCTGGGAGCCGGGATCGGCAGTGAAGTCGAGATTGATGCCGAGGGGCCTGATGCCGCAGAGGCTATTCATGCCCTGACCGAACTGGTTGAGGCCAGGTTCGACGAAGACCAATAGGCCATACGCAGTAATTCTGTCGTTTGCGTAATGTTTCGACCTAAATCATAAGTAACTAGGGCCACCTGAAAGCAACTGTTAGCAGGGCGAGAACATCCCCTCGTACCGGACTGTCCTGATGGCCTTCTTCAAGACCGCACTTCTGGCAGGCACCGCCTGCGCCCTGCTTGCTTCGCCTGTGCTAGCCCAGTCGGCCGAGGCCCAGCCTGAAAAGACCCAGTCCGCTGAAACGGCCGACGATGAGGAACAGGATGAACCGGCCAATCAGGTCGAAGACATCGAGGTCCGCGCCACCTCTTCGGCACCACGTACCTCTATCGACTCCATCAGCTACAGCACGGCGGATGACCTTCAGGCATCCACCGGCACCCTCGCCGATGCCCTACGCAACATCCCTTCGGTCGAGGTTGATCCCGAGGGCAACCTGAGCCTGCGCGGCAACCCCAGCGTCACGGTTCTGGTCGATGGCCGCCCCTCTCCGATGTTCAACGGCCAGACCCGCGCCCAGGTCCTGCAGCAGATTCCAGCGGACCAGTACGAGCGCATCGAGGTCATGACCAACCCCTCGGCCGCCCACAGCGCCGAAGGTTCGGGCGGGATCATCAATCTGATTTCCAAGCAGACCACCAAGGACGCCGCCCAGCAAACCATGCAGATGGGCTCGGTGCGGGTGAATGTGGGTGAAGACCGCTATAATCTTGGCGTCAACTTCATGCGCAATGCGGGCAAGTTGACCCTGAGCGGCAATGCGGGCATCCGCCACGATTCCTGGCGCCAGAAGAGCCAGGGCACCACGGAGTACTTCGGCTCGGCCACCCGCCCCGAGACGCAGGCCATCACCACGGGGGAAGCGTCCGGGACACAGGACAACTGGATGCTGGGTGGTAACGCCCAGTATCGCCTGTCAGACACCATGACCCTGAGCGGCAACCTCTTCTACGTCGATATTGCCAACCCCATCGACGTCAACAGCCAGTACGTCGAGCGCAATGGTGCCGGTACGGTCGTCAACGCCTATGACTATGACGGCGACGGTGAATGGGCCGGCCAGATTGGAGTGGCCTCGGTTGGCATGGTCAAGAACTTCGGCGAGACCGGCCATGAATGGTCCAACACCCTGAACCTGCACCGTATGCAGTCGCGCATGGGCACGGACCTGGCCCAGCTGAACACAATCCCTGCCCGCCCGGTGAACTATGACCGGACGATCAACAAGGACCTGAACTACAACTGGACCCTGACCAGCGCCTATGTCCGGCCCATGGATAACGGCTCGAAGCTGCGCACCGGCTATGAGCTGAACTATACAGACCTGGACAAGGACACCCTGGCCTTCCAGGGCCCTGCCCTTGACAGTCTGACCATCGACCCGCGCACCACCAACCAGTTCGCGGTGCAACAGGCGGTTCATGCGCTCTACGCCACCTATGAACGCCCCTTCGGCGACGACTTCTCTGCCCAGTTCGGCCTGCGCGTCGAACAGACCGACCGCGAAGTGCAGCAGCTGACCAGCGGCCAGACCATCAGATGGAATGACCTGTCCCTCTATCCGACCCTGCACCTGTCCTATCAACTGAATGACCAGCAGTCCCTGCGCGGTAGCTATAGCCGCCGGATCGAGCGCCCGCGCCCGGACCAGCTGAATCCCTATCTGGTCCGCAACTCGGCCACCAGCTATTCGGTGGGCAACCCCTACCTGCGCCCGCAAGAGACCGACAGCTTTGAAATCATGTGGCAAAAGCGGGTCCGGCAGACCTTCTATCAGGCCACCCTCTTCTATCGCGACGCCGATGGTGCCTTCACCACGGTCACGTCGGAGCTGGAACCGGGCGTCTTCCTGAGCCGCCCCGAGAATCTTGGCAGCAGCCGCTCGATGGGTCTGGAACTGGTGGCCAATGGTGCCATCATGCCCAAGCTGCGCTATAATGCCAGCCTGACCTATGCCGACATCGAGATTGACGCCACGGGCCTGCCCCAGTCGCGTGACCGCACGGGCGACAGCCTGTCAGGCCGTCTGACCCTCGATTGGCGTCCTACGGACCGGGACTTTCTGCAGGTCTCCGGGGTCTGGGCTGCCCGTCAGATCCAGGCCCAGGGCGAGACCGAGACCGAGCCCCTGTTCAACCTCGGCTACCGCCGCAAGCTCAACGAGGATTGGGCTTTTCAGGTCACAGCACGCGACCTGCTGGATGAATACGGCTCGAACTCGACCATCACCACGCCCGACTTCAGCCAGCAGAGCGCTCACACCTTTGGCGGCCGGTCTGTCTTTGTGGGCCTGACCTGGAACTTCGGCCAGGGTCCGCGCCGCGAAGAGCAATTCGACTTCAACGCGCCGTCCACGCCCCGCTAGGGCTGACGCTACATATCAGGCCCATGCGCTTCTCGGCGTTTGGGCCTGTTATTGCGTTCGGGAACAAGGACGCAATCGTGCGACCCTGAAGACTTAAATCCGGTCATTGCTGCCCGCAAAAAGGGGTCAGTCCGAGCCGGACCGACCCCCTTTGCCTAAGAAGATGATGCGCGGACCTTAGACGTCGACGGCGGCGTCCAGGGCGTTTTCCTGGATGAACTCTCGCCGGGGTTCCACGACGTCGCCCATCAGCTTGGCGAACAAATCATCGGTTTCGTCGGCATGTTCAACCTTGACCTGCAGCAGGGTGCGGGCGTTGACGTCGAGTGTCGTCTCCCACAGTTGCTCGGGGTTCATTTCGCCCAGACCCTTGTAGCGCTGGATGGCGATGCCCTTCTTGCCCGCTTCCAGCACCGCATTCAGCAGGTCCAGCGGCCCGCGCACGGTCACTGTCTTGTCCTTGCGGCGGAAGATGGCTGGCTTGTCGAACAAGCCATCAAAGGCCACGGCGCGTTCGCCCAGACGCCGTGCGTCCATCGAACGGCCCAGGACTTCGTCCAGAACAATGGTCTCGCCCACCGCACGACGCACGCGATTGAAGGCCACCCCGCCCTGCTCGGCCAAGGTGCCCGACCACTGGCCGTCACCTTCCTCGTTATAGAGGTCCAGACGGCTCGCGGCCTCCTGAGCGCGTTGTAGAAGCTCGCCATTGGCTTCGTCGAACAGGCCCGCCAGGGCCCCCTGCTCGATGGCAAAGGCCGGGGCGCGGGCCGCCAGGCGATCCACGCCCGCCTTGAAGGCCTTGGCCTCACGGACCAGGGCCTCAAGGTCACGGCCGGCGCGCACCTCGCCACTGCCGGTCTCCAGCGTGGCCTCCGAGCAGCCTTCCTCGATCAGGTAGGCGTCCATCTCGGGCTGGTCCTTGATGTAGCGGTGCTGCTTGCCCTTGGAGACCTTATAGAGCGGCGGCTGGGCGATATAGACGTGGCCGCGCTCGATCAGCTCGGGCATCTGGCGATAGAAGAAGGTCAGCAGCAGGGTGCGGATGTGGGCACCGTCGACGTCAGCATCCGCCATCAGGATGATCTTGTGGTAGCGCAGCTTGTCGGCGTTGAAGTCGTCACGGCCGATGCCGGTGCCCAGGGCCAGGATCAGGGTGCCGATGGTGTCCGACGACAGCATACGGTCGAACCGGGCGCGCTCGACGTTCAGGATCTTGCCGCGCAGGGGCAGGACGGCCTGGTTCTCGCGGTTGCGGGCCTGCTTGGCCGAGCCCCCTGCTGAGTCGCCCTCGACGATGAAGAGTTCGGACTTGGCCGGGTCACGTTCCTGGCAGTCGGCCAGTTTGCCGGGCAGGGAGCTGATTTCCAGCGCCGACTTGCGGCGGGTCAGGTCGCGCGCCTTGCGGGCGGCTTCACGGGCCGAGGCCGCCTCGATGATCTTGGACACGATCATCTTGGCTTCGACCGGATGCTCCTCGAACCAGGTCGACAGGCCTTCGGAGCAGAGGTTCTCGACGGCCGGACGGACTTCTGACGATACCAGCTTGTCCTTGGTCTGGGAGCTGAACTTGGGGTCCGGCACCTTGACCGACAGGACGCAGGTGAGGCCCTCACGGGCGTCCTCGCCAGTCGGCGCGACCTTCTCCTTCTTGGCCAGGCCCGAGCTTTCGATATAGCTGCCCATGACCCGCGTCAGGCTGGCCCGGAAGGCCGAGAGGTGGGTGCCGCCATCCCGCTGGGGGATGTTGTTGGTGAAGCACAGCATGGTCTCGTGATAGCTGTCGTTCCACCACAGGGCGCAGTCGATCTCGATCCCGTCCTTCTTGCCCTGGATGGTGATCACGTCCTTGAGCAGGGGGTTCTTGGACTTGTCCAGGTGGCGCACGAAGGCCTCGACCCCGCCTTCATAGTGCAGGATGGATTCCACCGGCTCGGCCGGGCGCTCGTCGCGCAGCCTGATCAGGACGCCCGAATTCAGGAAGGCCAGCTCGCGCAGGCGGTGTTCCAGGGTCTTGAAGTCGAATTCGATGAAGCGGAAGGTGTCCGTGGACGGGTAGAAGGTCACCTCGGTCCCGGTCAGCAGGCGCGAGCCATCCTCGCGCATCGGGGCATCGCCGACCACTTCCAGCGACTTGACCGTGTCGCCGCGCTCAAAGCGCATGTAGTGCTTCTTGCCATCGCGATAAATGACCAGTTCCAGGTAGTCGGACAGGGCATTGACGACCGAGACGCCCACGCCGTGCAGGCCGCCCGAGACCTTGTAGGAGTTCTGGTCGAACTTACCGCCAGCGTGCAGCTGGGTCATGATGACCTCGGCCGCCGAGACGCCTTCCTCGGCGTGGATGGCCGTCGGAATGCCCCGCCCATTGTCGGTGACGGTGCACGAGCCGTCGGCGTTCAGGGTAACGGTGACCAGGTCGGCGTGGCCGGCCAGGGCCTCGTCGATGGCGTTGTCGACCACCTCATAGACCATGTGGTGCAGGCCGGACCCGTCATCGGTGTCGCCGATATACATGCCAGGGCGCTTGCGCACTGCGTCCAGGCCTTTGAGAACCTTGATGGAATCGGCGCCGTATTCCGGCGAGGTCACAGTCTGATCGGTCATTAAAACGTCGGCTCAGGGTCCGCTGACGGACGGGGAAATGGCGGCCTTTCGACCGTCGTTATCGAGGCGCAATTCAGTGCAGCCCAACGTCAGCAATATATAGGAATTTCGACAGAAAAAGCCACCTTTAGTCGCGGGTTCGGGGGCTGTCTGCCGGTCCTCCTCGCCTGCCGCCCCTCTACCTTACCGCCCCCATCCTCCGCTCCCGCTGCACCCGCGCGAGGTGACCAAGGATGGGAGCGGCCAACCTCAGCCGAAATGGCCGCCCGGCCGGACCTCGACGAACTGGGCGCGGCCTTCCAGAGCCTCGAAGAGAGCCCGCTCAGTCCCGGTCATGAAGGCCTGCAGGTCCAGGGCCTCGATCTCGTCGAACAGG
>DLIT01000018.1:7481-7615 GCA_002483865.1 Brevundimonas sp. UBA7635
CCAGGATCAGGTTCAGCACCAAGGCCTTCTGCTCGCCCGAAGAGCCCTCGGCTGCCGGCCGGTTCTTTTCGCGGTGATGGGCGGTCAGGTCGGTCCGGTGCGGCCCGAACAGACTGCGGCCCGCCGCCCCGTCG
>DLIT01000052.1 GCA_002483865.1 Brevundimonas sp. UBA7635
CTGTGGCGCGGCGAGGTGGAGCGGGCCGCAGCAATCCTGTCAGCCCTGGCCCTGACCGCCTTTGCCCTGATCGCCGCCGCCACGGGGGCCGTCATTGCCTATGCCACCCGTGCGGGCATGGCGGCCCAGGCTTCGGTCATCGAAACGCTGAGCCTCAATGGCGCGCCGGATAGCCTGATCGCAGGTCTGTTCCAAGAACGCTTTGGCGGACTGGCGCTAAGAGCCGGGGGCATAGGAGCCGCCGCCGCCGGGCTTGTTCTGGCCGCTGCCCGACTGATGGGCGGAAGCGAGGGTCTGACTCCCGCCCTGCCGCTGGCCTTCGGCGACCTTATGATGCTGATCCTGTGCCCAATAGCCGCCTTTACCGTTGCCATAATCTCGGCACGACTGACAGCTCTGGCGAAGCTGGCCGGGCGTGGTTAGGTAGGGCGCAATGAAGTTCCTTACCCTGATCTTTGCTGTCGCCCTGATGTGGCTGGTCGGCCTGTTCGTCTTTGCCGAGCGGGTGCGTGGCCTGACGCCTGCGCCCGAGCCGGCGCGGGCCGAGGCCATCGTGGCCCTGACCGGCCCATCGGCGGAGCGGGTCAATGCCGCCATTCGCCTGCTGGAACTGGACAAGGGCGACCGCCTGCTGATCTCGGGTGTCAATCGCGACGTGCGTCGTCAGGAGTTGCGCGCCCTGACCCCCGGCTCCAGCCAGCTGTTCAACTGCTGCGTCGATCTGGGCTTCGAGGCCGAAGATACGGTGGGCAACGCCCAGGAAATCGCCGCCTGGGCTCGCAACAAGGGCTACCAGAGCCTGATCGTGGTGACCTCCGACTATCATATGCCGCGCAGCCTGCTGGAACTGCGGGCCGCGGCACCGGGTGTCAGACTGACCGCCTATGCTGTGCCGACCCCGTCGCTGGATAATTCCCGCTGGTGGCGCGCCGCCGTCAGCGCGCGGCGCATGACACTGGAATACCTGAAATACCTGGCTGTCCTGGGCCGCGAAGCCCTGCACGCACTGAAGGGTGAGCATCCCGAGCGCCCGGCCCAGACCGAGACCAAGGCTGCTGAATGACCCTCGTCCGCTCTCTTCTGTTCAGCCTGTGGCTTTACCTGTCCATGCCACTGTTCGCCGTGCTGCTGTCGCCGGCCCTGCTGGGTCCGCATGGGTGGGCGATGGGCGTGATCCGGGCCTGGGCGCGCTTCGTCCTGTTCGGCCTGCGCTGGATCGTGGGCATCAGGGTCGAGGTTCGGGGCCTGGAGCATCGCCCGACCGGGGCTGCTTTGGTCGCGGCCAAACACCAGTCCATGCTGGACGTGGTGGCCCCCTTCACCTTCCTTGATAACCCCTGCTTCGTCATGAAGAAGGAGCTGATGCCCTTGCCCTTCTTCGGCTGGTTCGCCTGGAAGACCGGGATGATTCCGGTTGACCGCGCCGCCCATGCCAAGGCCCTGAAGGACATGGTCAGGAGCACCCGTGACCGCCTCGCCGACGACCGCCAGATCGTCATCTTCCCCGAAGGCACCCGCACCCGGCCGGGCCAGCCCGGCGACTACAAGCCTGGCGTGGCCGCCATCTATCGCGACGTCTCGGTGCCCTGCCACCTGCTGGCCACCAACTCGGGCCAGCACTGGCCCGCCAAGGGCCTGACGGGCTTCAAGCCCGGTACGGTGGTCTTTGAATTCCTGCCGCCGGTCGAGGCCAGTCTGAAACGCATCGAGTTCATGAAGCAGATGGAATCGCGGATCGAGGCCACCTCGACTGCCCTCTTGTTGCCTCGCTAAGGG
Source organism: Brevundimonas sp. UBA7635 (assembly GCA_002483865.1). Taxonomy (GTDB): domain Bacteria; phylum Pseudomonadota; class Alphaproteobacteria; order Caulobacterales; family Caulobacteraceae; genus Brevundimonas. Next base: position 1,777 of record DLIT01000052.1, read on the forward strand.
CGTTTTGACGCCCCGAACCTCGGGTTGAACCGGCAGGAGACGGCCACGTTACTTCCGACGCGGCCCTTCATTCCGGGATAGTTCATGCGGTTCAAGACTCTGGCTACAGCCACGCTTTCCACCACCCTGGCCCTCAGCGGCGGTGCAGCCTTGGCGCAGTCACAGCCGTTTGAGGCCGTCGAAGCGCCCAGGACCTGGAAGGTCGACGTCGGCGGCGGCTTTGTGCGGGGCTTCAGCCCCAGCGGTGGCGACACCCGGGACACCAACTGGACCTTCTGGGGCTCGGCCAGCTATCGCGACATTGTCTATGCCAATGGCCTGGACGGGATCGGCTGGAACGCGATCAAGACCGATGACCTGCGCGCCGGGTTCCAACTGCGCCCGCGCTTTGCCTCGGGCGAAATCGACGGCTTCGAGGACCGCCCCGGGCTGGGGGCTGACGCCACCTTCTATGCCTTCAAGCGCCTGCCCGGCAATGTGGTGGTCGGTGGCCGGGTCCAGCAGGACGTGACCGGTGACGATGCGGGCCTGAACTGGAATGTCCAGGCCGCCCACCAGCAGATCACCCGCGTCGGGCTGTTGCAGCTGATGGCCTATGGCCGTGGCGGGGATGCGGATCGCCTCAACCGCTATTTCGGCGTGACGGCCGAGGAGGCCGCCGCCAGCGGCTATCGTGAGTTCCAGGGCAAGGGTGGCCTGTCCGCCGCCGGGGTTTCGGCCTTCCTGGCCATCCCGCTGGGCAGCCGCTACGGCGTCGGCTCCTTCGTCAACTACGAGCAATACCTGGGCGACACGGCCGACAGCCCCCTGCTGGACGACGACCATGTCTGGCGCGCCGGTATCATCGGCGTCGCCCGCTTCAGCGGAATGTAGGCACCGAGGCTGCCGCGCGACTACCGCGCGGCGAACTCACTCAGGGCATCGGCGACGGCGCGGTTCTGGTCCGGGGTGCCGATGGTGATGCGCAGGCCATCCGGCAGGCCATAGCCCGCGACGCTGCGCACGATGATCCCGCGCGTCATCAGGAAATCATTGGCCGCCTCGGCAGTCGCCTGATCCTTGAACCGCACGAGGATGAAGTTGCCCGCCGAGGGCAGGACGTCATAGCCGAAGCCCCTGATGATCTGGGTCAGGCGCGGCCGCCACTCGCTGACCAGATCGCGCGAGGCCTGCTGGTGCTCGTCGTCCGACAGGGCGGCGACAGCGGCGGCAATGCCGGGCACCGAGACGTTGAATGGCAGACGGATCCGGTCCATCGCCGCCATCATGGCCGCCGGGGCATAGCCATAGCCGATGCGCAGACCGCCCAGGCCGTGGATCTTGGAGAAGGTGCGGGTGACAACGATGTTGTCGCTGTGGCGGGCCAGCTCGAACGCGCTTTCATAGCCGGGCTCGGTGACGAACTCGGCATAGGCTTCGTCGATCACAAGGATGACGTGGCTGGGCAAGCCCTCGTGCAGGCGGCGGATTTCCTCGGCCGAGTGCCAGCTGCCAGTCGGGTTCGACGGGTTGGACAGATAGAGGATCCTGGTGCGGTCATCGACCTGGGCCAGCAGGTCATCG
>DLIT01000128.1:0-138 GCA_002483865.1 Brevundimonas sp. UBA7635
GAATCGATCCACGAGATCGTCAGCGGCGCAGTCGGGCCAAGGCTCGCTGGGAAGGGCGATGGAATCGAAGCCGCCGTCGGGGCCATACGCCGGGTCGAGATCTTGCCGGACGAGGTCCGGCTCAACCTGATTGCAGAC
>DLIT01000128.1:274-3822 GCA_002483865.1 Brevundimonas sp. UBA7635
CAAGCAGCCGGACACGGCCTATGACCGAAAGCTGGTGCGCTTAGCCTTCCTGGCGCCCGATATTCAGCGAGCCATCCTGGCGGGCGAGCAGTCCCCGAGTCTCACCCTCGCTCGCCTGCTACACGAGCCGATTCCAACAGATTGGGCCGACCAACGGCGCGCCTATGCCTGAGGCTAGGTGGGCTTCACCTGTTCGGTCTGATGTGGGCCTGCTAGCCACGTGCTAGCGACCTGCAGGCCGTCTGATACGCACCTGTTATGGCGCCTGATAAATAGGGCCGGCCAGGCGCTCAAAGCCAGTGCACGCGGGGATTTACCCCGTGAAGTGAGACTGCGGCGACCATCCCAAAAAACAAATAACAGGAAAACAGGCAAAGTCCTCCGATCTCAGATCGGGCAGAGACTGGGCCGCGCCTGAGCGCGGATGGTGGAGGGACCGGAGAGGGACCTGGCGGCAGCCACAGGACATTGAGCCGGCCAAAGGACCGCAACGAGCCACCGGCTGGCGTGTGGGGGTAAGAGAGACAAGCTAGCTGGGGTCGGTGGCGGAGAGGGTGGGATTCGAACCCACGGTACGCTTCCACGTACGCCGCATTTCGAGTGCGGTACATTCGACCACTCTGCCACCTCTCCGCGGTGCCGATCTTGCTTGGTCGAGCGAGGCGCTCTCTCTATAAAAAGCCGGGCGGACCCGCAAGCCTAATATGCAGATAATTTGATATTATTTCAGCGCTGCCCGGGCAGGGTCAGGCCGGACAGGGTGGCTCCCTGCGGATCGGGACCGACGAAGCGGAACAACTCGGCCGGGCGACCGCCGGTATCGCTGGCAAAGGTGCCCGTCGGCTCGACCAGGGCAGCGCGCTCCACGCCCCGGCGGAAGTTTTGTTTGTGCAGGCTCAGGCCGGTAATGGCTTCGGCCGCAGACTGGAGGCCCGACAGGGTGAAGGTGTCCGGGGTCAGGTCAAACAGGACCGGGCGATACTTCAGCTTGCTGCGCAGACGGCCCAGGCCAGTGGCCACAATGCGGCGGTGGTCGGACGCCATCGGTAAATCGCCGAGGTCAGGGGCTGTTGAACGATCGTGGTCACGGGCTGACTCGGCCACGAGCCCGGCCTCGTAGAGCAGTTCATAGCGCTCCAGCACCCGCTCTTCATTCCAGCGATGATCCGGCGTCAGGGCAAACAGGGTCTCGACCCGGCCGCGCTTGTGCGTGTCGCGACCCGCCCAACGCATCAGGTGCGGGGCCAGGATATCGACCCCCGGTGGGCAGCCGCAACGCCAGTCCTCCCACGGGAAGATCTGGAAAACCGGGGTCCAGGTGGCATTCACGTCCGGTGGGGCAGAGGCATCGTTTGTCAGAGCCAGGTAGCCTACCGACACCTCACGCGACTGATCAGGGCCGGGCGTGGCGCGGGGCGAGGCGCGGCCTGCATCACCAAAGGTGTAGAGTTGCTCGACAAAGCCCAATGGAAAGCCGGTCTGGTCGGTCACGAAACTGCGCAGGGCAAGCTCGAAAGTGCGGTCTCGGGCTGGATCAAAGGGACCAAAGGGCAGGGCGGGTGAGTCGTCGGGGGCCTGGGTGGTCAGCACCACGGCCTGGCTGGCGCGCAGGGCAATGACCACGGCGGACAGGCCGATGCGTATCCCGATATCCGCCCGCTCTGTGCCCCCGCTGTCGATCATGCCTTCTTGTGCGTCACCAAAATCGGCCTGTGAAGCCCTGTCTGATCAGGGCAGGATACCGACCTGCTCGGCCAGTTCGCGATAGCGGTCCAGATAGCGTTGCTGGGCCACCGAGGCTGGCTCTGGCTCTATGATCAGGCTGAAGCCCACCGGCGGCGTACCAAAGATCTGCAGGGACTCGCGCTTGGTGAAGCCCGCCAACTGGGTCGCTTCGAAAAAGGCACAGGCGCGGTCGGCCTTCTTGATCAGGGTCTTGATCGTCTGCGGCGTCTTGGGCGGCAGTTGGAAACGGACGTGGATGGCCCCCTCCAGACGCGCCTCGAAGTCCTTGTAACTGGCACCCAGAGCCGACTTGAAAGGCGAGATCATGTCGCCGATCACATATTCGGAGGCATCGTGCAGCAGGGCAGCGAGACGCCATTTCGGCTCCAGGCCCGGGCGAATGTGGGCCGCGATTTCTTCGACCACCAGCGAGTGTTGGGCCACCGAAAAGGCGTGTTCGCCGATCGTCTGGCCGTTCCAGCGGGCCACGCGAGCCAGGCCGTGGGCTATGTCTTCGATCTCGATGTCGAAGGGGGATGGATCAAGCAGGTCCAGGCGTCGGCCCGACAGCATTCTTTGCCAGGCACGTGGAGGCTTCGGAGTCTTGGGCTTTGGCTTTGGGGCCAGGTCTTCGAGGTCGTCGGCCAAATCGTGGGTCCTGCGCATGGGCGGTGACGTGACCCATCCCGCCCCCTGTTTCAAGGTCGGCCTCTGTGAAACGTGGGGGTTATTTGCCGACGTTGAGCGTTACCAGCGTCTTGGCGGCATCGAAGACACGATCCTCGTCATCGGCCCGGCTACGGACGGTGGCCACGACCAGCGGACCGCCCGCCGGACCCCTGGCCTCATAACCGACCGCCTGCCACTGGCTACCGCGATTGCGGTGCAGCGCCAGGCGATAGGTCGCCCGCACGGCTTCGCCCGGAGCCTTGGCGCGGATAACCGTGACATTGCGGTCTGACTGGATTGAGACGTTGCTCTCGCCGTCATCGGCCCGAAGCGAGACATTGCTGGTCTGTTCCTGGTCGTCAGAGCGGATCACGATGCCGCCGATCCGCACCACCGACTGGTTGCCGTCGGCCTCGACCCTGATGCCGGGCAGGCGCACCGTGGCCTTGTCGCCCTGGGCATCGACGCTCAGGCCGGGCAGGCGCACATGGGCGCTGTCATCGGCAGAGGTGCTGGCCGTGGCCTCGGCGGCTGCCGTGGCGGGGGCGTCATCGGCCTGGTCGGGACCGTCTGCGAAGGCGGGCGGTTTGCGCCGCGCCTGGGTCGAGGCAGATTCAGGCATCTGGTCGTTCAGACGGCTTTCCAGGTCGCGCAGCACCACGTCCGCCGTGCGGCCTCCCAGGCTGAGCAGTTGCAACTGGACCTCGGAGCCGCGCGGCCCGGCATAGGTGCAGGTGCTGCCATCGGCCTGGGCCGAGCCCTTGCGCGTCAGTACGCCCTCGGTCTGGGGGCACTGCAGGGTGTCGACCACCTTCAGGACGCCGTGCTCGGGATCCGGCGAACTGGAACTGATGTGCAGGTCTGAACGGCCGTCGCAGCCGGCGACGAGGCCGGAGAAGCCAAGGGCAACCCACAGAAGATGGCGCATAGAACATGCTCCTTTCGTCCCTGATTGTGCGCCAGGAACCCGAGATATCCAGTGAAATCCCGGTAATTTATGCGCAGCAACGCTTGGGGCTCACGAGCCGGGGCGGACGCCTTCGCGGCGGCTCAGGAAAGCCAGGCGTTCGAACAGGTGAACATCCTGCTCATTCTTCAGCAAGGCACCGTGCAGGGGCGGGATCAGCTTCCCGGGCGACTTCTCGCGGAGAGTT
>DLIT01000159.1:0-220 GCA_002483865.1 Brevundimonas sp. UBA7635
GCGTCGGCTGCCCCCAGGGGGCCGAGGTGGCCTGCGGCGGTGCGGAAGGCGGCGGGGCGGCGCTGGCCCGGCCTTCGTTCGAGGCTTCCTGCATCAGCTTTTCCAGTTCGCCACGGTCCAGCCAGACACCGCGACAGGTCGGGCACATGTCGAACTGGACCCCATGGCGATCCAGGGTCTGCATCGGGGTATTGTCGTTGGGGCACATCAGAAGGGGCAT
>DLIT01000159.1:401-2798 GCA_002483865.1 Brevundimonas sp. UBA7635
GACCAGGCCCACTGGAAGTTATAGCCGCCCAGCCAGCCGGTAATGTCCACCGCCTCCCCGATGAAATAGAGGCCCGGCACGGTCCTGGCCTCCATGGTCTGCTGGTCCAGCTGGGTGGTGTCGATGCCGCCCAGGGTCACCTCGGCGGTCCGATAGCCCTCTGAGCCGACCGGCTTGACGGTCCAGGCCTTGGCGCTTTCAGCCAGAAGGCGCAGCTTCTTGTCGCCCTGCTCGGCCAGCTTGCCCTTCAGCCCGGCCCGCTCGCACAGCACCTCGGCCAGGCGTTTGGGCAGGATATGGCCCAGCGCCGTGTGGACCATCTGCTTGCCGTTCTCGGTCTTGGCCGCCAGCAGACGCGCCGCGACGTCCTCGTCCGGCACCATGTCGATGGTGATGGCCTCGCCCTCGCGCCAGTAGGAGCTGATCTGCAGGATTGAGGGGCCGGACAGGCCCCGGTGGGTGAACAGCAGTCCCTCGCGGAACTCGGTCGGCTTGGCCGGGCGCTTCGGATCGGCCCCCTTGGGTAGCTGGTGGTGGACGACGGCGTCCACCGCCACTCCCGCCAAGGGTTTAAGGCTTTCCAGCAGGCTGGGCTCAAAGGTCAGGGGCACCAGCCCGGGGCGGGTATCGGTGACCCGAAGGCCGAACTGGCGCGCCACCTCATAGGCCCAGCCCGTGGCTCCCATCTTGGGAATGGACTTGGCCCCGGTGGCCACGACGAGCGAGCGCGCCTGGACACGCGACCCGTCATCCAGATCAACGGTAAAGCCGTCGGTGCCGTGCTGGATCGCCTTGACGCCCAGGTTCAGCGACAGGGTTACGCCCGACGCCTTCATTTCATCCGTCAGCATGCGGATGATATCCTTGGCGCTGTCATCGCAGAACAGCTGGCCCAGGGTCTTCTCGTGCCAGGCGATACCGTGGCGATCGACCATCTTGATGAAGTCGTGCTGGGTAAATCGCTTCAGGGCCGACAGGGCAAAGCGCGGATTCTCTCCCAGGTAGGCAGCCGGATGGATGCCCAGGTTGGTAAAGTTGCAACGCCCCCCGCCCGATATGCGGATCTTCTCGCCCGGAGCTCTGGCATGGTCGATCAGGCGTACGCGGCGACCGCGTTTGGCCGCTTCGATGGCACACATCATTCCGGCCGCGCCGGCACCGACAATCAGGACATCCAGGGTCTGGGCTTTCATTGGCCCGACCTAGCAAGCCCTGCGGCCGAAAGCGAACGCGACCTTGGTGCCAGCGCCGGTTCTAAAGGCCCAGAACCGCGCGATAGCCATCGTGGACCAGGTCGCCGTATTCCTCGGGGTGCTTTTTGATGTAGGCGGCGAAGAAGGGGCAGGTGGGCAGGATCGTCAGGCCCTTCTGGCGCAGGTCGGTCAGGACATGGCGGGCCAGGCGCGAGCCGATGCCGCGCCCTTCCAGCTCCTGCGGCACCAGGGTCTTGGAGACCAGGCGGCCTCCCTCGACATTGTTGTATTCGACATAGGCCAGGTGGCCATCGACCGGCAGCTCATAGCGGCGCTCGGCTTCGACGTCGCGGATCTCAGGGTCCAGGCTCATGTCTGCGTCCTTATCGGCGGGCGGGGGTCAGTGGGCTTCGTCCCAGTTGGCGGCAGCCTTGGCTTCCACATCCAGGGGAACGCTGAGGGCGACCACGGGTTCGGCGGCTTTTTCCATGACTTGGCGGATCAGCGGCAGGGCGCGCTCGACCTCGGCCTCAGGCGCTTCAAACACCAGTTCATCGTGGACCTGCAGCAGCATGCGGGTTTCCAGTCCCGCCTCCTTCAGGGCTGTAGGCATCCGCATCATGGCGCGGCGGATGATGTCAGCGGCCGCCCCCTGTATCGGGGCGTTGATCGCGGCGCGCTCGCCGAACTGGCGCTCGGCCCCCGACTTGGAATGGATGGCCGGGATGTGGATGCGGCGACCAAAGATGGTCGAGACATAGCCGTCGCGCTTCACCGCCGCCTTGATGCGGTCCATGTAGTCGCGGATGCCGGGGAAACGCTCGAAATAGGTCTTGATGTAGGCCCCGGCCTCGCCCTGGTCGATGCCCAGCTGGTTGGCCAGGCCAAAGGCCGAGATGCCATAGACAATGCCGAAGTTGATGGCCTTGGCCCGGCGGCGCGTCTCGGCGGCCATGCCCTCGATGGGGACGCCAAACATCTCGGATGCGGTGGCGGCGTGAATGTCCAGCCCCGCCTTGAAGGCGCGCTTCAGCTCGGGAATGTCGCCGATGTGGGCCAGCAGACGCAGCTCGATCTGGCTGTAGTCGGCACTGATCAGGACATGGCCGGGGCGGGCGATGAAGGCCTGGCGGATCTGACGGCCCGTCTCGGTGCGGATGGGGATGTTCTGCAGGTTCGGGTCGGACGAGGCCAGGCGCCCCGT
>DLIT01000159.1:3019-3168 GCA_002483865.1 Brevundimonas sp. UBA7635
TGGCCCGAGGCGGTCTTCTTGCCGCCCGGCAGGTTCATCTCGCCAAACAGGATCTCGCCGATCTGGCGCGGGCTGCCGATGTTGAAGGGGCGACCGGCCAGCTTGTGGGCCTGTTCCTCCAGCTCGGCCATGCGCTGGCCAAAGCTGGA
>DLIT01000159.1:3324-3647 GCA_002483865.1 Brevundimonas sp. UBA7635
TGGGGTTTCAGCAGGCGATAGAGACGCAAGGTGACGTCGGCGTCCTCGGCGGCGTAGCAGGTCGCGGCCTTGAACTCGATGTGCTTGAAGCTCTTCTGGCTCTTGCCGGTGCCGCAGACATCCTTGAACGGGATCGGCTCGTGGCCCAGGTGGCGGCGCGACAGCTCGTCCATGCCATGGCCATGCAGGCCCCCGGCCAGGACATAGGAGATCAGCATGGTGTCCTCGATCGGGGACACGCGGATGCCGCGCCGGGCCATGACGGCCACGTCATACTTGATGTTCTGGCCGACCTTCAGCACCGCCGGGTCTTCCAGCAGGGG
>DLIT01000159.1:3775-4601 GCA_002483865.1 Brevundimonas sp. UBA7635
CCGAATGGGTGGCCGACAGCTGGTCCGTCTCGGTGTCAAAGCCGACGACCCCGGCCTCGAGGGCGCGGGCGATCCAGGCGTCCAGCGCCTCGATCGACTGGACACACTCATAAAGATCGCGGTCGAAGCCCTGGACCTCAGCTGCGGTTTCAGTCTGGCCATAGCGGGGCGTGGCCACCGGAGCCGCCGTCTGGCGGGCGCTGAAGGTCGGCCCTTCACGCGCCGGGGCCGCGCCATTGCCAACGCGGCGCAGCAGGGATCTGAACTCCATACGGTCCAGGAAGGCGGCGAGCTTTTCCGGCTCCGGATCGCGGATCAGGAAGTCCTCGACCGGCTCGGGCGTCGGCGCGTCACAGGTCAGCTGCACCAGCTGGCGCGACAGGCGGATCTGGTCGGCAAAGTTGATCAGGGTCTCGCGGCGCTTGGGCTGTTTGATCTCGCCCGCGCGGGCCAGAAGCGTGTCCAGGTCGCCGTATTCGCCGATCAGCTGGGCGGCGGTCTTGGGTCCGATGCCGGGCGCGCCGGGGACGTTGTCAACGCTGTCGCCGATCAGGGCCTGGACCTCGACCACCTTGTCCGGGGTGACGCCGAACTTGTCCATCACCGCCTCTTCGGCCAGGACGCGGTCCTTCATCGGGTCATACATGACCACGCCATTGCCGATCAGCTGCATCAGGTCCTTGTCGGACGAGACGATGACGGCCTCGCCGCCCATGTCGCGGACCTTGCAGGCATAGGTGGCGATCAGGTCGTCGGCCTCATAGCCGGGCATTTCCAGGCAGTGGACGCCAAAGGCCGCGGTGGCCTCGCGCACCAGGGGGAACTG
>DLIT01000159.1:4639-16143 GCA_002483865.1 Brevundimonas sp. UBA7635
GGCCGAGGCATCGATCATCCACAGCCGGGGCTTCATAGCCTGAGCAGAAGGGGCGTTCGCGGCGGATTCGGTCGAGGCATCAGTCATGCCCCGAACATAGGGACTCCGGCGCGTCCCGTCATCGGTCTGTTGGTGCCAGGGTTTAACGCTTAGCCTTGGTGGCCCCACCACCGCTACGCGGTCCTTCTTCTCCGCAAGCGGACGAGGCCGCCTAATTAATGGCCGCGTCGGGTCGGGAGGTCCCCGAAGGGGCCGACGAGCGCGGCCAACTTATTAAGGTGCCCAGCCGCCGGGGGTCTCGGGGATGTGGTCCTCGCCGTCGTCAGTCAGTTCGCCACGGGTCTTGCGGACCTCGGCCCAGGCGGCGCGCAGCAGTTCGGGGACGCCCTCGCCCGAGACGCCCGACACCTGCATGGCGCGTTTGCCCGAGACGGCTTCAAGCTGGTCCAGCTTCTCCTCGCGTTCCTCGGGCGACAGGGCGTCGATCTTGTTCAGGGCCAGGATCTCGACCTTGTCGGCAAGGCCTGCGCCATAGGCGTCCAGCTCTCCACGGATGATGCGATAGGCCTCGACCACATTGTCCTGGGTGCCGTCGATCAGGTGGATCAGGCTGGCCGAACGCTCCACATGGCCCAGGAAGCGGGTGCCCAGGCCCGCGCCCTCGCTGGCCCCCTCGATCAGGCCGGGAATATCGGCAATGACAAAGCGCTCGGACGGCGACAGGTCCACCATGCCGAGGTTGGGCGTCAGGGTGGTGAAGGGATAGTCCGCCACCTTGGGCTTGGCCGCCGACACGGCCGACAGGAAGGTTGACTTGCCCGCGTTGGGCAGGCCCGCCAGACCTATGTCGGCGATCAGTTTCAGGCGCAGCCAGATCCAGCGTTCCTGGAATTCCTGGCCCGGATTGGCATAGGCCGGGGCCTGGTTGGTCGGGGACTTGAAGCGGGTGTTGCCCCAGCCGCCATTGCCGCCGGACAGCAGCTTGATCTTCTCACCGGCCTTTTTCAGGTCAACCAGGACGGTCTCCTTGTCCTCGTCCAGCACCTGGGTGCCGGCCGGGACCCGCAGGACCACGTCCTCGCCCTTGCCGCCATGCATCTGACGGCCCTGGCCGTGATGGCCGGTCTGGGCCTTGAAATGCTGCTGGTAGCGATAATCGATCAGGGTGTTCAGGCCGTCCACGGCCTCAACCCAGACGTCGCCGCCCTTGCCGCCGTCGCCGCCGTCAGGGCCACCGTTGGGAATGAATTTTTCACGGCGGAAGGAGACGGCCCCGGCACCGCCGGCACCCGAGCGGATATAAATTTTGGCCTGATCGAGGAACTTCATCGCGGCCTTATGACCGAAGAGCGCGGCGATTTACAGGCCACAGGCAAAATCCGCGTAAAGACAAACCCCCGCAGCCGAGCGCCACGGGGGTTGTCAGGGGGAGGAAGGTCTTAATTTTTGGTTTCGCGGGCAGCATCGGAGACGGCCGAGCCAGCCGCCTGGGTGTCCCTGCCCAGACCTTCAACCGTGTTGCAGGCAGCGACCGTGGTAAGCATAGCGGCGGCAGCCGCCAGGGCGAAAATCTTGCGCATGGGCCTTGTTCCTAACCAGCGAGTGCGGCGATTGGCACTCCGAGATCAGGAAACGCGCCCATAGGCTGCCGGTTCCTGCTACGCTGACGATCAATCGTCGGCTTGACCCGGGCGGGCCGGGGCGCGTGGCGTGACGAAGGTGAGCCGCGCCACCGAGCCGCCGCCGGAGGCGGCGACGATCTCGGCCTTGCCTCGCAACTGCTTGGCAAAGGCATCCATCAGGGTGCGACCCACCCCTGTGAATTCCCCCTCCGGCAGACCGGGGCCGTCGTCCTGGACCTCCAGGATGCTAGAGTCGCCCATCACCTTGAAGCGCACCACCAGATGGCCGCCGCGCCCGGCAAAGGCATGCTTCTGGGCATTGGTCAGGGCCTCGACCAGCCACAGGGCGACCGGTGCCAGCCGATCGGGGTCAATAGGGATCTGGTCGGCCTCTACCTGACTGGTCACCAGTGGACCGCGAATGGATTCACTGGCTACCAGCTGGCTGACCAGCTCATTGAGGAAGGTCTGGCTGTCGGCGTCACGTATGTCACCGCTCTGGTAAAGGGTGCGATAGATCAGGGCCAGGGCGGTGATCCGCTGGCGCGTATCGCCCAGGGCCGCCCGGGCGGCGGTGTCCACCACCGTCCTTTGCTGCATCGACAGCAGGGACGAGATGATTTGCAGGTTATTCTTCACCCGGTGATGGATCTCGCGCATCAGCGCGTCCTTTTCGTCCAGAGCATCCAGCAGATCGCGGTCTCGGTTGGAGATGGTCTCGCCCAAGGTTCCCAGGGTACGGGCCAGATTTCGGATTTCGGCGGGGGCATGTTCAGCCTGGACCGGCCGGACCGAAAAGCGGCCTCGGGTATAGATGGCGGCGATCCGCTCCAGATAGTTAAGCCAGCGGATCACAATCCGCTCGGACAGAAGCATGACCGAGACAAAGGTGACGATCCAGGTCCCCAGCGGCAGCAGTAGGGAGCCAATCGGGTTCAACCGGGCCCAGGACAGAACCCCCTGCGCGGGTGCCCCCAGGACCACATAGACGTCGCGCGCCACCAGGCGCGAGGCGGCATAGTCGTAGCGGCGGCCCTCGGCCGTCGAGGCGGTGAAGATGCTGACGTTCTCGTCGCGCGGAAGCCGCAGCGCGGTGGGCATGGCCTCGGACTGAAAGGTGAAAGCCTGGGATTCCGTGGCAGCCAGGATCTGCCCACGCGCATTGATCAGGGCCGTCTGGGAGCCTGGGGGCAGGGAGGGGTCATCATTGGATGGCTGCAGGCTGGCGATAGGAATTTCGGCAATGATGGCCCCCTCGAACCCGCCGAGGGGGCGTTCGGAGCGCACGGCGACCAGCAGCGTCTCTGGCAGATCGTCGAGGCGGCTCACCACGACTCTTTCTCCTGCCCTCAGCCGTTGGAACCATGGGCGGTGATCTACGGTCGTGCCGGTGACTGGGTTATCTGAGCTGACTGCGCTGCTCTGTGAGGCGCAGGTCAAATGACCTGAAGCATTGTAGCGCTTCAGTCCCTGCAGGCTGTCGATGCGGCCCACCAGGGCAGTCAGGCGCGGCTCGCAATAAAAGCCGTCTGCTTCGGGCGACAGCGTCTCCAGCAGAACCAGGGTGCTGTCGATCTGGCTGCGGGCTTCCGACGCGCTGCGCAGCGCCGCCTGCTGCAGGTCCGTTCGACGCTCTTCGCCCTGGTGCTGGAACCCGCTCTGGGTCTGGACAGCACTGAACAGGAGGATGGGCAGCAGGGCAGCGGCCATGGCCAGACCCAGCCGAAAGCGAATGCCGTGAATATTGGTGCGACGGAACCAGCGTCCGAGGTCGCGACCACCTCCTGTCACGGTCAATCTCGCTTGGTGCCGCTCAGCCGGTCCGCATCGGCAAGAATGGAACCCATGGCCTCGCCTGCAGCCCTGCCGTCACGGCTGTAACCGCCGCGTTCCAGGGTGGCCTGGATAGCCTTGCGTGCTCGCGAAACCCGGCTTTTGACCGTGCCGACGGCGCACTGGCAGATCTCGGCGGCTTCTTCGTAGGCAAAGCCGCCGGCACCGACCAGGATCAGGGCTTCGCGCTGCTCCTCGGGCAGGGTTTTCAAGGCTTGGCGCAGTTCGTCCAGGGCAATCGGGGCCTCAGGGTCATCCACAGCGACCAAGGTCCGTTCGGCCGCTTCCTGGTCCAGCTGGGACTGGCGCCACGAGCGGCGTTTTTCCGAGTAGAACTGGTTGCGCAGGATCATGAAGGTCCAGGCCTTCATATTGGTGCCCATCTGATAGCTGGCGCGGGCATCCCAGGCCTTCATCATGGCTTCCTGGGCCAGGTCGTCCGCCGCCGTGGCATCGCCGGTCAGGGTGCGGGCAAAAGCGCGCAGGTGGGGGATAAGCGTAACCAGCTCAGCCTTGAAGCTGGCATCGTCAGCGGACGGGGGCTTTGGCTGAGCACCAATGCTAGTCATTGCGCCTCCCCTGACGGGGTTTTTTCATCGGCTCGCTTGAGGATAGCCAGGAATTCGTCGGGTATAGGTTCGTTCACAACCTCATCGAACATATGGCGAAGCTTAACGCCGATGGCCTGCTGACGCAGTCTTACTTCTTCAAGCCCCTCTGTCCCGTCAGGAATGTCTGGGCGAGGGTCTGCTTGCTTAGGATCAATCATTGATTACGGTCGCCGCCCAACCTAGTGTTCTTGTATATGGAAAGCGAGAACGTCACTTTCCATCGATAGTTCCTAGTTCAGGCGAAAAATATGCTCAAGCTTGTGCTGGGGCGGGAACCGTCGAGCTAGGGATACGTTGCCACCATCGACATTGGGCCATCCCGGCCTGTGTAACAGTTGGGGAAAAGCATGAGTTTGTTGGCCAGACTGGCCCCGCATCTGCCCTATGTGCGTCGGTATGCCAGAGCGCTCACCGGCGACCAGACGACGGGCGATAACTATGTGCGCGTCGCCCTTGAAGCCCTGGCTGCCGGTGAGCGCCAGTTGCCGTCGGATATGACACCGCGGGTTGCCCTCTATCATGTCTTCCATACAATCTGGTCGGCCACCGGGGCCCAGCTTGAAAGCGGAAGTCCGGATATCGGGGACGCCGCCCAGCGCCTGATGCGCATCTCACCACGTTCGCGTCAGGCTTTTCTGCTCACCGCCCTTGAAGGTTTCACGCCGTCTGAGGCTTCGCAGATTCTGGGTGTCGAACCGCGCGCGGTAGAGGCCCTGATTTCGGAGGCCCAGTCGGACATTGATGCCGAATTGGCGACCGATGTCCTTATCATCGAGGACGAAGCCATTATCTCGGCTGACATCGAAAGTCTGGTTCGCGAACTGGGTCACAAGGTGGCTGGCACAGCCACGACCCACGACGAGGCTCTGGATGTTATCGCCTCGCATCGCCCGGGCCTGGTCCTGGCCGATATCCAGCTGGCCGATGGCTCGTCCGGCATTGATGCGGTCAAGGATATCCTGAAGAAAATCGATGTGCCGGTGATCTTCATCACCGCCTTCCCCGAGCGGCTTTTGACCGGTGAACGGCCCGAGCCGACCTTCCTCATCACCAAGCCTTTCCAGCCGGAAACGGTCAAGGCGGCGATCAGTCAGGCGCTCTTCTTCCACCCGTCGCGGCATCAGGAAGCGGCCTGACGCCGATCACTGATTAGAAATCAAGCCTCGCCCTTACCGGGCGGGGCTTTTTCAATGGAGGTTTCAGGAGCGGGCCGAAGCCTCGGGCGCTGCTGGATCGACGATGGGGCTTTCGGCGGTGTTGTTGTCAAAGGCCTGGGTTTCGGCCGCGCCGGATTCCCCGGCATTGCTGGCGTCAAGAGCGGGGCCATTCAGGGCGAACAGACCCAGAAGCAGAATGGCTGCGGCACCGGCCGAGACAATCAAAATCATCAGGATGCGGCGACCGGAACGGCCTTGCCGAACGTCCTGCACCTTGATCTCTTCATGATCGGGGTGGATCGGGTCAGGTGGCACCTGTGTCATCGAAAGTCCTTTCCGGCAAAGCTTGTTTTCAGCACTCTAGGCCAACGCCAGGCACAGGCCGCTGTTCCGCCTTTTCCATAAGATGCGGTTATCGGGAACCGGGTGATGGCTTCGCCGTTATCAGGAAGCGGAGGCGGCCTTGCCCCCCAACTTGACCGGCCTAGCCGGTTTGCTGCCTCTGCACCTCATTCTCGATGATGCTACCTGGCGGACCTGCAGAGGTCCGCTTTTTTTTTGGCATCTGCTCGACCGCGACACCTCGACATCGGCGAGTTAGGGATGGCCTACTGTCCTGACAAGCGCGTTCAGCGGGAGGGAGGACATCATGGCGTCGATGAACCGGCAGTGGGTGTTGCGAAAGCGCCCCCAGGGACTGATCCAGCCCGGAGACCTTGAACTGATCCAGACGCCGGTGGGCGAACTGGCACCGGGCGAGGTAATGGTACGCACTGTCTATCTGTCACTGGATCCGACGAACCGAACCTGGATGAACGACACTGAGGGCTATCTGCCCCCGGTGGGCCTGGGCGAGGTCATGCGCGGCCTGACGCTGGGCGTGGTCGAGCAGTCGCGCTCCGAGCGGTTCGCCCAGGGCGATATTGTCAGTCCCCATTCGGGCGGCTGGGCCGATTACGCCGCGGTGCCCGAGGCGGGCCTGCGCAAGGTGCATCGCGTGCCCGGTCTGCCGCTGACAGCCAATCTGTCTGTCCTGGGCATGACCGGTATGACGGCCTATTTCGGCATTACCGACGTGCTCAAGGTCCAGCCGGGCGAGACCCTGGTCATTTCGGCGGCGGCCGGGGCCGTGGGCTCGATCGCTGGCCAGATCGCCAAGCAGCGCGGCGCGCGGGTCATCGGCATTGCTGGCGGGCCCGACAAGTGCCGCTGGTTGATCCAGGACCTCGGGTTCGACGCCGCTATCGACTACAAGGGCGAAGACGTCGGCGAGGCCTTGGACCGCCTGGCCCCCGACGGCATCGACCTGAACTTCGAGAACGTCGGCGGCGACATCATGATTGCCGTCTTCAACCGCCTGAAGGTTCACGGTCGCATGGCGGTCTGCGGCCTGATCTCTGCCTATAACGCTACCCGAATGCCGCCGTCGCCGAACTTCTCACGGATCATCACCCATCGCCTCAATGTCCAGGGCTTCCTGGTGCTGGACTATGCCCACCGCGGGGCTGAAATGGCCGCTGAAATGGGCCCCTGGCTGACCGAGGGCAAGATTCAGTGGAAGGTCCATGTCGATCATGGCCTGGAAGGGGCCGTGGATTCCCTGAACCGCCTGTTCACTGGCCAACATGACGGCAAGTTGATGGTCCGGGTCTCTGAAGAACCGGCAGCTTGATCAAATGGCCGATGCTCTGAACGCCCACTTCGAGGATCTCAGCGTCGGTCAGGTCATCCCCCTGGGTGCCTGCGCCGTTGACGAGGAGGCGCTGCTGATGTTCGCGGCCCGATTTGCGCCAGGTTGGGACGTCGGCTATGGCGCGCCCGATGCCCTGGTCTATGCCCTGTGGAGCCGGATGTCGGCCGAGAAGGCCAGCGGCTGGGCGGGCTTCAGGATGCTGGCGATCGATGGGCTTCGGTACGTGCGAAACCCCCCGGCCGGAGAGTTGCTGCGCGGTCGCCTGACGATCATGGGCAAGGATCCGGTCGGCGATGAAAAGGGCATTGTCATCAGCCAGCATGACCTGCTGGACGAGGCTGGTCGCCTGGTCTTCTCCTGCCTGACGCGCAGCATCGTCGCGCGGCGCTAACGGGACAAAAAAAACGCCCCGCCGTTTCGGGCGAGGCATTTTTCATCTGAAAACCGATACTGGATCAGTTGGCGTTGGCCGCCGTCTGACGGTTGGCGCGACCGATCGCCAGGGCGATCAGGCGATCCCAACCTGCCAGGGACACCAGGTGGGCATAGATCTGACCCAGGGCTCCGTTGTCGCGCAGTTCAACCATCTTCTCGGCCGACAGACCCTTCAGCTTGTCTTCCGAAACGGCGAAGTACTCGGCCAGCTTCTGCGGCTGACCGGTGGTGCCGTCTTCATTGCGCGGCGTGAAGGTGGCTTCGCGCACTTCAAACAGGTCCAGATCCGTCAGAAGCTTGACGAAGGACTCGGTGCGCAGGCGCTCCTGCTCAAAGTTGTTGCAGAAATCCATCGCGTTCTGGACATAGGCCGACGGCTGGCCATTTTCGAACAGCGGCACTTCGCCGCCTTCCGACACGAACGGCGCTGAGCGGTCAATGCACAGGATCATGCGGTTTTCAACTTCGTCAGTGGCGAAGACGAAGGGGTAGCGGCGGACATAGGCCGGCAGATAGGCGTCGGCGCGGATGTCGCCATCCTCGATGAACAGGTTTTCGCCGTTGCGCAGACCCATGGCTGCGACAGGTTGCTTCTGGTCACCAACGAAAATGATCGGATAGGTCAGGGCCGCCGGGGCAAACTCGGTCACGGTCAGCGGGACCACGTGGGTATTGGCGACGAAGCTGTAGGGTTTGTCAGCTGGCGTGACGCCCAGCTTGCCGTGCAGATCGGCGGTCAGCGGCTCGGGCTGGCCGTAAAACAGGACGTTGCCGGACAGAGGGCCGGACGCTTGGGTGGTGTCGGTCATAAGGAGCCGCATTCCTGAACATCAAAGAGGTCGCGGTTCTAGCCCATGCCGGGGCCGGACGTAAATGGACCCCGGGTTGGACGAACCCGGATTTATCGGGCTCGGTCGCGGTCGACCGGCACGGACGCGGCCCTGCGGTTGCACCGAGACGTCATAGCCCTTAGCTGTTGGCCATGGTTGGCGGCTGCGAACATCATCATCTGGACATGCGTCCTTCCCCGGCAGCCGTGGCCGATACCCTGACGGCGCTGGAAGTCCGTTTTTCCGATAGTGGTGAGCGCATGACCGCGCCGCGTCGCCGGGTGCTGGAACTGCTTCTGGAGGCTGCGGAGCCGGTCAAGGCCTATGACCTGATCGCCCGCTATGGCACCGATGGGCAGGCAGCCAAGCCCCCCACTGTCTATCGCGCCCTGGACTTCCTGGAACGCCATGGCGTGGTACACCGCATTGCCTCGATCAGTGCCTATGTCGCCTGTACGGCCGATACGCGCTCGGGGGACCTGTGCCATGCGGCGGCCTTTCTGATCTGCGACTGCTGCGGTGCGACAGAAGAGGTATCTGTCGCCGGTACGGAGGCGATCAGCCTGGCCGCCGCCCAGGCCGGCTACAAGATCGAACGCACGACCATCGAGTGTCACGGCCGATGTGCGGATTGCCAGAAGGCGACCTGATGGACCTTGATGCCAGCGCCTTTTTCCCGCCGCGTCGGCGGATGGTGCCGATCAACAACCGCTGGGGAGCTGGCGACATGGCGGTAATGGATTTCGGTGATCCGTCCCGCCCGGTGGACATGATTTTCGTCCACGCCAACGGATTCAACGCCTGCACCTATCGCAGCCTGCTGCAGCCCCTGTCTTCGGCCCTTCGCATATGGGCTCCCGACCTGAGAGGCCATGGGCTGAGCCAGTTGCCAGCCCGGCCCGAGGGACGGCGCAACTGGCATGATCACCGCGACGACCTGATCGGTCTTCTGGACTATCTGAAAGGCTCACCTGTCGCTCTGGCGGGCCACTCCATCGGAGGCACTGTCGGCCTGATGGCGGCGGCCGAGCGGCCCGGCAGGATCTCGGGCCTGCTGCTGCTCGACCCGGTTATATGGCGTCGGGAAATGGTGCTGGCAATGAACCTGCCGCTGCTGGACCGCATGGCCGGGCGCAATCCGATTGTCGTAGGGACCCTGCGCCGTCGTGCCATTTTTGACAGCCGTGAGCAGGCGCTGGCGGCCTATCGTGGTCGCGGAGCCTTCAGGGGTTGGCCCGACCAGATGTTGGTGGATTATCTGGTTGATGGCCTACACCCGACCGAGCGCGGCCTTGAGTTGACCTGTACCCCGGCATGGGAGGCGTCCAACTATGCCGCCCAGGCCCACAATCCGTGGCAGGCTCTGCGGCGCTATAAGGGTCCGATCCAGGTCATGAAGGCCGCGACGGGCAGCCTTTGCGCCCTGACGCCAAATGCCGTGTCGGGCGGCACCCTCGATGTCCAGACGGTCAGCGGCGGCCACCTGTTCCCGATGACCCATCCTGAGGGGCTCAGTCAGGCCCTGCTGGATTTGGCAGGCTGACCCGAGCGATGGTGCGAAAATCCGATACCCTGGGTCATATCCTGCTGGGCTCAGCCATCGGTGCCCTGCTGGGGCTGGTCCTCCTGGCGCTTGGCCTGGCGCTTATCCTGAACGCCCTGGAAGATCAGGCCGTCGCCGGGTCGGTGGCCGCCCCCGCCTTGACGGAAGAGAGGGAAAGCACCGCCCGTTCCGAGGTATCGCAGCCTGCCGCTTCGCAGGCTGTCTATCCGGCCCTGGAAGCAGGACCTGACGCGGTGATGCTGCCCCGAGCGACCGAGCCCCTGCCGCCCGAAAGCCGTTCGACCTGGCGCTCCGTCTTTGAGGATGACCGCGTCGCCGTGCCACCCGGGCCTGCCGAAGCCCCTATGGTGCAAGCACCCGCGGCTCCTCGCGCCACGCGCCAGCCCGCCGTGCCACGGACTGCGCCCCGGGCCACCACCCAGGAAGACAGCCTCTTCTACTGATCGGCTGGCAGATCCGCACAGGCGGTGATCAACTGATCCACGTCGGCCTCGTCCTGATAAAGGCTGAAGCCGAAACGGATCACGTCATCGCGGACATCGGTGATGATGTCGCGGGCCTGCAGCGCCGCCTTCCAGTCCGCCGCCTGGTCCGAACGCAGCGCCAGGAAGCGGGCGCGCGGAGCATCGGCCACGACCGGGTTCAGAATCTCGGCCCGGGACAGGGGGCCAGCCTTGCCCGCCTCGATCGCGTTCTGGAACCGTTGCTGCAGGCCTGTGGCATAGGTCGCGACCCGTGCCGTCGTCAGGCCGTGTTCGTCCAGCATCCGGCGCACGGCGCTGAAGCGGTAAAGGGCGCTGGGATCAAAGGTGGCTCCCCAGAACCGTCCGCCGTCCGTGCGGTATTGCACCCCGCCAGGGGGGCCTTCCAGATCGCCGAACTCGGCAAACCAGCCCGTCACGACCGGGCGGGGGCCAAAGCCGGACGGCGCGTGCAGGAAACAGGCCCCTTCGCCCGCCATCGCATACTTGTAGCCGCCCGCCAGGTAGAAGACGCGGTCGGCCACGGTTGACAGATCGGTCGGTGTGGCCATGAAGCCGTGATAGCCGTCGATGACGACCCACGGACCGGCGGGATCAGCCATATCCGCCAGAGACTTGATGGCGTCAAACACCTGCCCGGTACGGAAGAAGACCTGACTGACCAGGATCAGGTCATGGCCGCCTGCGCGCGCCGCCTCGACGAACCGCGCGGCAAAGGTGTCGAACGGGGCCAGAGGTACCCGCGTGACCGTGGCCACCCCGGCTTCCTCCCAGCGCTCCGACTGGCGGCGGAAGGAATGGAACTCGCCATCGGTGGACAGGATCCGCACCGGCGAACGCTCGACCGCCGAGACGATCCGCACGATCAGGTCATGGGTATTGGGGGCAAAAATCAGGCTGTCGGGCGAGGGCAGGCCCAGCTCGGCGGCGACCTGGTCCTGGGCCTCAGGGATTATCTCGCGAAAGATCAGATCCCACTTGCGATCCGCGTGCCGGTTGGCCTCGTCCCAACATCGGATCTGGGCCTCATGACTGACATCAGGCCACAGGTGGTGACTGTGGGCGGCAAAATGCAAGCGACCGGGAGCCAAGGACAGGGCGCGCGAGAACAGGGACTTGTAGGTCATGGCCCGAGGCTAGGGGCTTATCCGCAGCCTGCCAATGGGGGGGCGGCTCAGGCCCCTCCACCACTTCGTGGTCCCCCTCCCCACGCTGTGGGGAGGAAAGTGGTGGGCGGTGAATATTTCCTCCCTGTGGCGCAGCCATGGGGAGGTGGC
>DLIT01000168.1:0-1888 GCA_002483865.1 Brevundimonas sp. UBA7635
CTTCCTGCAGGACGAGACCGCTCAGGAAATCGCCCGCCTGCTGAAGCCGGGCGGCGTGGTCCGCTTTGTTACCGACTGGTTCGACTATGCCGAATGGGCGCTGGAGCGTCTGGCCCGCACCGAGGGCCTGCAGCGGATCGAGACGGCAGGCGAGGACTGGTTCGTCCCGCCCGCCGACCACTTCGTCACCCGCTATGAAGAAAAGAAGCTGGGCGACACCGACCCGATCTTCATCCAGTTCCGCCGCGCCTGACCAGCAGCCGCCAGATCGCCCAGGCCAGGGCCGACTTGACGGCGGCCCCGATCAGGAAGGGCGTAAAGCCGGCGGCCAGGGCGGCCCCAATCCCGATGCGGGTGCTGAGCCAGGCCGAGCCCATGGCCAGCAGGACCAGGTGCAGGCCGAACATGGCCGTGATTCCGGGCAGGGCCTGCCTGGCCCACGGAGTGAGGCTGGCCAGGCCCGCCAGGGCCGCGACCAGGACAAAGCCATACACGTAGCCAGCCGTGGCCCCGGCAAATGGGCCGGGACCCGACGCCCCATCGGACAGGATCGGCAGGCCCAGCAGGGCCAGGGTCAGATAGGTCAGGACGGACAGCGGCCCCAGGACGGGGCCCAGCCACAGGCCAGCCAGCAGGACCGCCAGGCTCTGCAGGGTCATGGGCACCGGATGCATCGGCACATCAAGGCGCGCGCCGAGGGCCATGAAGGCGACCGCGGCGATGAAACCCAGGACTTTGCTCAGGCGGTCGGACATCGGCAAAAGATTGAGCCTGACGGGGTAGCCCATGCAAGCTGAAACCGGCAGCGACGGGATAAGGGGCTGACACAGGCCTTTGATTGGCCTATATGACCGCTCACATCGTTAGACCGACGTCCAACGGCGTCGTTGTTCAAGCGGCGGCCCGATGGACCGCCGCTTTTGTTTTGGACTGATAAGCCTTGCGCGCAAAAACCGCTGAAGACCGCGCCCTGCTCGACCTGATCGACCCCGTGGCCGAGAGCCTGGGGCTGGCCATCGTGCGTGTGCGTCTGATGGGCGGCACCGTGCGTCGCCGCCTGCAGATCATGGCCGAGCGTGTTACCGACCACGACATCTCGGTCGAGGAATGCGCCCGGCTGTCGCGTGCGGTATCCGAGGTCCTGGATGCCGCCGATCCGATCGCCGGTGAATATCTGCTGGAGGTCTCGTCGCCCGGCATCGACCGTCCGCTGACGCGCCTGATCGATTTTAACCTGTTCGAAGGCCTGGAGGCCCGGCTGGAAACCGACCGCATGGTCGAGGGCCGCAAGCGCTTCAAGGGCATCCTGGCCGGAACCGAGGGTGAGAATATCGCCATCGACCTGGATGGCGAGGAAGAGACTGCCCTGATCCCGTTTGAATGGCTGGCCGACGCCAAGCTGGTTCTTACGGATGAACTTCTGAAACGTGGGGCCGCCTTGCGCGTAGAGCGTGGTGAACCCGAAGATGACGGCCTGCCCGAGGGTGAGGCCGAAGACCAAACGAACAACCCGACCCCCACCAAGGACAAAGCCTGATGGCCGTCACCGGTATTTCTGCCAACCGCCTCGAACTGCTTTCGATCGCCGACGCTGTCGCGCGTGAGAAGAACATCGACAAGGAAATTGTCATCGAGGCGATCGAAGAGGCGATCCAGAAGGGTGCCAAGTCGCGTTATGGCGCGCACCACGACATCCGCGCCAAGATCGACCACAAGACCGGCGAACTGAACCTGACGCGCCACACCACCATCGTGGCTGATGACTGGGCTCCGGAAGATGAGCTGGAAGAGTTCAACGACAGCGCCATGGTGCGCCTGACCGACGCCTCCAAGCGCGATCCGGAAGCCTTTGTCGGCAAGGAATACATCGAGGTCCTGCCGCCGTTCG
>DLIT01000168.1:1917-2663 GCA_002483865.1 Brevundimonas sp. UBA7635
CGCGAGGCCGAGCGCGCCAACCAGTACGAAGAGTTCAAGGACCGCGTTGGCGAAATCGTCAACGGCACGGTCAAGCGTGTCGAATACGGCAACACCATCGTGGATCTGGGCCGTGGCGAAGGCATCATGCGTCGCGACCAGTCGATCCCGCGTGAAGTCTTCAACATCGGCGACCGCGTCCGCACCTACATCTACGACGTGCGTCCTGAGGCCAAGGGCCCGCAGGTCATGCTGTCGCGCGCCCACCCCGGCTTCATGGCCAAGCTGTTCGCCCAGGAAGTGCCGGAAGTCTATGACGGCGTGATCGAGATCCGGGCGGCTGCCCGCGATGCCGGTTCGCGCGCCAAGATGGCCGTTCTGTCGAATGACTCGTCGATCGACCCGGTCGGTGCCTGTGTTGGTATGCGCGGTT
Source organism: Brevundimonas sp. UBA7635 (assembly GCA_002483865.1). Lineage (GTDB taxonomy): Bacteria > Pseudomonadota > Alphaproteobacteria > Caulobacterales > Caulobacteraceae > Brevundimonas. Next base: position 2,330 of record DLIT01000168.1, read on the forward strand.
CGCGCGTCCAGGCCGTGGTGGCCGAGCTGCAGGGCGAAAAGATCGACATCATTCAGTGGAATGAAGACGAGCCCACCTTCATCGTGAACGCCCTGGCCCCGGCCGAGGTCGCCAAGGTGGTGCTGGACGAGGAAGCCGACCGCGTTGAAGTCGTGGTGCCGGACGAACAGCTGTCGCTGGCCATCGGCCGTCGCGGCCAGAATGTGCGCCTGGCCTCGCAGCTGACGGGCTGGCAGATCGACATCATCACCGAGGCCCAGGACTCGGAACGCCGCCAGAAGGAATTCGCCGAGCGCACCACCCTGTTCCAGGAAGCCCTGGACGTCGACGAGAC
>DLIT01000168.1:2671-3442 GCA_002483865.1 Brevundimonas sp. UBA7635
GCCTATGAGGTTTCCGAGATCGAGGGCTTCGACGAGGATACTGCCGAAGAACTTCAGACGCGTGCCCGCGAGTTCCTGGATCGCAAGGCCGCCGAGCTGGATGCCAAGCGCGTGGCCCTGGGTGTCGAGGACGGCGTTCTGGATGTTCCGGGCGTAACTCCGGCCATGGCGGTTGCCCTGGGCGAAGGTGGCGTGAAGACGGTCGAGGACCTGGCTGACCTGGCCACGGACGAAATCCGTGGCGGCTACGAGGTTCGCAACGGCGAGCGCGTCAAGCTGGCCGGTGTCCTGGAAGGCTTCAATCTGTCGCAGCCGGAAGCTGAACTGCTGATCCTGCACGCCCGTGTGGCCGCAGGCTGGATCGACGCCTCGGAACTGCCGCAACCCGAAGAACCCGAATACGATGAAGCCGCCTTTGCCGAAGGCGACGAAGGCTTTGAAGAAGCTGAACTGCCCGCCGACGAAGCCGAGGTCTTTGCTGAAGACCTCGAACAGTCGCGCGACGCGTGAGATGAGGCCCGCAACTGTCCATGACCGCGAACGAGGCGCTGATCGATAGAGACCGTCAGGACCTGGTGACCCGCCAGGCTCTCGATGAATCTCGCCTGATCCGCTTCGTTGCGGGACCGGACGGTTCGGTAGTCCCTGACCTGGCGCGTAAGCTGCCGGGTCGCGGCATGTGGGTCGAGGCCAATCGGGCCTCGATCAACGCCGCCGTCAGGAAGAATATGTTCGCCCGATCAGCCAAGGCCCCGCTGAAACCGGCGGCCG
>DLIT01000168.1:3566-3763 GCA_002483865.1 Brevundimonas sp. UBA7635
CAGCGGCGATCCGCAGTGGTCGCGCCGCCTGGATCATCGAGGCCGCTGACGGCTCGGCGGATGGTCGGGGCAAGATTCTGGGCCTTGCAAAACATGCGTCTCCGGCGCCGCAGATCTGCGGCGTCTTCACGGCAGACGATTTGAGGTTGGCCCCTGGGCTGGGAAATGCGATACACGCCGTCTTGCTGTAAAGCGGC
>DLIT01000142.1:0-1893 GCA_002483865.1 Brevundimonas sp. UBA7635
TCGCGCCATCTGAAACTGATGGCCGATGCCGGCCTGATCGAGCGCTTTCCCGATGGGGCCCGCGTTTTTTACCGCCTGTCGCATGACGCCCAGGCCCGGCTGCTGATCGATACGGTCCTGGATATCCTGGATGACACCGAGGGTGAGGCTGATCACCGCCGCCTGGAAGAGGTCCGGCAGGAACGCGCCATCGAGGCCGCCCGCTATTTCGAGCAGGTCGCTCCCCGGTGGGACCAGATGCGGTCTCTCTATGTCTGCGAAACCGATGTCGAGGCCGCTATCGAGCGCGCCGCCGGACCCGGCCCGTTCGAGCGTGTCGTGGACCTGGGCACGGGCTCGGGGCGGATGCTGACCTTGTTCGGCAAGAAGGCCCGGATGTCGGTCGGCCTGGACCTCAGCCAGAACATGCTGAACATCGCCCGGGCCAATGTCACCAAGGCCGGACTGGACAAGGTCGAGCTGCGCCACGGCGACATCTTCTCGACCCGCCTGCCGGTAGGCAGCGCTGATCTGGTCATCGTCCATCAGGTCCTGCACTTCCTGACCGACCCGGCCGCCGCCGTGGCCGAGGCCGCGCGCCTGGTTATGCCGGGCGGACGTCTGCTGATTATCGATTTTGCGCCTCACCAGTTCGAGCGCCTGCGCGATGAGCACCAGCACCGTCGCCTGGGCTTTGCGGACGAGGAGATCCAGGACTGGATGACGGCGGCGGGTCTGACCTCGGCCCCGCCCATCGCCCTGGCACCCGACACCGAAGGCCTGACCGTTCACATCTGGACCGGCGAGCGCGTCGATCCGAATACCCGAAAGAGCGTCTGACATGGCTCCTTCCTCCCTCGCCGAAGCCCGTGCCCTGCTGCTCAGCCCCCTGGGCCCCGTGGCCCGCGCCGGTAACAGCAAGAACACGGTCAATGTCTCGTTCGAGTTCTTCCCGCCCAAATCGGACGAGGCCGAGGCCAATCTGTGGAAGGCCATCCGCCGTCTGGAGCCGCTGAACCCAGCCTTCGTGTCGGTGACCTATGGCGCGGGGGGTTCGACCCGTGAACGCACGCACCGTACGGTCCAGCGCATCATCACCGAAACCTCGTTGCGCCCCGCCGCCCACCTGACCTGCGTCGAGGCCAGCCGCGAGGACGTGGACGAGGTGATCGAGGGTTACAAGTCCATCGGCGTGGACCACATCGTTGCCCTGCGCGGCGATCCGCCGGGCGGTAATGGTATCGGCGGGGCCTACACCCCCCGCGCCGATGGCTATGCCAACGCCACTGAACTGGCCCGCGCCATCCAGTCTGTTGGTGGGTTCGACATCACAGTCGGAGCCTATCCCGAGAAGCACCCCGAAAGTCCGTCGATCCAGCACGACCTGGGCGTACTGAAAGCCAAGCAGGACGCCGGTGCGACCCGCGCCGTGACCCAGTTCTTCTTCGATCTGGACGCCTTCCTGCGCTTCCGCGATCAGGTGCGCGGTGCCGGCATCACGCTGAAGCTGATCCCGGGCATCATGCCGGTTTCGAACTTCGCCGGGCTTCAGCGCATGACCTCGGCCTGTGGTGCCGCCCTGCCCTGCTGGCTGGCTGCGCACTTTGACGGCCTGGATAATGACCCAGAGACGCGCAAGCTGATCGCCGCGTCCGTCGCCGCCGAAACCTGCGCCCGCCTTCAGGAAGAAGGCTTCGAGGACTTCCACTTCTACACCCTGAACCGCGCCGACCTGGTCTATGCCATCTGCCGCGTCTTGGGGGTGCGGGAACAGGCCAGTGCCTGACCCCACCGCCCTATCCTCCCCCGCTCGCGGGGGAGGATTATGAACTGCTTAGAGGCTGTTTATCCCATGGCTCTGACCCGCTCCGAACGCATCGCCGCCCTGCACAAGGCGGCCAAGGAACGCATCCT
>DLIT01000142.1:1910-2443 GCA_002483865.1 Brevundimonas sp. UBA7635
CGCTTTGCCAGCCACAACCACCCGCAAAAGGGCAACAACGATCTTCTGATCCTGACCCGCCCCGACATCGTCGCGGACCTGCACGATGTCTATTACAGCGTCGGCGCGGACATCTCCGAAACCAACACCTTCTCGGCCACCACCATCGCCCAGTCCGATTACGGGCTGGAGGATGCGGTTTACGATCTGAACTATGAAGGCGCGCGTATCGGGCGCGAGGTCGCCGACCGCTGGACTGAAAAAGAACCGCACAAACCGCGCTTCGTCGCCGGTGCCATCGGCCCGACCAACCGCACCCTGTCGCTGAGCCCGGACGTGAACGATCCTGGCTATCGTGCCGTTTCCTATGATGAGGTCTATAACGCCTACAAGCAACAGGCCAAGGCCCTGCACGACGGCGGCGTGGACCTGTTCCTGATCGAAACCGTCTTCGACACGCTGAACTGCAAGGCGGCGATCAAGGCGGTCAAAGACCTTGAGGACGAGGGCTATGAGCCCCTGCCCATCTGGATTTCCGGCACCATCACCGACCG
>DLIT01000142.1:2467-3268 GCA_002483865.1 Brevundimonas sp. UBA7635
TTCAACTGTGCGCTGGGGGCGGAACTGATGCGCCCGCACATCGCCGAGTTGAGCCGTGTCGCCGACACCCTTGTGTCCGCCTATCCCAATGCCGGCCTGCCCAATGCCATGGGCCAGTATGACGAGGAACCGCACGAAACCGGCCACTTCATCGAAGAATGGGCCAGGTCCGGCCTCGTCAACATCGTCGGCGGCTGCTGCGGCACCACCCCCGACCACATCAAGCACATCGCCGAGGAAGTGTCGGGCGTCACCCCGCGCGCCATCCCGGAGCGCCCCGTCGCCCTTCGCCTCTCGGGTCTGGAACCGTTCGAACTGGTCGCCTGATGTCTGCCCTGCTGCAACTGGCCGACGAACTGGACGCCCAAATCTTCCTTCTCCCCTTGCGGGAGAAGGTGGGCCGCATGGCGGCTCGGATGAGGGGTGCGTCTGCCCCAGGCCCGACCTCAAAACCTGAACCAAAATCCGCCCGCCTCCTCATCCGCCACGCTCCGCGCGGCACCTTCTCCCGCGAGGGGAGAAGGATAGTTAATGGTGTCCTGTGATGCGCCCTGTCTTCATCAACGTCGGCGAGCGGACCAATGTCACCGGGTCCGCCAAGTTCAAAAAGCTGATCGTCGAGGGCGACTATACCGCCGCCCTCGACGTCGCCCGACAACAGGTCGAGGCGGGTGCTCAGGTCATCGACGTGAACATGGACGAAGGCCTTCTGGATGGCCCCAAGGCCATGAAGACCTTCCTGAACCTGATCGCCGCAGAGCCCGACATCGCCCGCGTGCCGATCATGATCGACAGCTCCAA
>DLIT01000129.1 GCA_002483865.1 Brevundimonas sp. UBA7635
ACGCTCGACGCCCTCTTCCACGGCACCGATGATGTTCTGGACTTCACGTTCCGAAACCGGCAGCGGCTTGGTGCCACCAGCAGCACCGAGGAAGCCGGTGACCTTCGGGGTGTTCTTGACCAGGTGATAGGCTTGGTCGGTCATTTCCATCTTCACCAGCACATAGCCCGGGAAGAATTTACGTTCGGAATTGACCTTACGGCCACGACGGATTTCCACCACATCCTCGGTCGGAACCAGGATTTCGGAGAAATTGTCTTCGAGGCCTTGTTGTTTCGCTTGGTCACGCAGGTACTCGGCGACCTTCTTTTCGAAGTTCGAGTAGGCGTTGACGATATACCATTTGTGACGGGGGTTAGCCGCTGCGGGCGCTGCATCAGTCATATGCGCGTCTCCTTTATTGGCCGAGGCCGAGAATGAACCGGGACAAAAAGCCCAGTCCGGTATCGACAATCCAGAAGAAGATCGCCGCGATCGTGACCATGATGAAGACCATCACGGACGTGATCCAGGTTTCCTTGCGGCTGGGCCATACGATCTTGCGAGCCTCGGCACGAACCTGGCTGACGAACTGAGAAATCGACGTCTTTTTCTTGGGCGCAGGCGCGTCCATGGCAACTGTTGCCGCCCCTGGGGCAGTTGCAGTCTGGTTACCCACGGTGCGGCGACCGCCGGGGGTCTTCGCCTTGGCCATATGACGTCTCTTTTAACCTCTGGAACCTGTTGCATCACATGGGAAGTCCCACACGATTGCAACAGGGGGAATGGCAGGAGCGGAGGGACTCGAACCCACGACCCTCGGTTTTGGAGACCGATGCTCTACCAGCTGAGCTACACTCCTAGTGTCCCCGACAAGGGTTTAGCGCCTCGAGAAACCTCGACGGCGTCAACCTCGCCAGAGCGGCGCATATGCCTGACCCTTCACGGCATTTCAAGCGCATTTCGGGTTAATTCACCGACAGATGTGAAAGATTTTCAGAACAGCCGCGCTACAGCGCTCGGGCTGTAGCTGACGCCCTCGATGGCACGGTCCGGGTCACCGATCGAGAAAGTCTGCGCCTGGCTGCGCCCATCGACCACGGCCACGGCCTTGAGGATTTCAGGGACTACCTTGACGACGACCACCTCATCGCTGCCAGGCGCAAAGGGAGCCTGGTGCGGTGTGCGTGCCTCAACACGGGACCTGAGCGCGGCAATCTCGGCTTGGTCCTCGACTGCTATGGCGCGGCCCTCGATTGACAGTCCCACGGCTTCGCCCTCCTCGGCGCGGCCGCGGACAGCAGCGGCAACACGCGGATCCGCAAGGATATTGCGCCACTTCTCACTGGCGCGGGCTGTGATGAAATAGAGGTTGAGGCCGTCATTCGCATAGCCAAGCGTGCTTAGGTGCGGCTGGCCCTCGGGGCTGTTGGTGCCAAGGGTCATCAAGGTCTGACTGGCCAGAAGCTTCAGAATTGCGGCAACGGCCCCACCATGCAGGGGAATCGCTTCGCGTAACAGCCCGTTCGAATCGGTCATGGGGTCTCCTTTCGCTCACTAGGCGCGACTGTGGCACACAGGCCTTGACGCAGATCAAGGCTTTCCGGGCTCGGGCGTGTTCAAACACGCTCCATGACCACCCTGCCCCCCTCTGGAACCTCGGCCCAGGCCGAGGGGCCCCGACTGGCGATCGCCCCGCTGACCGAGGCCGACGCCACGGCTGAATATGCCCTGGCCCAGTTGTGGAGGCCCGACCTGTCGCCGACACAGTGGCAGGTCTTCCTGCGCCAATGGCACGCACAGCCGGGACAAAGGGGTATCATCAGCGCCCGCTCGCAACGCGGCGGGGTCCTGGGCTTCGTGCCTTGGTGGCAGCAGCCTGACCTGGAGTTCGGCCAGGTGCTGTGGGCGGGGCCCTTTGTCGTGCGCGAACTGGGGGTGCGCCCTCTGGTCAGGCAGGCCCTGACCAAGGGCCTGGTCCAACGGGCCAACCAGACCGGACTGAACCTCAGGCTGGCCGAAGCTGGCTAGGGCAGCCTGCCCTATTTCAGACTATCTACCCTATCGTTATGATGCGCCGGATCAGGAGTGGATCATGTCTGCATTGACGACCGCCTCAGCGACGGAACGCGTCCCAGAAATCGCTCTGGAGGACGTGCATCCCTGTGCGACCTGCGGAGCGCGACCGCTTGGGGTCTGTGCCGACCTGGACGGTTCAGAACTGAAAAGCATGGCCTGCGCCAGCATCAACATCTCCGCTACCCCCGGTGAAGCCCTCTTCCATGAGGGTGACCCCAATCCCTTTGTGTTCAATGTGGTCGAGGGCGCAGTAAAGCTCTATCGGCTGCTGCCCGACGGTCGCCGCCAGATCACCGGTTTCCTGTTCAAAGGCGATTTTCTGGGCCTGGGTGGCCGCGCCGTGGCGGGGTTCACGGCAGAGGCCCTGACGCCATTGCAGACCTGCCGCTTTCGCCGTGGCGACTTCGACCAACTCCTGGGTGCCATGCCCGCGCTGGAGCATCGCCTGGTGGCCATGGCGGGCGACGAGTTGATGGCGGCTCAGGAGCAGATCGTCCTGCTCGGCCGAAAAACGGCGCGCGAGCGTATCGCCAGTTTCCTGACGCGGCTGTCGGCCCGACAGGTGCAACTGGGTGCCGAGCCGGGCCGGGTTCACCTGCCCATGACCCGACTGGATATCGCCGACTACCTGGGCCTGACCATCGAGACGGTCAGTCGAGTACTGACGCAGTTCAAGACCTCGGGGCTTATCCAGCTTCTGCCCCATAACGAAATCGCCCTGTCGGACGAGGCTGCATTGGCCCATCTTGCCGACGGTTCTGCATGATCGTGTTGTAACAGGAAGAAAGGGTGCGGGCTGACGTCCCGCACCCTCTCCTGCATCGGTCCGTCAGAACTTGCGACCGACGCCCAGCGACACCACCCAGGAATTGGGCGCAACGCTGCTCTGCAGCGCGCCCTCAACGATCGGGCATCAGTGTCGAGCCAGACTTTCTTGGCATCCAGGCTAAGGGTTCAGGGCCGGTCAGGTTCCAGTCAATACCGGGCCGAACCCCAACGCCGAGACCCGACAGGGCGAAGACCGGCTCCCGATGTCGAAAGCGCCTTCGCATTCGGCGATCGCGGCGTTGTTTCAATTTAAATGAATGATTTTAAACAATAAAACTTCTTCCCTGGTGCAAATCAGGGAGGCAGTTTGCAAGGGGCCCATCAGGGTTCGGAGCGGCCCTCATCTCCATCATCAAACAGACGAAACTCATGCCACAGGCCATTCAGAACACCGAAGGCCACCGCTAGACCAAGGCCCAGGATCCAGGCGAAATACCACATCGAAAATTCTCCTGTTTCCGGGGTCAGTAGAGGTCGGGGTTGGTCTTGAGCGCACCCGTGGTCGAGCGACCGAACATCACCTTATAGACCCAAGCCGTGTAGAGCAGGATCAACGGCAGGAAGATGACGGTGCAGACCAGCATGATGAAGAGCGTCAGGTGGCTGGACGACGAGTTCCAGACCGTCAGGCTCGACTGGGCATCAATCGTGCTGGGCAGGATGAAGGGGAACATCGACAGGCCAACGGTCGAGATGATGCCCACCGCAGACAGCGATGAACCGCCAAAGGCCAGCAACTCGCTGCGACGCCACAGGCCGGCAATCGCCGCCGCTGCGCCCAGGAAGCCAAGCGCCGGTGCGATCATCATCCAGGGGTGCTTGCCATAGTTGTCCAGCCAGGCCCCTGAATGAGCCTCGACCGCCACGCGCAGCGGGTTGGACGGACCAGCCGTATCCAGCGCGCCGGTGATACGAAAGCCCATGTCGCCATAGGCCACCATCAGGCCACCCACTGCGAACAGGACCAGGCTGAGCAGGCCAGCCACCGTGCCGATCTTGCGGGCGCGGTCGGTCACGGGGCCGATCTCGGCCTTCAGGCCCAGCCAGGCGGCACCGTGCAGGACCAGCATGGCTACGGACAGCAGACCGCAGACCAGGGTGAAGGGCGTGAACAGGCCCAGCAGCGAACCCTCATAGAAGGCGCGCATGGTGTTATCGAGACGGAAGGGCGCGCCTGCCATCACATTGCCCATGGCCACGCCGAACACCAGGGCAGGCACGAAGCCGCCGATGAACAGGCACCAGTCCCAGAACGAGCGCCAGGCCGGGCTGGACCGCTTGGAGCGATACTTGAAGCTGACCGGACGCAGGATCAGGGCCGACAGCACCAGGAACATGGCCAGGTAGAAGCCCGAGAAGCTGACGGCATAGACGAAGGGCCAGGCGGCGAAGATCGCGCCGCCGCCCAGGATGAACCAGACCTGGTTCCCCTCCCAGGTGGCACCCACCGTATTGATGACCATGCGGCGTTCTTCATCCGTCCCGGCAACGAAGGGCAAAAGGGCACCGACGCCGAGGTCAAAGCCGTCGGTCAGGGCAAAGGCGATCAGCAGGACGCCGACCAGTGCCCACCAGATCACGCGAAGCGTGGCAAAATCGAGAAGCAGTTCCATCTTGGATTATCCTTGAACCTGAGCCTCAGCCGGCAACCGGTGCATTTTCGGCCTCGAGCAGGGCCTGTTGTTCCTGTTCGTGGAACGGGCCTTTCTTGATGGCGCGGATGATGAGACCCACCTCGACCACGGCCAGGGCCCCGTAGAGGACAGTAAAGCCGATGATCGTGGCCCACAGCTGCGGGACCGTCAGGCTGGATGCGCCCAGGAAAGTGGGCAGCACGCCCTCGACCGCCCACGGCTGGCGACCGACCTCGGCCAGGATCCAACCGAACTCGATGGCAATCCACGGCAGCGGCATGGCCAGGACAGCCAGGCGCAGGAACCACTTGGTTTCATGCTTGCGCAGGGTGCACAGCACGAAGGCCGTGGCGAACAGGCCGATCATCAGGAAGCCGATCCCGGCCATGACGCGGAAGGTCCAGAACATCACCGGCACGTTGGGCACGGTGAACCAGGCTGCCTGCTGGATCTGCTCCGGCGTGGCCAGACGCGGGTCCTCGACGAAACGACGCAGCAACAGGCCATAGCCCAGGTCGTTGCGAACGGTCTCGAAGCGGCCACGGGCCTCCATGTCCAACGGATCAGCCTTGATCTTTTCCAGCTCGTCATAGGCAATGACGCCGCGCTCGATCCGGTCTTCCGAGATGGCGACCAGTTCCAGGATGCCAGCAACCGGCTTGTCCAGGCTGCGCGTCGAGATCAGGCCCAGGACATAGGGGATCTTGACTTCATAGTGGGTGGCGCGGTCTTCCAGGCTGGGGAAGCCGATAGCCGTCAGGCCAGCGGGAGCCTCCTCGGTGTGCCACATGGCCTCCAGGGCGGCGAGCTTCATCTTCTGGTTGTCGGTCAGGGCATAGCCCGACTCATCGCCCAGGACGACGACCGACAACGACGAAGCCAGACCAAAGGCCGCAGCCACGGTCATCGAGCGCTTGGCAAAGCCCTTGTGCTTGCCCATCAGCAGATAGATGGCCGAGACACCCAGGACAAAGACGGAGGCGCAGACATAGCCCGCCGAAACCGTATGGACGAACTTGGCCTGGGCCACGGGGTTAAAGATGACGGCCATGAAGTCCACGACTTCCATGCGCATGGTGTCGGGATTGAAATTGGCACCGACCGGATTCTGCATCCAGCCGTTGGCGATCAGGATCCACAGGGCCGACAGATTGGTGCCCAGGGCCACCAGAAAGGTAACAAACAGGTGGGCGTGCGGCTTCAGCTTGTCCCAGCCGAAGAACATCAGGCCCACGAAGGTGGCTTCCAGGAAGAAGGCCATCAGGCCTTCGATGGCCAGGGGCGCGCCAAAGATGTCACCCACATAATGCGAGTAATAGCTCCAGTTCATGCCGAACTGAAACTCCATGGTGATGCCGGTGGCGACACCCAGAACAAAGTTGATGCCGAACAGCACGCCCCAGAACTTGGTGATGGTCCGCCAGATGGGGCGGCGCGTCATCACATAGATGCTCTCCATGATGACCAGCATGAAGGAGAGCCCCAGGGTGAGAGGCACAAACAGAAAGTGGTAAAGCGCCGTCAGTGCGAACTGAAGGCGCGAAAGGTCAACGACCGCCAGGTCGATCATAGGTGAGAGGCTCCTGACTTCCGGCCCCTGCGACCGGCGACATGGCCCCAGATAAACCTCCGCTTTTGGCCGCGCCTTGATCCTGATCAAAGTCGCCATCCTGCCGAGCCTCTATGAAGGGCGAAGCGCCGTCTTGTGCTGCGGCCTGGAGACGTAATGCCCGCCAAAATCAACGCGGCTGAATCCGCACCAGCGGACTGGCTCAAAACCATGCTGGCCCCGCAACGCCGCCTGATCCTGCGGGCGGGCATCCTGACGATTGCAGATGTGATTCCCGCCACCGGCCTCGCGGCAGGTCTGGCCCTGGCCCTTGGCAATCTATCCCATGGGCTTGCGCACAGCCTGCCTGGTGCTGGGCTCGCGGCCGCCTCTCTTATCCTGCGGGCCAGTTTGAACCATGCGGCCGCCATGGCCGGGGCCTGTGCCGCAGAAACCGTCAAGGGACAGGTCCGTCACCAGGCCCTGGACCGCGCCCTGTCCAGCCGGGTCTCCGACGCCGAGGCCATGACGGCCCTGCATGAAGGCATCGAAAGCCTGGACGGCCACGTTTCGCGCTTCCTGCCGGCGCGGACGGCCGCGGCCGTCAGCCCAATGATCCTGATCGCGGTGGCCGCCGGGGTCAGCCCGTTTGGCGCGGGGATCCTGATCTTCACCCTTCTTCCTTTCGTCATCGGCATGGCCCTGACCGGTATGGCGGCCGCCGCCGAGAGCCGCCGCCAGTTCCAGGCCCTGACGCGCCTGTCCGGCCTGTTCCTGGACCGGGTGCGCGCCCTGCCCATGGTCCTGGCCTTCCAGGCCGAGGGCCAGCAGTCAGCCCAGATCGCCCGGGCGTCCCAGGACCTGGCCCATCGGACCGTGCGGGTGCTGCGCGTGGCCTTCCTGTCCTCCGCCATCCTGGAGTTCTTCTCGGCCCTGGCGCTGGCTCTGATGGCCGTCTATTGCGGCTTCAATCTCCTCAAGCTCCTGCCCTTCCCGGCTCCCGAACAGCTGGATCTGACACGCGCCTTTTTTCTGCTGGCTTTGGCTCCCGAGGTCTATGCACCGATGCGACGGCTGTCTGCGGCCTATCATGAGCGTCAAGCCGCCGAGGCCGCCGTGCCGGAACTGAGGCGTCTGACTGCTGGTGAGGCCGTCGATCCGGCCAGACTGCCGGTGCCCTTGACGGCCCCGGCGCTGCGTTTTCGTCAGGTGGGCATCGCCTATGAGCCTGGCTGCCCTATCCTTACGGGCTTTGATCTGGACGTGGAGCCAGGCCAGATGGTCGCCATCCTCGGCTCAAGCGGCACTGGCAAGAGCAGCCTGCTGCATCTGTTCCTGGGTTTAGCCCCGCTATCGCAGGGGGAATTGATGGTGGGCTCCCATCCGCTGTCTCGCCCCACCGACCTGACGGCTTGGGTCGCCTGGGCGGGTCAGAACCCGGTCGTCGTGCCGGGCACCCTGAAGGACAACATCGGCTTGGCCTGGCGCGGGGCCCCGACCTCCAGCGTCATGCGGGCGGCGGCCCTGGCCGGCTTCTCGGGCACGCTGTCGCGCCCGATCGACGAGCGCGGTGGTGGCCTGTCGGGCGG
>DLIT01000134.1:0-177 GCA_002483865.1 Brevundimonas sp. UBA7635
CTTGAGGCAAACCCTTGCTAGGCCGACGAGGGCAATTCGCCAACCCCGGATTTTCTTTCGTTTTCCTCAAATTAGCTGTTGCCATCCAAAATCTGAAAAGCTAGATAGCCCACCTCGCCGCGGGGCAACGCCCTACGGTAAGCGTCGAAAGACAAAGCGCACCCGTAGCTCAGCTGG
>DLIT01000134.1:207-5022 GCA_002483865.1 Brevundimonas sp. UBA7635
TAGCTCAGCTGGATAGAGCATCAGACTACGAATCTGAGGGTCAGGAGTTCGAATCTCTTCGGGTGCGCCATCTTTCTTCCCATCTCGACGCTCTCGCGCCTCGGCCCACCGGCTTGAGGCGTTTTTCATGTCCCGGACTGATTTTACCGCCAGAGGCAACATAAGCCTTTGTTCCCGTGAGCGTTCTCTTGCTGCGCCGCAGAACTGCTCGCACGTGCCTCACTAAGGTTTTCGCTAGGTCAGTATTTGCGCCCGCTATTGACGCCTATTGGTAATAATAGGGTGACGAGACAGCGAATTTCCCCCTCATATCGCAGCAATCATGTGTAGTTGATCGCGTATCCGGGGCGATGGAGGCACGCTGCGATGACCAAGGTGTACGACTATGTGATCGTGGGTGCAGGATCCGCTGGGTGTGTTTTGGCGGACCGGTTGTCGCGTGATCCTTCCGTGTCCGTACTGGTGCTTGAGGCGGGCGGCAGCGACAAAAACCTGCTGGTCGAGGCCCCGCTGATGATGGGTCAGGCCATCACCTCCAAAACGCTGGACTGGCACCATTATACGGCCCCGCAAAAAGAGCTGAACGACCGACGCCTGTTCTGGCCGCGCGGGAAGGTGCTGGGGGGCTCAAGTTCGATCAATGCCATGCACTATATTCGCGGGGCAGCCGAGAACTACGATGAGTGGCGCGATGACTATGGTGCCGAGGGCTGGGGCTGGTCCGATGCCCTGCCCGCCTTTCGAAGCGTTGAGCGCCGCCTGAATGCCGATGGTGAATGGCACGGAGCCGACGGTACCTTATCGGTTCAGGACATCGATCCGCTTAATCCCCTGACCGAAGCCTTCTTCGAGGCCTGTATCGGCAACGGCATCACCCGCATTGCCGATTTCAATGCCGCCGAGCAAAGCGGGTGCAGCCCCTATCAGGTGACCCAGCAAGGCATTAAACGTTGTAGTGCGGCGGTGGCCTTTCTACGGCCGGCGATGGGTCGCCCTAATCTGAGGGTCGAGATCAAGGCTCTGGCCCACAGGGTTTTGCTGGAAGGCACGCGTGCGACCGGCGTGGAATATAGCCAGAAAGGCCGGATCCAAACGGTCAGTGCCCGAAAAGAAGTGATCCTGAGCGGTGGTGCAATCAACTCGCCCCAGTTGCTGCAGCTCTCGGGCATTGGCGATGCGAACTGGCTGAGGGATGCGGGGGTCAACCCGCTGGTCGACCTGCCCGGTGTGGGGCGCAACCTTCAGGACCATCTGGACGTATTGGGCCAGATCACCACCCGCAGCACGACTTCTCTGGGCATTTCAGCGGCCACCGCGCCCTCATGGGCCGCCAGCGTGATAGCCTTCCTAATGGGCAAGCCGGGCCTGCTAAGCATCAATCCGGTTCAGGGCGGGGCCTTTTTCAAGTCTTCGCGAGCCGGACATCTGCCGGACCTCCAGTTCGCCTTCATTCCGGCCAAGGTAGCCCCGCACGGCGCGCGCTTACCGTTCGGCCACGGCGCGTCGCTGCATGTCTGTCAGCTCTATCCAAAGAGCCGTGGCGAGCTGCGTATCACCACCGCAGACCCCACGGCCCATCCCCTTATCGATCCCAAATATCTGAGAGATCCAGAGGACGCAGAGGTCATGCTGGATGGCATGCAAATGGCCCGCAACGTCTTGCAGCACAGCGCCTTTGATTTCGACCGCAAGCAAGAGATCTGGCCCGATCCGGCCTATGTCACCCGCGCCCAGTTGCTGGACGATCTGCGCGCCCGCGCCGAGACACTCTATCACCCTGTGGGCACCTGCCGCATGGGCCATGGCGAACTGACCGTGGTAGATCCCAAGCTGCGGGTGCACGGCGTTCGAGGCCTGCGCGTGGTGGACGCCTCCATCATGCCGCGGCTGGTGGGCGGCAATACCAATGCACCGACCATGATGATCGCCACCCGTGCCGCCGACTTCATTCTGGCCGAGAAGGACTGAGCCCGATGACCGCCGCCTCCATCGCCGAAATGAACGATCTTCTGGCGCGCCAGCGCGCGGCCTTTCTGGCCGAGCCCAACCGCAGCCTGAAGGCCCGCCGCGAAGACCTGAAGAAGATCGAAGCCATCACGCTGGACAACCAGCAGGCTTGGGTCGAGGCCGTGTCAGCAGACTTTGGCCACCGCAATGCACTGGAGACCCGACTGCTGGAGCTGTCGGTCGTGGCGCATGGTATCAAGGACATGCGCCATAAACTGGCGGGCTGGATGAAGCCGCAAAGGGTCTCGACCCCTCTGATGTCCATGCCGGGCCGCTCTTATGTCAGGCCTGACCCCAAGGGGGTGGTGGGCATTGTCTCGCCGTGGAACTACCCGGTCCAACTGGCGCTGTTGCCGCTGGCCACGGCGCTGGCGGCGGGCAACCGCGTGATGCTGAAACCGTCGGAACTGACGCCCAAGACCAGCGCCCTGATGTCGAAACTGCTGGCAGAGATCTTCCCCGCCGAACAGGTCAGCGTGCTGGAAGGCGGCCCCGATCTGGCCGAGGCCTTCTGCGCCCTGCCGTTCGATCACATCTTCTATACCGGCTCCACCCGCGTGGGCCGCAGTGTGGCAGCGGCAGCCGGAAACAATCTGGTGCCGGTCACGCTGGAATTGGGCGGCAAGTCTCCAGCGCTGGTCAGCCCTGATTACAGCATCGACGACGCCGCCCATGCCATCGCCTGGGGCCGGTTCCTGAATGCCGGCCAGACCTGCGTAGCGGTCGACCACGTGATGGCCATTGGCAATGCAGAGCGCGCCCGCACCATCGGTCACGCCGTGGCCCAGAAGGCCGAGACCTTCTATCCCGATTTTGCCGACAATCCCGACTACACCACCGTCATCGCCGGACAGCATTTCGCCCGTCTAGAGTCTATGGTGGAGGAGGCCCGCGCTGCGGGAGCCGAGATTCTGCAACCGGCCCATGATCCGGACGCCGTTCGCGCCACGCGCAAATTCCCGCCGACGGTCGTGATCAATCCGCCGGAAAACCTGCGCCTGATGCGCGAAGAGATTTTTGGGCCGGTCCTGCCGGTCCTCAGCAAGCCCAGCTTCGATGCTGCGATCGAAACGGTAAATGCCGGTGATCGCCCGCTGGCCCTCTATGTCTTCAGCCGCCGTCGCGCGGTGGTGGATCAGGTCCTCGACCAGACCCTGTCGGGCGGGGTGACGGTCAATGGCACCATGCTGCATCTGGCCAATGACAACCTGCCCTTCGGCGGGGTCGGGGCCAGTGGCTATGGTGCCTATCATGGCCAACGGGGCTTCCTGGAGTTCAGCCACGCCCGCTCGGTCTTCGCCACCGGCCGCTGGCACTCCACCCGCCTCGCCGCTGCGCCCTTCGGCAAGCTGGCCCACCAGATCGCCAGGATGGCGTTCAAGGCGTGATGAGGCCACCCTTCATCCTCCCCTGCGAAGCGGGGGAGGTGGCACGGCGCGAAGCGACATGACGGAGGGAGCGGTGAAGGGATGCCCCCACCACCATGCTGTCGCATGGTTCCCCTCCCCCGCAGGCGGGGGAGGATACAGGCACAGCCGCTGGCCTCCTTCATCCTCCCCTGTGAAGCGGGGGAGATGGCAGGGCGCGGCAGCGCCGTGACGGAGGGGGCGGTGAAGGGACGCCCCCACCACCATGCTGTCGCATGGTTCCCTTCCCCCGCAGGAGGGGAGGATAGAGGCACAGCCGCTGGCCTCCTTCATCCTCCCCTGCGAAGCGGGGGATGACGATTCCATGGGCGGGCCGGGCATCAAAAAAGCCACCCGGGTTTCCCTCGGCGGCTTTTCTGTAGCTGGGCTTGAGAAGGCCTTAGACGTCGTGTTCGACGCCGTCGCGGATGCGCTTCAGGTCGGGAGCCAGGGCTTCGTCGGTCAGCATGGCGATGGCTTCTTCGATCGTGACGATGGTCTGGGCCTGACTGCCCAGGCGGCGGATGGCGACCTTGCCTTCTTCGGCTTCCTTGCGGCCGACGACGGCGATGACCGGCACCTTGTTCACCGAGTGCTCGCGGATCTTGTAGTTGATCTTCTCGTTGCGCAGGTCGATCTCGGTACGCAGGCCAGCGGCCTTGAATCTGGCCAAAACTTCCTCGGCATAGCCGTCGGCGTCAGACGTGATGGTGGTCACCACGGCCTGCGTCGGGGCCAGCCACAGCGGGAAGGCACCGGCGTAGTTTTCGATCATGATGCCGATGAAGCGCTCGAACGAGCCGAGGATCGCGCGGTGCAGCATGACCGGACGGTGCTTCTGGCCGTCTTCGGCGATGTAGGTCGCATCCAGACGTTCCGGCAGGACATAGTCCAGCTGGATGGTGCCGCAGGTCCATTCACGGCCGATGGCGTCCTTGACGATGAAGTCCAGCTTGGGCGCGTAAAAGGCACCGTCGCCCTCGGTCACGACCGGCTCGGTGCCAGCGGCGCGCGACGCCTCCAGCATCTGGGCTTCGGCCTTGTCCCAGAACTCCTCGGTACCGGCGCGCAGCTCCGGACGGGTGCCGAGCGAGATGTATTTGGTTTCCATGCCGAGGTCGGCGTGGACCGAGCGGGCCAGCTTGATGAAGTTGGCCGTCTCTTCGACGATCTGGTCTTCGCGGCAGAAGATGTGGGCGTCGTCTTGCGTAAAGCCGCGCACGCGCATCAGGCCGTGCAGCGAGCCCGACGGCTCATAGCGGTGGCAGGCGCCGAACTCGGCCATCCGCAGCGGCAGTTCGCGATAGGAACGCTGGCCCTGGTCGAAGATCTGCACGTGGCCCGGGCAGTTCATCGGCTTCAGCGACAGGGTTTCACCCTCGACCGTCTCGCAGACGAACAT
>DLIT01000131.1:0-2211 GCA_002483865.1 Brevundimonas sp. UBA7635
GGGCTTCAGGGCCTCGGGCAGCTCGCGCTGCAGGTCGATGCTGAGTAGGCCATTGGCCAGGCTGGCACCCTTGACCACCACATAGTCAGCCAGCTGGAAGCGGCGCTCGAAGTCGCGCTCGGCCAGGCCACGATGCAGGTAGGTCTTCTGGGTGGCCGTCTCATCATTGCCGGCCTTCTTGCCGGTGACGGTCAGCTGGTTCTCCTTCGCCTCGATGTTCAGCTCATCGGGGCTGAAGCCCGCGACAGCGATCTCGATGCGATAGGCGTTCTCGCCCAGGGTTTCGATGTTATAGGGCGGCCAGCCATTATCCTGGCTGGAGCGCGCTGCCGTTTCCAGTTGACGGGCCAGGCGGTCAAAGCCAACGGCCGAACGGTACAGCGGCGTGAAATCATAGGTACGCATCAGTCATCCTCCTGAGGATCAGCAAGGTTGAACCGCCCGGCGATTTGGCCCCGGACGGTGGTGGGATTCAGGCCCGGCGGTCCGCATTCGGCCCCGACGGGTCTGCAAGAGCCCGGGATCGGCGCTCTCGAACCAAGAGGTAGGTGGGCATTTTTCCGGCGCAAGGGGGGAAAATCACCGCAAGGGCCATTCCATGCCTTGCCGAGGCCGCGAAGCGCCGTAAGGGTTAGGACAATCTTAATCCCAGGACCGACCGGAGCCTCTCATGCGACCCCTCGTCCTTGCTTCTGCCCTGCTGGCTGGCCTTGGCCTGTCGATGGTGGCGCTGAGCCCTGCCCTTGCCCAGACCTCGGCCCCGGCCGAAAGTGCGCCCCTGCCGATCCGTCAGGGCCTGTCGATGCAGGAGCCTGATCTTCAGGAAGACGCTGCGCTTCAGGCCGCTGTCGCTTCTGATTCCCGTCCGGTCGGGGATCGCGCCCGTGACGTCCATCGCCATCCCTACGAGAGCCTGACCTTCTGGGGCCTGACGCCCGGCATGACGGTGGTGGAGATCGAGCCGGGCGCAAAGGGCTGGTGGCGTCAGATTCTGGAGCCCTATGCGGCAGCAACGGGCGGGACCTATGTGCCCGTCAACCGTCCGTTGGAGGGCATGGGGGTCGAGGATGGCCAGGCTGACTTGGTGCTGGTGGCCCGCGCCTTTCATAACTGGGCCCGCAGCGACCGCACGGAGCCCTATCTGGCGGCCTTCTATCGGGCGCTGAAGCCGGGCGGCATCCTGGCCGTCGAACAGCACCGCGGGGTCGAGGGCCTGAACGCCGCCGAAACCGCTGCCGCCGGCTATGTGTCCGAAAGCTATGTGATCCGCGCTGCGCGCGATGCGGGGTTCGAGCTGGACGCCCGTAGCGAGCTGAACGCCAATCCGCGCGATGACCGCGACCATGCCTTCGGGGTCTGGACTCTGGCTCCCAACCGCCGCTCCGAAGCGGATGGGCGAACCCTGACGCCCGAGGAGCGGGCCGAGTATGACGCCATCGGTGAGAGCGACCGCATGACCCTGAGATTTCGCAAACCGGAGGGGCCCCGGTGAGGGGTGCGGCTTTGACCCTGACGGCAAAGGCTTTTATGCCGGTTTGCCTGATGTGGCGTAGGCAGGGGTAGGCGGATGTCTGAGTTCACGACGCGGCGAACGATTCTGGCAGGGGCTTGCGGACTGGCCCTCGTGGGGACATCAGCCTGCGGCCGCAAGAAGAAAGAACCGGTCGCGACGGAACCGGCTGTGCCGGAGCCGGACGGCCCGCCCGAGGGCTCGCTGGAATGGGCCGTTGCGGGGGCGTGGCGCTCGGCGCAGGACAAGGGGCGCGACACCTGGCGCCATCCGGTCGAGACCCTGAGGTTCCTGGGGCTGCAACCGAAGATGACTGTGGTCGAGTTCTGGCCCGGTAGCGGCTGGTACACCCAGATCCTGGCTCCCTACCTGGCCAGGGGCGGTGGCACCCTTCATCTGATTGGTTTCCCTGAAGGTAATAATTCCGACCCGGCCCAGCTGGCCTTGAACCGGGCCCTGCGCGATGTGCTGGAGGCAGATCGCAAGCTCTATGGCACGGTCCAGTTCGGTGAGTTTGGCGCGGCCACTGGCCCCGTCGCGCCGCCGGGCACGGCTGACATGGTGCTGTTCATGCGCCAGGTACACGCCTGGATGGCCGCAGGTATTGCCGAAAAAGCCTTTGCCGATGCCTTCGTGGCCCTGCGCCCGGGGGGTATCCTGGGTGTCGAGCAGCATCGACTGGGACCAGATCAGGATCAGGA
>DLIT01000131.1:2344-8601 GCA_002483865.1 Brevundimonas sp. UBA7635
GGACAGGGAGACTGGTATCGCGGTGCGGGTGGCCTGCGCCTGCGAGCCGCCTTCTGGACACCGTCGCCGGGTGTGGCCAAGACTCCCCGCGGCACGGTGGTGCTGAGTCCGGGCCGCACCGAGCCGATCGAGAAATACTATGAACTGATCGGCAATCTGCTGGCGCGGGGTTTCTGCGTCCTGGCTCATGATTGGCGTGGTCAGGGTCTGTCGGCCCGCCTGCTGCCGGACCGGCTGCGGGGCCATGCCCGCGCGGTCGAGGAATTCCTGGACGACTTTGCGCGTTTGCTGGACGCCTTTGAGACGCGCGCGCCCAAGCCCTGGATCATGGTCGGCCATTCGATGGGAGCGGCGCTGAACCTGCTGACCCTGGAGTCGGGCGAGGGCCGCTTCAACGGTGCGGTCCTGTGCAGCCCCATGCTGCGGATCAAGACCGGCAAGCGTTCAATGTGGCAGGTCAAGCTGGCCGTGCGCTGGAATCTTCGGCACGGCAAGGCTGGCGACTATGTGCTGGACAATCCCGACGACCCCTTTGACCACACTTTTGAAAAGGACGCCCTGACGTCCGATCGCCACCGCTATGACCTGTGGCGTCAGCAACTCTATGCCTGCCCGCACCTGGCCATTGGGGGACCGACCTGGGGCTGGTTGGCCTTTGCATTGGACTGTGGCGAGCGGGCCCTCAAACCGCGCGCCCTCAAGGGGATCAAGATTCCGGTCTGCGTGGTTCAGGCAGGCGAGGACACGGTGGTCTGGAAGCAGACCAACCGTTGGGCCGCTCGTCGCCTGGGTCGCGGTCGCTATGCCGAGGTTCCCGGGGCCCGGCATGAGGTGATGATGGAGAGTGACGACTTGCGTCGATCCTTCCTGGACGAGTTTGACGCCCTGGCCGACTATGTGGCCCCGGCCGATGCGGCGGGCCCCGGATCGGCATCCCAGGATTGAGCTTTGATAGGCCTTAGCCCGGGTTGAGGACGGCCAAGGCTTGATCGGTCAGGCGGGCGTCGCCCACGGCCACCACGCGGCCGTCGCTGGGCGGCTGGCCCTGCCAGTCGGTGAAACGTCCGCCTGCAGCCTCAATGACGGGTTTCAGGGCAGACCAGTCCCACAGCTGCAGTTCCGTCTCGGCCACCAGGTCAATGTAGCCAGCCGCCACCATGGCATAGGCATAGGCATCGCAGCCGAACCGTGCCAATCGACTGGCTGCACGCAGCCGCGTCCAGGCTTCGCGGTCCGGGCCAATAAAGATGTCGGCGTCGGTGGTGGCGATCAGCGCGTCTTCAAGCCTGGCACAGGCACGGGTTTTCAGTCGTGATGTCTTGCCCCGGGCCAAGGCGAAACCGCCGGAGGGGCCGCCGATGAATATTTCGTCCAGATAGGGCTGGCCGATCGCCCCGATCACAGCCTGGTCCTGATGGCGCAGGGCCACGAGGGTGGTCCAGGAGGGCAGGCCGGCGATGAAGGCGCGCGTGCCGTCAATCGGGTCCAGCACCCAGACATGTTCGGCATCGGGCCGATCCTCGCCGTATTCCTCGCCGATGACCCCATGGTCGGGATAGCGCGCGGAAATGGCCTGGCGGATAGCGGCTTCGGCCGCGCGGTCGGCCTGGGTCACCGGATCAAAGGCACCGGGACCAGCCTTGTTTTCCTGGGCATACTGGCCGCGGAACAGAGGCAGGGCGGCCTGGGCGGCAATGCGCGACAAATCGATGGCGAAGGCTTCGAATTCGGTCATGCCAGCGGCATACACTGCCCGGCCCATGGAGGCGAGCCGCAGCGGTGCGGCTGGGACAGCGGCCTAAGGTCAGGCTGCCTGGTTCAGGCCCGGACTGGCGTCAGAGGTGCCGGAACTGGTTTCGGAGGGTGCGCCCACGTCCAGGCCGTCATAGAAGTAGCCGACCGGGATCTTCAGGGCTTCCGCCAGTTCCCAAAGACGGGCGGCGGACAGGCGGTTGGCACCACATTCATATTTCTGGATCTGCTGGAAACGCACGCCGACCTGGTCGCCAAGTTGTTGCTGGGTCAGGCCCAGAAGCCGGCGACGACGTCGCAGGCGGCGGCCAAGGTGAACATCGATCCGGGTGACCATGGCCCTGTCCCTTTGCGCAGATGCCGTCTCGGAACGGCACGATTGGGTTCAGGCTACGCAAGAGGCGTGCCGGATGACGCCGCGCCGATGCGCCGAACCTTGCGGTCAAGGTTAGGCAACCGAGCGGACCCCATTGCATTATTGCATCAGGCATCGGGCCTTATCAGGAGGAAATTGGATGAGTGGTTTTGGAATTATCGCCTGGATCGTGATCGGCATCATTGCCGGTTGGCTGGCTGAAATGATCATGAAGCGGAACCACGGTCTGTTGACCAATCTGGTAGTCGGCGTTGCCGGTGCCCTGATCGGTGGCTTCCTGGCCAATAACCTGCTGGGCGTGGATGCCAGCGGCAGCTGGATTGTCGGTATTCTTGTCGCCACGGTGGGTGCCGTGGTGCTTCTGTTCCTTCTGGGCCTAGTCAAGCGTCGTACCTGATAGACGCCATCTGGGTACAATAAAGGAAGGGGCGGTCCGTCGGACCGCCCCTTTGCTGTCTGAGGACGTGAGTGTCGGCGCTTAGGCCTGGGGATCGACAGCATCCGGCGGTGTGGTGGCATCGGTGTCGTCGGTCGCGTCCGTGGTATCGGGGGTAGCGTCGTCCGTCGTGTCGGCATCAGAATCCGGGGTCGGGTTGACGTCCGGGGTCGGAGCCGGGATCTCGCTCGGCACCGGGGTGGCCGACTGGAAGTCGGACAGGGTCGCATCGACCATAATGTCCGTACCCGAAGCTTCAATACCGGTAACCGGGACCGGACGGACCTGGCCATCAGCACCACGGACCGTCAGTTCCTGGCCGGTCGCGCCAGCCTGCACGCCGACGAGCTGGCCAAGTTCCGTGCCATCCTTGCTCTTGACCGTCGAACCCGGCGTCAGGCTTAAGCTCGAAGGTTGGGCAGCCGGTTCAGCGGCGGCTGGCGGGGTCATGGGATCTTGGGCCGTGGTCTCCTGGGCCAGAGCCGGGGCAGCGAAGATGAAAGCACCAGCAACGCCAGCCAGAAGAATGTTCTTGCGGATCATAGGGGTTCTCCGGGTTGTGCGAGACTGTCCTCGCCAACAGGAAACTGGCAGGACGCAGGATGGTTTCCTGTGCCTAGAAATGACCTTAGGGACGCCGTAAAGCGCCTGTTTTTCAGGTAAGACGGCCGAAAAGCGGGGGGGGGCGGACGATGGAATCGGCCACACAGCAGTCAGGTGTCATGCGGATCGCGCGTCGACTGGGCGGACTGGCCTATGAGATGACGCCCCAGGTCTTTGCGGTGGCCAGTTTTGCCCTGGGCGTCCTGATGCTGGTATCGGCCGCGCGCCCGGCTTTTAGCGGACGGCTCGAGGTGCTGAACCGGATCGCCGATCCTCTCCTGATCGACCTGTCCCATTTTGCCGCCAGCGTGACGGGCTTCCTCCTTCTGTTTGTTTCGGCAGGCCTGTGGCGGCGACGGCGCGGGGCCTATTACGCCGCCCTGCTTGGCCTTCTGGCCGGGGCGGTTCTGTCGCTGCTGAAGGGCCTGGACTGGGAAGAGGCGGCGCAGTTGACCCTGGCGGCGGTCCTGCTGCTGCCCTGCAAGGCCGCCTTCAACCGGCGTTCGCGCCTGGGTGAGCCGTTGCGGCCCGGTTGGCTGTTGATGCTGGCCGCTGCGGTCGGTGCCATGATCTGGCTGGGCCTGTTCACCTATCGCAGCACCCCCTACAGCGACGAGCTGTGGTGGAGCCTGCTGTCTGACCGACAGGCCTCGGGCTTCCTTCGTGCCGGGGCTGCGGCAGCGATGCTGACCCTGGCGGTTGCCGTGCGCTCCCTGCTCACTGCCCCCGGGGCCCGCAGTCACGGCCCCGCCTCTGCTCATGAAATCGAAAAGGCGCGGCTGGCCCTTGGCCGGGCCGAGATCGCCATGCCCGAAGCGAATTTGGCGATGCTGGGCGACAAGGCCCTGTTGTTCAGCCCGTCGGGGCGCAGCTTCATCGCCTATCGGGTGCGAGGACGGCGCTGGATCGCCATGGGCGAGCCGGCGGGACTTGTGTCCGAGCGGCTGGACCTGCTGTGGGCCTTTGCCGAGCTGGCCGATTCCTATGGCGGGGCCCCGGTCTTCTATTCGGTCAGCCACGGCCTGCTCAGCGACTTGGCCACCATGGGCCTGGCCGTGCGCAAGGTGGGCGAGGCCGCAGTGGTGGAGGTTACCGACTATTCGCTGGAGGGCCGCAGCAAGCGCAACCTGAGGACCGCCGTCAGCCGGGCTGAGCGTGAGGGCACTACCTTTGAGGTGCTGATGCCTGGCCAGGCGCGGCGTCATGAGCATGAGCTGAAGGCCGTGTCCGACGCCTGGCTGACCCACGTCAATGGCTCCGAGAAAGCCTTTTCGCTCGGCCGCTTCGATATCGACTATCTGGACCGCTCGTCGGTGATGACCGCCTGGGAGGCCGGGCGAATGGTGGCCTTTGCCAATCTGCTGACCGGCGCTCGCGGCGAAGAGGTGATGATTGACCTGATGCGCTTCCGTCCCGACGGGCCCCATGGGGTGATGGACTATCTGTTCACCCGCACGGCCCAATGGGCGGGCAGCGTCGGGATCTGTCGACTGGACCTGGGCATGGCCCCCCTGGCCGGGCTGCAGAATCGACGGCTGGCCCCGGTCTTTGCGCGGGTAGGCGCGCTGGTCTTTGAGGAAGGCGGGGCCGTCTATGGCTTTCAGGGTCTGAGAAGCTACAAGTCCAAGTTCGGCCCCGACTGGCGGCCCAAGTTTATCGCCTCGACCCCCACAACGCCCCTGGCGCTTGCCTTGCTGGACGTGGCGCTGCTGACCAGCGGCGGCTGGCTGGGGCTGCTGGGGTTGAAGCGGTAGTTCGCGGCTTTTTCCTTTTCGCTGTGTGTTGGGCGGGAGTGGCGTGGCTGGCCCCTCCACCACTTCGTGGTCCCCCTCCCCATTGCCATGGGGAGGAAAAGGCGAAGCCACCAGGCCGCGTCGGGTCGAGAAGGCGAAGCCTTCTGACCGCGGCCCACCAACCAAGTTCGCGTCGGGTCGAGAAGGCGAAGCCTTCTGACCGCGGCCCGCTAAAATGACTGCGTCCGCCTAAAAACCTGACTAAGCGACGCGCACGAAAAAGGGGCGGCTCTTTCGAGCCGCCCCTGACTGCGTAAGCTAAACCTCAGTCCGGCTTCTGGCGCTTCTTGCGGAAGGAGGGGTTCAGGACCTCCTTGCGCAGGCGGATGTTCTTGGGCGTCACTTCAACCAGTTCGTCTTTTTCGATGTAGGCGATGGCCTGTTCCAGCGACATTTGACGCGGCGGGGTTAGACGGACCGACTCATCCTTGCCCGAGGCGCGGACGTTGGTCAGCTGCTTGCCCTTGATCGGGTTGACGTCGAGGTCGTCCCAACGCGAGTTCTCGCCGATGATCATGCCCTGATAGGTCTTTTCACCGGCACCGACGAACATGACGCCGCGGTCTTCCAGGTTCCACAGGGCGTAGGCAGCGGTTTCGCCGTCCGAGTTCGAGACCAGGACCCCCTTGATGCGGCCTTCGATCGAACCCTTGTGCGCTTCGTAGTGCGAGAAGACACGGTTCAGCACACCCGAGCCGCGCGTGTCGGTCAGGAACTCGCCCTGATAGCCGATCAGGGCGCGCGACGGGCACTTGAGCTGGATGCGGGTCTTGCCGGCGCCCGACGGGCCCATGTCGGTCATCTCGGCCTTGCGGGCCGACAGCTTCTCGATGACGATGCCCGAGAACTCGTCGTCCACGTCGATCATGACGTCCTCGATCGGCTCCAGAAGCTGGCCGTTCTCGTCCTTCTGATAGACCACGCGCGGACGGCTGATCGACAGCTCGAAGCCTTCGCGGCGCATGTTCTCGATCAGGACGCCCAGTTGCAGTTCGCCACGACCGGCAACCTCATAGGCGTCGGCACCTGCGGTTTCGGTGACGCGGATGGCGACGTTGGCTTCAGCTTCCTTCAGAAGGCGGTCACGGATGACGCGCGACTGGACCTTGTCGCCTTCGCGGCCGGCCAGCGGGCTGTCGTTGACGCCAACGGTCATCGAGATGGTGGGCGGGTCGATCGGCAGCGACGGCAGGGCCTCGGTCACTTCCAGGGCACACAGGGTATCGGCCACGGTTGCTTTCGACATACCGGCGATGGCGACGATATCGCCAGCTTCGGCATCATCCACCGGCTGGCG
>DLIT01000131.1:8745-15180 GCA_002483865.1 Brevundimonas sp. UBA7635
CCCGAGTGAATACGGCCGGTCAGGATGCGGCCCAGGAACGGGTCGGACTCGATCAGCACGTTCAGGATGCGGAACGGTTCGTTGACGCGTTCCTGAGCGGCCGGAGCCGGAACGTGGTCGACGATCAGTTCATAAAGGTCGTGCAGGTTGTCGGTCGGCTTGTTCAGGTCCAGCGAGGCCCAGCCCGAACGGCCCGAGGCGTAGATCACCGGGAAGTCGAGTTGTTCATCGGTGGCACCCAGAGCCGCGAACAGGTCGAAGGTTTCATTCAGCACGCGATCCGGGTCGGCGTGGGCGCGGTCAACCTTGTTGATGCACAGGATCGGACGCAGGCCCATCCGCAGGGCCTTGGTCAGGACGAACTTGGTCTGCGGCATGACACCTTCTTCGGCGTCGACCAGCAGGACGCAGCCGTCCACCATGCCCAGGATACGCTCGACCTCACCGCCGAAGTCGGCGTGGCCGGGGGTGTCGATGATGTTGATGCGGGTCTCGCCAGCCTTGCCGTTCCACAGGATGGACGTGCACTTGGCCAGGATGGTGATGCCCCGCTCGCGCTCCTGGTCGTTGGAGTCCATGGCACGTTCCGTGGTCGCCTCATTGGCGCGGAAGATGCCCGACTGGGCCAGGAGGGCGTCAACCATGGTCGTTTTGCCGTGGTCAACGTGGGCGATGATGGCGATATTACGCAGGTTCATTTCGGGCTCGGGCGGACTGTGTTCGGTCACGGAGGGCCCGCGCCGCTGCAAACTAGCTGCAGATGTGGGAAGGTTGTTCGGTGCGCCTCATACAGGCTGATGCCTCAAAAGGCTAGTGCCGGGGTTATCCGTCCCGCTCGATCCAGGGCGGTGAGAAAGAAGGCCTCCATGAAAAAGGGCGACAGGCCTGAACCTGCCGCCCCCAGGAAGCTTTTGTGGCACCCTAAACCCTGGCGGCCCGCTTCATCGTCCAGCGATAGAGGGTGAAGGTGAGGGCGATAAAGGCGATCAGACCCACCCACATGGCGGGCCAGGCTCCTTCTTCCAGCAGGGCAAAGGGGGCCTCGTTGCGGGTCGAGACGATGATGGCGGCGGTAAAGACGCCGAACAGGCTTTCGCCCACGATCAGGCCCGAGGCCAGGAGCACGCCCATGCGGCGGCCCACATCGGCAAACCGGGTCGAGGCGATGACGCGATCATAGATCCAGCCGCAGACAGCCCCGATGACCAGCATGGTGGTGACATAGGCGGGCAGATAGACGCCGATCCCGGCGGCGAGCGGCGGCAGTTTTATCCGTCCCTGGGTCGCACGGCGCAACAGGGCGTCCAGAACGATGATCCCCACGCCGATGGCCCCGCCAACGCCGATAAGGTCCCAGCGAAGATCGCCGCTGATGACGCCCCGCGCCAGGGCTGAGATCAGGGTGGCCTGGGGCGCGGCCAGGGTCTGGGCTCCCTCGACGATGGCGGGCGGGCCACCCTCGAAGCCAAAGGCCTGGTTCATCATGTCCAGGACAAAGGGAATGACCAGGGCACCGGCCCCGACGCCGACCAGCAGCGCCGTCTGCTGACGCCAGGGCGTGGCCTGAACAAGCTGACCGGTCTTGAGATCCTGCAGGTTGTCATTGGCAATGACCGCCACGGCAAAGACGACCGCTGTGACCACCAGGGCAAAGGCGATGACCGAGGGGTCCGCCGGCACCCCGGCTATGGCCAGAACGCCCACCATCAGCAGGGAGGCGATGACGATGGCCAGGATGCCGACGCCCGACACCGGACTGTTGGACGAGCCGATCAGACCGGCCATGTAGCCACAGATGGCGGCCACCGCGAAGCCGATTACAATCACATAGGCCAGGCCTCCGACGACCAGCAGGATGGTGTGATCCGCCAGGGCGGTGCCCTGGGCAAAGAGGCCGAGCAGGACCGCAATCCCGACCAGGGCTGCCAGCGACAGAAGACCTACGGTCTTGATCGGAATGTCCTGTTCGGTGAGGTCCAGCGCCTCGCCGTGGGCGCGCTTGTCCTGAGCCGCGAAGGCCGAGGCCAGACCGGACGCCAGTGGGCCGGCCAGCCTGGCCAGGGTCCACAGGGCCGCCACACCGATGACGCCCGCGCCGATGAATCGCACTTCCTGGGACCAGACGGCCATGGCCAGGCCTTCGGTGCCTGCATCGGCCGGAACGCCTGCTGCGACCGTGGTCAGGCCCAAAGCTGTGGCCCAGTCGATATAGCCGGACGACGTCAGGACGGGCACAAAGATCAGCCAGGCCAGGGCCAGGCCGAACAACTGGGTCAGGCCGACCGCCAAGCCGATCAGGTGACCGGCCCCCAGCAGGGCGAACTGCATGGAAAAGCCGATGCCCGTTGCCCCGCCGCCCAGGGCAGCGGGCAGCCTGAAGAAGGCGGCGGTCTGTTCGGCAAAGACGCGGGCGGCCGCCAGGAAACCGAAGATGGCCGAGGCAACGGCCGCTCCGATCACGACCCAAAGGCCCGAGCGGTTTTCGCGCACGGCTTCTGTGCTCTGGCCCTCGCCGGGCGAGCCGACCTTCAATACCTCGGCTGCGGCCACGCCTTCCGGGTAGGGCAGGTCGCCCTTGGTCACGAGCGTGCGGCGAAGGGGAATAGAGAAGGTGACGCCCAGGATGCCGCCCAGCGCACAGATGGCGACGCTTTCCCAGAAGGGAAAGTTCATCCACCAGCCGATCATGACCAGGCCGGGCAGCACAAAGATGATGGCGCTCATGGCCCCGCCGACCGAGGCCACGGTCTGGACCGTCATATTCTCCCAGATGGTCGAGCCCTTGAAGGCCCGCAGCAGGGCCATGGAGATGACCGCCGCCGGTATGGCCGAGGCAAAGGTCAGCCCCACCTTCAGCCCCAGATAGGTATTGGCCGCCGTAAACACGGCCGCCAGCACACAGCCCAGTATCAGGGCCCTGACCGTCAGCTCAATACGCCGGACCGGCGCAGCGGATACGTCGCTCATGATGTTTCCCCTCTCCCTGGCTGGGAGGTAAGCCTGAAATACCGATGGTGGCAATGCGAGCCGGCGGTGCGTCCATCAGTTTCCCTTTCTGTCGTCCTCCGGCTGTGGCCGGCGGTGCGTCCATCCCTTTCCGTCATCCTCCGGCCTGACCGGAGGACCCATGACACAAGGTACCTCCCTTTGTCCGAAGGCCTGCCCGCTGACCCGTGGGCCTCCGGTCAAGCCGGAGGGTGACGGCGGGTGGGGGCAGAGGAGACGGTCGAGGGCTTCATTATCCGCGGCAATCACCCTACCTGTCGGCCATGCCTGAATTACCCGAAGTTGAAACCGTTCGTCGTGGCCTGACGCCTGTGCTGGAGGGGGCGAGGCTGTCGCGGGTGATCAACCGTCGCCCGGACCTGCGCTTCCCTTTTCCAGAGAGGTTCGCGCAGCGGCTGGAGGGGGCACAGATATTGCGGGTGGATCGGCGGGCCAAGTATCTGCTGATGCCGCTGTCCACCGGCGAGACCTGGATCACCCACCTGGGCATGACGGGGCGGTTCACGCTGGATGGCGATCCGACCGGCTCCTTTGAGGATGCCCCGCCGGTGACTGGCAAGCATGAGCATTTTGTCGCCTGCGCCGACCGGGGCGGGGTGCTGACACGGGTGGGCTATGCTGACGCGCGGCGCTTTGGCTTCATGGGCCTGATGCCTACCGAACAGGTCGAGGGCCATGCCTGGTTCGCCGCACTGGGGCCCGAACCCCTGGGCAATGGCTTTTCGGGCGCGCACCTGGCCGAGGCCTTTGCCGGCAAGGCCCAGAACATCAAGGTCAGCCTGCTGGACCAGAGGATCGTCTCTGGCCTGGGCAATATCTATGTGTGCGAGGCCCTGTATCGGGCGCGGATTTCGCCGACCACCCCGGCGGGCAAGGTCAGCCGGTCCCGGCTGGAGCGACTGGCGGGCGAGGTGCGCAATGTGCTGAACGACGCTATACTGGCGGGCGGCTCGACGCTGAAGGACTTTGCCAATGTCGAGGGTGGCCAGGGCTATTTCCAGCATCGCTTCGACGTCTATGGCCGCGAAGGGGCTGACTGCCGCGCCGAGGGCTGCGGCGGCACGATCCAGCGGATCGTCCAGGGCGGCCGTTCCACATTCTATTGCCCCAGGTGCCAGAAGAAATAGGGGCGTCATCCCCGGTCCTGTGCCGGGGATCCAGAACTCAGCGGCGTTTAGACGAGGCGGAAACCTGAGATCTCGCGTTTCTGGATCCTCGGGACAAGCCCGAGGATGACGCCAACCCAAGACGCCTTGGCGTGGTCTTGTAGGCCCTCCGGTCAAGCCGGAGGGTGACGGATGTTTGTTTGTCTGCCGCCCCATTTGCCTTGTCGCCAACAGGCGCTACTGCTTGGCAAACTGGACAAGATGAGGGACGCCTGATGGCCGATGCCTATTCCACCCTGCTGATCGAACGCCATGCGGATGGCTATGCCGTCGTCACCTTGAACCGACCCGAGGCGCTGAATGCGCTGAACTCGACCCTGACGGGCGAACTGGGCGACTTCCTTGAAAGCGTGGCTGATGATGATGCCGTGCGCTGTGTCATCCTGACCGGCTCGACCAAGGCCTTTGCGGCGGGGGCCGACATCAAGGAGATGTCGAACGAGTCCTATGCCGACATGTACAAGGGCAACTTCTTCGCCCGCGCCCATGACCGTGTGGCGGGCTTCCGCAAGCCAATCATCGCGGCGGTGTCCGGCTATGCCTTGGGTGGCGGCTGCGAGCTGGCCATGCTGTGCGACTTCATCATCGCATCGGAGACGGCCAGGTTCGGCCAGCCCGAGATCAACCTCGGCGTCGCCCCCGGTATCGGCGGCTCGCAGCGCCTGACCCGCGCCATCGGCAAGGCCAAGGCCATGGACATGTGCCTGACCGCCCGGATGATGGAGGCAGCCGAGGCCGAGCGTGCGGGCCTGGTTTCGCGCGTGGTGCCGGTCGAGACCCTGCTGGACGAGACTCGCGCTGCGGCGGCCAAGATCGCCAGCCAGTCGCCCCTGGCGGTCATGGCGAACAAGGAGCTGGTCAACGCCGCCTTCGAGACGACCCTGGCACAAGGTGTTGTGTTTGAACGTCGCCTGTTCCACAGCCTCTTCGCCTTCGACGACCAGAAAGAGGGCATGGCGGCCTTTGTCGAGAAGCGTAAACCCAGCTTCACGGGGCGCTAAAACCCGCGCGGCGACTCAATTCCGGCCGGATCGCGTTGACCGGCCGGAGGGTTTCGGCTATAGCCCCGCGCTCTTGAGATTTCATCGCCGTGGACGTGTGGTCTACGGCGTTTTTGTTCGAAGGTTGATACCCGATGGCCAACAATGCAGGCGCCCGCAAGGCGATCCGCAAGATCGAAGCGCGGACCGAAGTGAACAAGGCCCGCCGTACCCGCGTTCGCACCTATCTGCGTAAGTTCCAGGAAGCTGTCGCCGGTGGCGACGTTGAAGCCGCCAAGGGCGCCTTCATCACGGCCCAGTCGGAACTGATGCGCGCTGTGTCGAAGGGCGTGGTTCACAAGAACACCGGTTCGCGCAAGGTTTCGCGTCTGGCGGCCCAACTGAAGAAGCTGGCAACGGCTTCCTGATTTTCAGGCCAGGTCGGACGGGTTTTTGTAAATCTGTCTAACATTGGCATATGAAGGTCAAAAGACGAGCTGTCACACAGCCGTCGCAAGAAAATCAAAAGATTTCAACGGCGAGGAAGCGAAAGCTCCCTCGCCGTCTTGCTGTCTGGACCTAAGTCGCTGAAAGAATCCGGCGTTCGAAAGAGGGTAGGATTTTCCAAATTCCCAAGCCCCATCGGACTTTGCCGGAGTCAAACAATTTAAGTGCGAATCTGGACTCGAATCATCGTTGATCTCCTGCGCTGGCTGCGTAAGTTTTGGGCCGTAACGCACTTCCATCCCTGTTGGATGAAGACGATCGAAATCAATGATTTCGATCGGCGGGAGACGTCTGTCTGTGAGTACGACCCCACGTGTCAAACCCTGTTTGGCGCGACAGGAGAAGTCGTCCCGATGGTTGTCTTCGAAGGGCGTTCGTTCGGTGAATTCTAACGGCGGGTGTTTCTTGATGATTGGGGGTGCGGCAATGACGGGCATGACGGATCCGGATCGTATCTGGACTGAGGCAGCTGGTCGCCTGAAGGCAGAGATCGGAGACGGTCCGTTCAGCAGCTATATTGCGCCGTCGGCCGTTCGCGTGGATTCGAACGGCAATCTGATCCTGGTCACGCCGACCGCCTATGCCCGCGACTGGGTGCGCAAGAACGCTTTGCGTCGCATGAACGAGCTGTGGCTGGGCCTGGATGGCCTGTCGCGTCGCCTGGACGTGCGTTGCCGGGCCGAGGTGGGTTCTGTCCCGCCCGCCACCGCCTTCCCCGCTGGCGAGGCTCCGCGCCTGGCCTCGGTCGGTGGCCTGTCGGCCCGCACAGCCCTCCT
>DLIT01000070.1:0-5048 GCA_002483865.1 Brevundimonas sp. UBA7635
TGAAGGCGGCCGCACCGTCGGTGCCGGCGTCGTCTCGAAGATCGTCGAGTAATCGACCCTTCCGGCCGACCCTGACGGACAACCGTCAGGAACGACTGATCAAGATGGCCCCCCGGAGCAATCCGGGGGGCCATTCTGTTTTTCAGCTGTTGGGTTCGCCGGTGGCCGGGTCCGTTTCTGTTTCGCGGGAGTTACTGCTGCCCTTGGCGCCATCGGGTTCGGTGGCCGGGCGAGGGGGCTTACCCTCCCGGTCCGGCTTCAGGTTGCCGTTCTCGGCAGCATTCTTGTTGGGCCTGTCCTGGTTCATTGTTACCTCCTGTCTCAAGCCCAACGCGGCGGGGCTGGACAGGTGCCGTAAGGCCTCGTTCACCACGTCCATAAACCCCGCTGCAATCGAAACATGCCACGGATATTGCAAAGGGTCCGGCAGCGGCTGCGGGACCTGGAGGAGTATCGATGTCCCCCCCGCTGACGGTCAAACTGCGTGCCATCGACAGTCTGAAGCCGCTGGAACAGGCGCAATGGAATGCCTGGGCAGAGCAGGATCCGGACATGGGCAGCCCTTTCCTGCGCGTCGAATTTGCGCTGCTGGCGGGGCCGGTGTGTCCGGGGGCAGGACTGGCGGTCTTTCATCGCGGCACCGAGGTGGTAGGCTATCTGCCCTTCCAGAAGCGCGGCGGCACCCTGCAGCCGCTTGGCGCACCCATGAACGACTATCACGGGATCATTGGCCCCAGGGGGCAACGCCCATCCCTTGAGGAGGCGGCTCGGTGTCTGGGTATGCCCTGTGTGGGGGTGACGGCCTGGGTGGGCGAGTCCGAGGGCCTTTGCGCCCTGCCCAGCTATCGCGCAGTCGTCCCGACCGGCCAGACCTATGACGAATGGTATGCCGGTCGTCGCCACGCCTTCGGCAAATATTTCAAGGACAAGGAGCGCGCGCGGCGCAGCCTGGAGGCCGAGTTCGGTCCGCTGGAGGTCGAGGTCGATCTGCGCGATCCCGGCCTGCTTGACCAACTGTTGGCGCTGAAGAGTGCGCAGTATGCCCGCAGCGGCCTGCATGACATCTTTGCCTGCGGCTGGACGGTTGATCTGCTCAAGGCCCTGTTGGCGTCACCCTATCCGGATTTCGGTGCCCGGTTGTGCGTGCTTCGGGCCGGGGGGAGGATATGTGCCCTGGAATATTCTCTGGCTGGCGGGACCTTCTACCATTTCTGGTTCCCGGCCTATTACGCGGACACCGGCCGCTGTTCGCCCGGCATCCTGCTGAGCATGGAGACGATCCGGCTGATGTCGCAGCAGGGCTTCACCGACTTTGACTATGGTTGCGGTTCGGACGGTTACAAGCGCTACTTTTGCGACACCAGCCAGGTCGTGCACGAGGGACGAGTTCGCCAGCCACGAGCCCAGGCTGCCGCCAGGCTGGGCACCAATGCGCTGGCTCGCGTGGCCGGTCGCCAGCGCGGGCAGGGGTTGGCCGACCGGATCCGGCGCCGCTGGAATGTTATCGAGGCCTGCGAGGTTACCCTGTCGGGTCGCCTCAGCGGTATTGCGGCTGCGAGCCGTTCAGCGATGAACCGGCGCAGCTGAGCCAAGGACCAGATCATGTCAGACACCCGCTATCAGGGCCCGATCCAGCAGCCCGCGGTTTATCCGCATAGCCTGGTCGAGCAGGGCTTTGCCGATGACGCTGCGCTCGCGGACCTACTTGACCGCTATCCGGCGACGCTGATCGACATCAACCTGTACGATTATGACGATGAGGGTCAGCACAGCCTGCGTACCGGTACGCGGGGGCGTCAGAGCGGGGCGGCCCTGCTTGAGGCGATCCAGGCCGGACGGCTGTGGGTCAATCTGCGCGGCATCGAGTCTGCCTGGCCCGAGCTATGGGCCGCGGCCAGCCGGGAATATCAGGCTATCGAGGCTAGCCTCCCGGGGTTGAAGGCCGTCAAGCGGGCCGGGCAACTGATCCTTTCCTCGCCTCAGGCGCGGGTGCCCTATCATTTCGACGCTGCCGGGGTGGTCCTTTTCCATATGCGCGGACGCAAGCGCGTCTTTGTCTTTCCGGGCGATGAAGCGCATCTGCCCGAGCGGCATATGGAGTTGGTCGTGGCCCGGCAGACGACCGAGGAGGTCCCATATCGGATGTCCTTTGAAGCTGAAGCTCGGATCGTTGATCTGGAGCCGGGACAAGCCCTAACCTGGCCACTGTATGCGCCGCACCGGGTGGAAAACCTGGACCGCTTCTGTGTCTCCCTGTCGATGGACTTCCAGACCTGGCCTACGCGTTGGCGTAACGGAGCCTTGTTCACCAATGCGGTCCTGCGTAGTCGCGGACGGACGCCCCGCCACACCGACACCATGGGCACGGCTGGTTTGATGGCGCGATGGGTGGTGGCGCTGGCCCTGCGAAGGGCGGGTCTGCTCAGAAGCCGGATCGCCGATCTGCCACGTGACTTCGTGCCGGAAGCAGGCCTTGCCGATGGCGCGCGCCCTCTCTAGGCCCGGCCGACGGGTTTTCTTACAACGGCGTCATGACATGGAATTAAACTGACTTTCGCCAGGGCCAGGCGCACCGTCTTCTCAACACAAGAGGAGACCAGACCATGAAAGCCCATTTCATCGCCGCTGCTTCTGTTTCTGCCCTGATGGGCCTTGCTCTGGCTCAGAGCGCGGCGGCACAGTCGGTAGAGGTCAAGCACGCGGTAGCCCGGGTCGTGGTCATTCCTGAGGACCGTCGCGACATTGGCGTCGAGATCGTGCCGGGTCGGGCGGATCTGCCCGCCCTTCAGGTGATGCGCCGGGGCAATGATGTCGAGATCGATGGTGGGCTGGCCAATCGTAGGCTGGGGCCGGGTCGGGTAAGCGTCATAAATCGCTGTGAAGCGGGCGATCCCGAAGCCCGTCAGCCGGGGCAGGGCGCGCGTGTCCGCGTCCGCGACGTGGGCGAGGTGGCGCTGGAGGACGCACCCATGGTGGTTCTGCGCACCCCACGTGATGTGGATGTCGACACGGGCTCGGCCGTCTATGGAGCCGTGGGCCCGGGCGCACGCTCGCTGGAGCTGCATTCGGGCGGGTGTGGCCAATGGACGGTGGCCAACGTCAGCGGCCCGGCCAACATTTCCGTTGGCGGCTCGGGTAGGGTGCGGATGGGCGAGGTCCAGCAACTCACCGCCTCTATCGGTGGCTCGGGCACGGTGACGGCGCGGGTGGCCCATGGGGTCAAGGCCAGCATCGGCGGCTCTGGAGATGTCCGTGTGGGCCGTGTCGAGGGACCCATCGAGATCCGCATAGGCGGCTCAGGCGATGTGCGCCTTGATGCTGGCCGCAGTAACCAGGTCGATGTCTCTATTGCGGGCTCGGGCAATGTCCATTTCGATGGCATCGCTGATCGCGTCGCGGTGGCCACGGTCGGTTCAGGCGACGTCTATATCCGCGAAGTAACCGGTCCGGTCAGTCGCTCGACGGTCGGTTCGGGCAAGCTTCGCATCGGCGATTAGGCGGGCCGCAAGCAGGTATGAAAAACCCCGGTGGATTGCTCCACCGGGGTTTTCTGCCTTCAGCAGTGATCCTTGACGATCAGATTAGAAGACCAGGCCAGCCAGGGTACGGCCCAGGTTTGCACCGGCGCGGTCCAGCGACTGCAGGGTGCCACCGAAGTTGTAGCGAGCGCCGACCATGAGGACGTCGGCGTCCAGGCCTTCGATGTCCACGTGCTGGTAGTTGCCGTAGACGCTGAACGGGCTGTTGGCGAACTGGTACTCAGCGCCAGCACCGTAGGCCCAACCGTCAGCATCGCCCAGGGCGGTGTCGATGTTGCCATAGACAACGCCAGCGTTAAGGCGCAGCGACGGGTTCACGTAGTAGGCAGCGTCAGCGCCGTAGGTCCAGACGTCAGCACCGTCCATGTCGGTGTAGGCAGCAACGCCCGTCAGGGTCGTGGCGGCATAGTACTTCTGAACTTCAGCACCAGCCGTGAAGTAGTCTTCGCCGCCGATGTCGGTGATGCCGACGAAGGCACCCGCGCGGATGTCGTTGGCGAATTCGCGGGTCAGGTGAGCAGCCACGGCACCCGTCGTGTCGTCGCCGAAGTCGGTGTCGGTGTAGGTCACGTTACCGGCGGCGGTAACGGTCCACTTCGGGGCAACCTCGAAAGCGGCCACGCCGTCCAGGCGAGCGGCGTCCACGTCGGTGCCTTCGATGTCGGCATAGCCGTACGAGATGCCAGCCGAGCCGACAACTTCCTGGGCCAGAGCCGGAGCAGCCATCAGAGTCGCGGCGGCGACGGATGCGAGGAAGACGGTTTTCATTCTTACTTATCCTTTTCAGAGTGTCGCAACGACCGGGTCACTGCAACGCTGGAAGAGATAGTCACGAAACCGCAGAAAGCCCGTAGCGAAAATGTTATGTTTCGTCCTGACGCGGCTGATGTTGCCCCAAAGTG
This sequence comes from Brevundimonas sp. UBA7635, assembly GCA_002483865.1. Lineage (GTDB taxonomy): Bacteria > Pseudomonadota > Alphaproteobacteria > Caulobacterales > Caulobacteraceae > Brevundimonas. The sequence goes on from DLIT01000070.1 coordinate 4,442, forward strand.
ACGCATTCAGGCATGATTGTGTCGCTACACGGTGCGGTTTTGAGGCGGTATCGCTTTTCGCCCATCGAGCAGCCCTTGTGTGGCCTCAGGTTTTAAGGGCTGTTAATATATATCGTCGCCCCGGCGCGGCGTGTCCAAGCAGTCTATCGGGCCCCATCACATATTCCTGGGGCTGTGGATGACGGATTTTCCTGTCGGGGTCGCGATGCCCGGCTGGCGTTCTATGGCCTTGGTGCAACACCCCTTAAACCCCCATTCCACGGCGGTTTAGGCGCTTGACCAAAAAGGAATCGACAGGCATAAGCAGCCCTCTTGTTGGACCGGCTGTGCATTCTCGGATGCAGACGCGGTCCGCAGGGACGACCTAAGTTATTGTTCTTTGCAGCATTCTTGGGATTTCAATGGCTCTCGCGGACACCTGCGTGGGCCAATCGTTTTTGCGGATTTGCGTTCCTTGGGGCTCTGCCCGAGGCTTCGGTCTTTGAAATGGTTCACAGGGACGCGGTTCACACCGCTTGGGAATAACAACCGATATGGATCAAAGCATCCGCATCAGGCTCAAGGCCTTCGATCATCGCGTCCTCGACTTTTCGACGCGCGAAATCGT
>DLIT01000070.1:5140-16456 GCA_002483865.1 Brevundimonas sp. UBA7635
GAACCGCTCGCCGCACGTCGATAAGAAGTCGCGCGAGCAGTTTGAAATCCGCACGCACAAACGCGTGCTCGACATCATCGACCCCACCCCGCAAACCGTGGACGCGCTCATGAAGCTCGACCTGTCGGCCGGTGTGGACGTCGAGATCAAGATTTAAGAAAGAAAGAGGCGGGATCCGACATGCGTACGGGCGTGATCGCCAAGAAACTGGGTATGACGCGCGTCTTCGCTGAAGACGGCGCGCACATCCCGGTCACGGTTCTGCAGCTAGATGGCTGTCAGGTCGTGGGTCAGCGCACTCAAGAGCGGGACGGCTACGTCGCCCTGCAGCTGGGTGCCGGTACCAAGAAGGCAAAGAATACCAACAAGGCTCAGCGCGAAGTTTTCGCCAAGGCCGAAGTTGAACCCAAGGCTTATGTGACCGAGTTCCGCGTTGACGCGGAAGGTCTGCTGGACGTTGGTGCCGAGCTGTCGGCTGACCACTTCCTGGCAGGTCAGAAGGTCGATATCCAGGGCGAGACCATCGGTAAGGGCTTCGCCGGCGCCATGAAGCGCTGGAACTTCGGCGGTCTGCGCGCCTCGCACGGCGTGTCGATCTCGCACCGTTCGCACGGTTCGACCGGTCAGCGTCAAGACCCGGGCAAGACCTTCCGTGGCAAGAAGATGGCTGGTCACTATGGCCAGGAAGTCGTCACCCAGCAGAACCTCACCGTCGTCCGCGTGGACGCCGAGCGTGGCCTGATCCTGATCAAGGGCGCTGTCCCGGGTCACGACGGCAGCTACGTCAAGGTTCGCGACGCTGTGAAGAAGGCCCGTCCGGCTGAAGCCCCGTTCCCGGGTGCTGTTAAGTCGGCTGCTGCTGCCGAAGCTGCTGCTCCGGCCGTTGAAGCCAGCGAAGGCGGTGAAGCGTAATGAAACTCTCGGTCATCAAACTCGACGGCAAGGCTGCTGGCGACGTTGAGCTGTCGGACGCCGTCTTCGGCATCGCCGACATCCGCGGCGACCTGCTGGCCCGTTACGTCAACTGGCAGCTGGCCAAGCGCCGCGCCGGTACGCACAAGGTTCAAACCCGCAACGAGAACTCTCGTACGGGCAAGAAGATGTACAAGCAAAAGGGCACCGGCGGCGCTCGTCACGGTTCGCGCCGTGCACCGCAGTTCGTGGGTGGCTCGCGCGCCTTCGGTCCGGTCGTTCGCGACCACGGCTACTCGCTGCCGAAGAAGGTTCGCGCCCTGGCTCTGCGTCACGCCCTGTCCTCCAAGGTCAAGGCTGGCAACCTGGTTGTCGTCGACAGCGTTTCGGTCAAGGAGCCCAAGACGGCTGCCCTGCGCGAAACCTTCGGCAAGCTGGGCTGGACCAAGGCTCTGATCATCGCTGGTCCCGAAGTCGAAGCCAACTTCGGCCTGGCGGCTCGCAACATCCCGCACATCGACGTCCTGCCGAACGCCGGCCTGAACGTCTATGACATCCTGCGGGCCGACAAACTGGTGCTGACCAAGGCTGCCATCGAGGCAATCGAGGCGCGCTTCGCTGAGAAGGAAGCCGCATAATGGCCGCCGCTCAACCCACCGCCAAACACTACGACACCATCCTGGCTCCGGTGATCACCGAGAAGGCCACGATCCTGTCGGAGCAGAACAAGGTTGTGTTCCGCGTTGCCGGTACCGCGACCAAGGACGAGATCGCTGCTGCGGTTGAATCCCTGTTCAAAGTCAACGTCCTCAAGGTCAACACCCTGGTTCAAAAGGGCAAGACCAAGCGCTTCCGCGGCATCCAAGGCCGTCGCGTGGACATCAAAAAAGCGATCGTGACGCTGGCCGACGGCCAGTCGATCGACGTCACGACGGGGCTCTAATCCGATGGCCTTGAAGCATTACAATCCGACGTCGCCGGGCCGCCGCGCCCTGGTGCTGGTCGACCGGTCCGAGCTGCACAAGGGCCGTCCCGAGAAGTCGCTCGTTGAAGGCCTGACGAAGTCGGGCGGTCGCGGGCAGGGCGGTCGCGTAGCCGTTCGCTTCCGCGGCGGTGGCGCCAAGACCCTCTACCGCAAGATCGACTTCAAGCGTCGCAAGTTCGACGCCATCGGTACGGTCGAGCGCCTGGAGTACGACCCGAACCGTACGGCCTTCATCGCCCTGGTGACCTACGCCGACGGTGAGAAGACCTACATCATCGCTCCGCAACGCCTGAAGGCTGGCGACACCATCGTCGCCGGTGAAAAGGTCGACGTGAAGCCGGGCAACGCCATGCCGCTGCGCTCGATGCCCGTGGGTACCATCATCCACAACATCGAGATGAAGCCGGGCAAGGGCGCTCAGCTGGCCCGTTCGGCCGGTGCCTATGCCCAGCTGGTTGGCCGCGATCAGGGCTATGCCCAGATCCGTCTCGGCTCGGGCGAACTGCGCATGGTGCTGGATGGCTGCATGGCCACCGTCGGTGCCGTGTCGAACCCGGACCACATGAACCAGAACCTCGGTAAGGCTGGTCGCGTGCGTCACATGGGCTGGCGTCCGCACGTTCGCGGCGTTGCCATGAACCCGATCGACCACCCGCATGGTGGTGGTGAAGGCCGCACCTCTGGTGGTCGTACCCCGGTTACGCCGTGGGGTAAGGACACCAAGGGCACCCGCACTCGTAAGAACAAGGCTACGGATAAATACATCATCCGTACTCGCCACGTTAAGAAGGCTCGCTAAGAATGGCCCGCTCCTCCTGGAAAGGCCCGTTTGTCGACGGGTATCTGCTCAAGAAGGCCGACGCTGTTCTCTCGTCGGGCCGCAAGGACGTGATCAAGACCTGGTCGCGCCGCTCCACCATCCTGCCGCAGTTTGTCGGCCTGACCTTCGGTGTCCACAACGGCCAGAAGCACGTGCCGGTGATGGTCAACGAAGACATGGTTGGCATGAAGTTTGGCGAGTTCGCCCCGACCCGGAACTTCCCGGGTCACGCGGCGGACAAGAAGGCCAAAAGGAAGTAACTGATGGCCAAGTCCAACAACCCCCGCCGCGTCGGTGCCACCGAGGCTCGCGCCAAACTGGTCAATGTTCGCATCAGCCCGCAAAAGCTGAACCTGGTCGCCGCATCCATCCGCGGTCTGCCGGTCCAGAAGGCGCTGAACGAGCTGGAATTCAGCCGCAAGCGCATCGCCACCGACGTCCGCAAGGTCCTGTATTCGGCCGTCTCGAACGCCGAAAACAACCACAACCTGGACATCGACAACCTGATCGTTGCCGAAGCCTTCGTGGGTAAGAACCTGGTGATGAAGCGTTTTGCGAGCCGCGCTCGTGGCCGCTCGTCGCGCATCCTGAAACCGTTCAGCGAAATCACCATCGTGGTTCGCGAAGCAGGTGAGGCCGCCTGATGGGACAGAAAATCAATCCGGTCGGTCTGCGCCTCGGCGTCAACCGCACGTGGGACAGCCGCTGGTTCGCCGGTGGCTCGGACTACGCCCGCCTGCTGCACCAGGACCTGAAGCTGCGCGCGTGGCTGAAGGAACGCCTGGTCGCTGCCGGCGTCGCTCGCATCATCATCGAGCGTCCGCACAAGAAGTGCCGCGTCACCATCTACGCCGCCCGTCCGGGCGTCGTGATCGGCAAGAAGGGCGCTGACATCGAGAAGCTCCGCAAGGACATCTCGGCTCGCACCGAAGGCGAAGTTCACCTGAACATCGTTGAAGTCCGCAAGCCGGAAACCGACGCCCAGCTGATCGCTGAAAACATCGCTCAGCAGCTGGAACGCCGTATCGCCTTCCGCCGCGCCATGAAGCGTTCGATGCAGTCCGCCATGCGCCTCGGTGCCAAGGGCGTCCGCATCAACGTGTCGGGCCGTCTGGGTGGTGCTGAAATCGCTCGTATGGAATGGTACCGCGAAGGTCGCGTGCCGCTTCACACCCTGCGTGCCGACATCGACTACGGCTTCTACGAAGCCAAGACGACCTACGGCATCATCGGCGTGAAGGTCTGGGTCTTCAAGGGTGAGGTGCTTGAGCACGACCCGATGGCTCAGGACAAGCGTTGGGCCCAGGAAGCCTCGGGTCCGTCGTCCAACGAAGGCCGTGAACGTGGTCCCCGCGGTGATCGCGGTCAGCGTCGCGGTCGTGAGGGCTGATAGGTCATGTTGCAACCTAAAAAGACCAAGTACCGCAAGGCGTTCAAGGGCCGTATCCACGGCTCGGCCAAGGGCGGTTTCTCGCTGAACTTCGGCTCCTACGGCCTGAAGACCCTGGAACCCGAGCGCATCACGGCTCGCCAGATCGAAGCGGCTCGCCGCGCGATCACGCGTCAGATGAAGCGCCAGGGCCGCGTCTGGATCCGGGTCTTCCCGGATCTGCCCGTCACGGGCAAGCCGGCTGAAGTCCGGATGGGTAAGGGTAAGGGCGCGGTGGACTACTGGGCCGCTCGCGTTCACCCGGGCCGCATCCTGTTCGAAATCGACGGCGTGCCGGACGACGTGGCCCGCGAAGCTCTGCGCCTCGGCGCTGCCAAGCTTCCGGTCCGCACCAAGGTGGTGACCCGCCTTGACGCCGGTATCGTCCAGCTTGAGGAAGCGGCATGACCAAGATCGCCGATCTCCGGGGTCAAACCCCCGACCAACTGTCCGACGAGCTTCTGAAGCTCAAGAAGGAACAGTTCAACCTGCGCTTCCAGGCTGCCACTGGCCAGCTGGAAAAGACCCACCGGGTCTCGGAAGTGCGTAAGGACATCGCTCGCATCTCCACGCTTCTGCGTGAGAAGCGCTCGGCGGTTTAAGGAAACACCTATGCCCAAACGTATTCTCGAAGGCGTGGTCGTGTCCGATAAGGGCGACAAGACCGTCGTCGTTAAGGTCGAGCGCACCCTGCTGCACCCGGTCCTGAAAAAGACGGTCCGCCTGTCCAAGAAGTACCACGCCCACGATGAGGCCAATGGCCTCAAAGTTGGCGACGTCGCGCGCATCGTCGAATGCGCACCCAAGTCCAAGCTGAAGCGTTGGGAAGTCATCTCCAACGCATCGGCTTCCTAAAGAAAAGGATCGGATCCTATGATCCAGATGCAAACTAACCTGGAGGTCGCCGACAACTCGGGCGCTCGCCGGGTCATGTGCATCAAGGTGTTGGGCGGCTCCAAGCGCCGCTACGCCTCGGTGGGCGACACCATTGTCGCCTCGGTGAAGGAAGCGATTCCTCGCGGCCGCGTTAAGAAGGGTGATGTCGTTCGCGCCATCGTCGTTCGCACCGCCAAGGACATCCAGCGCAAGGACGGCTCTGTCATCCGTTTTGACAAGTCGGCCGCCGTCATCGTCAACAAGCAGAACGAGCCGGTTGGCACTCGTATCTTCGGCCCGGTTCCGCGCGAGCTTCGCGCCAAGAACCACATGAAGATCATCTCGCTGGCTCCGGAGGTTCTGTAACCATGGCCGCCAAGATCAAGAAGGGCGACAATGTCGTCGTCCTGACCGGCAAGGACAAGGGCCGCACCGGTCAGGTGCTCAAGGTCCTCCCGACCGAAAATCGCGTCGTCGTGCAGGGTATCAACATGGTTCAGCGCCACACGCGCCCGAGCCAGGCTGACCCGCAGGGCGGTATCAAGAACAAGGAAGCCTCGCTGCACCTGTCGAACGTCGCCATTGTCGACGCCAACGGCAAGGCCACGCGCGTGGGCTTCAAGGTCGAAGGCGAAACGAAGGTTCGCGTCGCCAAGACCACGGGAGACGTCATCTGATGGCCGACACCAAGTACACGCCGCGTCTCAAGACCGAATATCAGGACCGCATCCGTGGGGTCATGAAGGAAAAGTTCGGTTACACCAACGAGATGCAGATCCCCAAGCTGGACAAGATCGTCCTGAACATGGGTGTCGGCGAAGCTGTTGCAGACTCCAAGAAGGTCAACCTGGCCCTCAAGGATCTGACCGCCATCGCTGGTCAAAAGGCTCTGCCGACCAAGGCTCGTAACTCGATCGCTGGCTTCAAGCTGCGTGAAGGTATGGTCATTGGTGGCAAGGTTACGCTGCGCGGCGCTCAAATGTATGAGTTCCTCGACCGCTTCCTCACGATCGCTCTGCCGCGCGTGAAGGACTTCCGTGGTCTGAAGGGCACGTCGTTTGACGGTCGTGGCAACTACGCCACGGGTCTGAAGGAGCACATCGTGTTCCCGGAGATCAACTACGACCAGATCGATCAGATGTGGGGCATGGACATCGTCGTCTGCACCACGGCCCGGACCGACGAGGAAGCCAAGGCTCTCCTCACCGAGTTCAATTTCCCGTTCATCAAGAACTGATCGGGAAGGGAAGAGAACCATGGCAAAGAAAAGCGCCGTAAACCGCAACGAAGCCGTCAAGGCTCTGGTTGCGAAGTATGCCGCGAAGCGCGAAGCCCTGAAGGCCACCGCTAACGACGAGAGCCTGCCGCTGGAAGAGCGTTTCGACGCCCGCCTGAAGCTGGCCGCCCTGCCGCGTAACTCCGCACCGACCCGCATTCGCAATCGCTGCGAAGTCACCGGTCGCCCGCGGGCTTACTATCGTAAGCTCAAGATGAGCCGTATCGCCCTGCGCGAGCTCGGCAATCTGGGTCAGATCCCCGGCCTGACTAAGTCGAGCTGGTAAGGGGAGCGAACAGATATGATGATCAACGATCCCCTGAGCGACATGATCGCTCGCATCAAGAACGCGGCGACCCGCAAGCGTTCCAAGGTGCTGACCCCGGCCTCCCGTCTGCGTCAGCGCGTCCTCGACGTGCTGCAGGACGAAGGCTACATCCGCGGCTACAACCTGGTGCAAAACCCGGGTGAGTTCCCGCAGTTCGAGATCGAGCTGAAGTATTTCGATGGCCAGCCTGTGATCGCCGAGATCGCTCGCGTGTCGAAGCCCGGCCGTCGCGTCTATTCGGCTATCGGCGATCTGAAGCCGGTGAAGAATGGCCTCGGCATCTCGATCCTTTCGACTTCCAAGGGCGTCATGTCTGACGCTGCTGCCCGCGACGCAAACGTCGGTGGCGAAGTCCTGTGCAGGGTCTACTAAAATGTCCCGTATTGGCAAGAAAACCATCACCGTGCCCAAGGGCGTCACTCTGACGCTCAACGGCCAGAACGTCACCGTCAAGGGTCCGAAGGGCGAACTGTCCTGGACCGTGGCGGACGAGATCGAAGTCAAGCAGGAAGGCGACGAACTGTCGCTGACCCCGCGTGTGGAGTCGGCTCGCGCCAACGCCATGTGGGGCCTGTCGCGTACCCTGGTGTCCAACATGGTCACCGGTGTTACCGAAGGCTTTGAAAAGACCCTGGAACTGGTCGGCGTGGGTTACCGCGCCGCCCTGAAGGGTTCGTCGCTGTCGCTGCAACTCGGCTTCTCGCACGAAGTCGATATAGCTCCGCCGGCGGGCATCACCTTCGCCGTGCCGAAACAGACCGAGATCAAGATCTCGGGCAACGACAAGCAGGCCGTTGGTGAAATCGCCGCCGTCATTCGCAAGCTGCGTCCGCCTGAGCCCTACAAGGGCAAGGGTGTGCGCTATCAGGGCGAAACTGTCCGGCGCAAGGAAGGCAAGAAGAAGTAAGTCATGGCTCTTTCTCTGCAACAACAAGCCAAGCGCCGCGCCGAACGCAACCGTCGTCGCCTCAAGGCTGTCGCCAACGGCCGCCTGCGTCTGTCGGTCTTCCGTTCGGACAAGAACATCTCGGCCCAGATCATCGACGATGCCCAGGGCATCACGGTGGTTGCCGCTTCCTCGCTCGAGGGTGGCAAGGGTTCCAAGGGTTCGGACGTTGCCGCTGCAGCTGCCATTGGCAAGCTGATCGCCGAGCGCGCCAAGGAGAAGGGCGTCACCGACGTCGTCTTCGACCGCGGTGGCTACATCTATCACGGCCGCGTCAAGGCGCTGGCGGAGGCCGCGCGCGAAGCCGGCCTGAACTTCTAAGGGATCGGGAAGCATGGCTCGTGAACCCCAACGCGGACAAGGTGGTCAGAACCGCGACCGCCGCGACCGCAACGCCCCGGCAATCGATGGTCCGGATTCGGACATCATCGAAAAGCTGGTGCACATCAACCGCGTCGCCGCCACTGTTAAAGGTGGCCGTCGTTTCTCGTTCGCTGCTCTGATGGTCGTCGGTGACGGCAAGGGCCGCGTTGGCTTCGGTCACGGTAAGGCCCGTGAAGTGCCGGAAGCCATCCGCAAGGCGACTGAAGAAGCCAAGAAGACCATGATCCGCGTTCCGCTTCGCGAGAACCGCACCCTGCACCACGACGGCAATGGCCGTTGGGGCGCAGGCAAGATCATGATGCGCGCTGCCCCTCCGGGGACCGGCGTCATCGCGGGTGGTCCGATGCGTGCAGTCCTCGAAACCCTCGGCGTCCAGGACGTCGTGGGCAAGTCGACCGGCTCGTCGAACCCCTACAACATGATCCGTGCGACCTTCGAGGCGCTGAAGGGTCAATCGTCGCCGCGTCAGGTGGCATCGAAGCGTGGCAAGAAGGTCGCTGACCTGATGGGCCGCCGCAACGATGGTGCCTCGGCCGAAACGATCGAGGGCTGATAGACATGGCCAAGAACGACAAAGCCACGGTCACCGTCCGCCAGACGGCCAGCCCGATCCGCCGCACGGCTGATCAGCGCGCCACCCTGGTGGGCCTGGGCCTGAACCGCATCGGTCGTGAAGCGACCCTGGAAGATACTCCCTCGGTTCGCGGGATGATCGCCAAGGTTCGCCACATGGTCGAAGTGGTCGAAAAATAAGTGTCTCGCCCTCCCTCGGAAACGGGGGAGGGCGTTTCGCTTTCTAACAAGCCTCTTGCAGGCTTGTGTGGGGCCGCCTATTAGGGCGGCCTTCGATTTTTAAACGCCGAGTCAGGCTGTTCTTCAGTCTGGCGCTAGAACCCGAAAGGATCAGGCACATGAAACTGAACGAAATCCGCGACAACGAAGGCGCCCACACCAAGCGCATGCGCGTCGGCCGTGGCCCGGGCTCGGGCAAGGGCAAGACCGCTGGCCGTGGTGTCAAGGGTCAGAAGTCGCGTTCGGGCGTCGCCATCGGCGGCTTCGAAGGCGGCCAGATGCCGCTGTACATGCGTATGCCCAAGCGCGGCTTCAACAACCCGAACGCGCTGAAGCTGGCTGAAGTCAACCTGTGGCGCATCCAGGAAGCCGTCGACGCTGGCAAGCTCGACGCCAAGGCTGAAATCAACGGCACCGCCCTGGTGGCCGCTGGTGTGATCCGTCGCGTCAAGGACGGCGTCCGCGTCCTGGGCGAAGGCGAACTGAAGGCCAAGCTGAACCTGGTCGTCTGGTCGGCCTCGGCTGGTGCCATCAAGGCCATCGAAGGCGCTGGCGGCAAGGTCGAGCAGCAGCGCATCGCCGCTGAAGCCAAGGCCGCTGCCCGTCTCGAAAAGCGTAACGCGGCCAAGGGCAAGGCTCCGGCTCCCAAGGCTCCGCTGGGCGATGCCAACAAGATCTCGGCCCGCGCCAAGCGCACGGCTGCCAAGGCTTAATATCGACGTCGTCATCCCGACCGGGGGCCTTGTCTCAGGGTCTCCGGCGGGGCTTCCGCCGACGGGATGACGAAAATGTGGAAGCGGCCCTCGCAAGACGGCCGCTTTCCGCCTATCTGACGACGAGACCAGTCTTGGGGATAGCTGATGGCTTCGGCCGCTGAACAACTTGCCGCTAATATGAACATGGGCTCGTTCGCCAAGGCGACCGAGCTGCACAAACGCCTGCTGTTCACGCTGGGCGCGCTGCTGGTCTATCGGATCGGCACCTATGTTCCCATTCCGGGCATTAATTCCGAGGCCTTCCTGGCCTTCTTCCAGAACCCTGATGGCCAACGCGGCATCCTGGACATGTTCAACATGTTCTCGGGTGGTGCTGTTGAGCGTATGGCCGTCTTTGCCCTGAACGTGATGCCGTACATCTCGGCTTCGATTATCGTTCAGCTGATGGGGGCGGTTTACCCGCCGTGGGAGAAGCTCAAGAAGGAGGGTGGCGAAAGCGGGCGCAAGCAGCTGAACCAGTACACCCGTTACCTGACGGTCTTCCTGGCCCTGGCCCAGTCATTTGGCATCGCGGCGGGCCTCAATGCCCAGGCGGGCCTGATCGACGAGCCGGGTATCTTCTTCATCATTTCGACCGTCACCACCCTGACCGGCGGTACCATGTTCCTGATGTGGCTGGGTGAGCAGGTCACGGCGCGCGGCGTCGGCAACGGCATCTCGCTGATTATCTTCGCCGGTATCGTTGCGGTCCTGCCTTCGACCATCGCCCGCCTGCTGAGCCTGACGCAGCAGGGCCAGATGTCGGCCTTCGCCCTGCTGGGGATCGCCATCCTGGCGGTGGCCACCGTGATCTTCATCGTCTTCATGGAGCGCGCCCAGCGCCGTCTTCTGATCCAGTATCCGAAGCGCCAGGAAGGCAACCGCGTCATGGGTGGGGAGCGTTCCTTCCTGCCGCTGAAGGTGAACACCGCTGGCGTCATTCCCGCTATCTTCGCATCGTCGCTGCTGATGCTGCCGACGACCGTGGCCCAGTTCACGGCCAATGCGAACCTGCCGGAGTGGCTGAGCTGGCTGCCGACGGTAACGGCTCAACTGACCCACGGTCAGCCGGTCTTCATGATCCTGTATGCCGCCCTGATCATCTTCTTCTGCTTCTTCTACACCTCGATCACCTTCAACCCTGACGACACGGCCGAGAACCTGCGCAAGTATGGGGGCTTCCTGCCGGGCATCCGTCCGGGCAAGCGCACGGCCGAGTATTTGGACTATGTCCTGACCCGTCTGACGGTCATTGGTGCGGGTTACATCACCCTGGTCTGCCTCCTGCCTGAGTTCCTGGTGATGGGGGGCAACAACGCTCTCTACTTCGGCGGTACCTCGCTGCTGATCGTGGTTTCGGTGACGATGGACACGGTGGCCCAGATTCAGTCGCAACTGCTGGCTCACCAGTATGAAGGCCTGATCAAGAAGGCCAAGCTGCGCGGCCGGGGCGGTCGTGGCGGTGCTGCGCCCGTTCGTCGCTGATTGTCGGGGGAGAGACAATGAACCTGATCCTGTTCGGGCCGCCGGCTGCCGGTAAGGGCACCCAGGCCAAGCGCCTGGTCGAAGGCCGCGGCATGATCCAACTGTCCACTGGGGACATGCTGCGTGCCGCCATCGCCTCGGGCTCGGAACTTGGCCTCAAGGTCAAGGATGTCCTGGCTCGCGGTGACCTGGTGACGGATGAGATCGTCATCGCGCTGATCGAGGATCGACTGCCTGAGGCTGAGGCCGCAGGCGGCGCGATCTTTGACGGCTTCCCCCGCAATGTCGCTCAGGCCGAAGCCCTCGACGCCATGCTGGCCAAGCGCGG
>DLIT01000070.1:16584-16887 GCA_002483865.1 Brevundimonas sp. UBA7635
GCTGCTTCCCTACTACGAAGCCCAGGGTAAGCTGACCGAGGTTGACGGCATGGGCAATATCGAGACCGTTGCCGCTGCGATCGACGCGGCGCTGGGTGCCTGACGGGCCTTCGCGGCTGATCCTTTGCTGGGGCCGGGCGTTAGCTCCGCCATGAAATTCGGATCGCCTGCGCCAGGACAACAGACTTCAAACGGCCGTCGCTCGTTCCGGGCGGCGGCCGTTGTCGTTGTCGGTATTGTCCACGCTGCAGCCTTTCTGGCCCTGGGGGTAGGGCAGGGGGTGATGCCGCCTTCAGTGCCTGA
>DLIT01000072.1 GCA_002483865.1 Brevundimonas sp. UBA7635
GCCGCCGTCCTGTCGATCACCGGTCACGACGCCCTGCTGGGCGGCCAGCCCGAGCTGGACCGGCTGATCCGGCAGCGGATGCCCTATGTCGAGCCGCTGAACCACGTCCAGATCGAGCTGATCCGTCGACGTCGGTCGGGCGACGACGACCCGCGCGTCCGCGACGGTATCCTTCTGGCCATCAACGGTGTCGCAGCCGGACTTCGCAACAGCGGCTGAACTAAAGAAGCGGCTTCGCTTGAGGGTCGGATAAAGCCCTGATCAGGCCAGCCTGCGCAAAAAACAACGGCCAGTGGCTTTCGCCACTGGCCGCTCGCTTCAACCTTTGAAGCCCTTAGTTAACCGGGAAGCCGCGGACCTTCAGCAGGGCCGCGACATCCGGATTACGGCCCCGGAAGCGACGATAGGCCTCGGCGCGGTCGGTCGTATTGCCTTCGGAGAGAATGATCTCCTTGTACTTGGCACCGATCACCGGATTGAACACGTCGCCGGACTCTTCGAAGTAGGCCCAGGTGTCGGCGTCCATCACTTCCGACCACAGATAGGAATAGTAGCCGGCCGAATAGGCGTCCGACGTGAACAGGTGATTGAAGTGCGGCAGCCGGTGGCGCATCACGATCTCCTTGGGCATGCCCAGACGCGCCAGGGATTCACGCTCGAAGGCGTCGATGTCGGTCGGCGGGGTGGCCTGGGTGTGCAGGTCCATGTCAACCAGGGCCGACGACAGGTAGCTGACGGTGGCATAGCCCTGGTTGAAGGTCGAGGCGGCCTCGATCTTGTCCACCAGCGCCTGCGGCATCGGCTGGCCGGTTTCGACGTGCTTGAGGAAGCCGTCGATGATCGGGCGCGACAGCACCCAGTGCTCGTGGACCTGCGACGGATATTCCACATAGTCACGCGGGGTGCCGGCCAAGGCCGGATAGCGAACCTTGGACGACAGCGAGTGCAGGGCGTGGCCGAACTCGTGGAACAGGGTCTCTGCATCGTCCAGCGAGATCAGCAGCGGGCCCGACGGGGCCTTGATGAAGTTGTTGTTGTTCGATGCCAGCACGTTCTTCACGCCATCATAGGACGAGTAGGAACGATAGGTCGTGGCCCAGGCCCCCGAACGCTTGCCCGAGCGGGCGAAGTCGTCCGAATAGAACAGGCCGACGTGCGAGCCGTCCGCCTTGTTGCGCACCTCGAACACTTCCACGTCCGGATGGAAGACCGGCACCGAGCCGTCGGTGATCTTGTGGAAGGTGAAGCCGTACAGGCGCTCGGCCATGTAGAAGGCACCGCGCTTGACGTTGTTCAGTTCGAGGTAGGGTTTGATCTCGTTCTGGTCGAGGTCGTACTTGGCCTTGCGGACCTTTTCTGCATAGTACAGGTAGTCCCACGGCTCGATGTCGTGACCGGCGATGGCCTTCATGTCGGCGACTTCTTCGGCCACGCGGGCCTTGGCCGGAGCCCAGACGCGGTTCATCAGTTCCATGGCCGCCGCAGGGGTCTTGGCCATGGTGTCCTGCATGCGCCATTCGGCGTGGTTCACAAAGCCCAGCAGCTTGGCGCGCTGGTCGCGCAGGGCGACGATCTGGGCGATGGTGGCGTTGGTGTCATTGGCATCGCCGTTGTCACCGCGGTTGACGAAGGCACGCCAGACCTTTTCGCGCATGGCGCGGTCGTCACCGAACGACAGGAAGGGATCGACGCTGGAGCGGGTGTTGGTGATGGCCCAACCGGTCAGGTTGTTGGCGCGGGCCGCAGCAGCAGCGGCGGCCTTGTCACCGTCCGACAGACCGGCCAGAGCCGCTTCGTCGGTGATGTGGATGAAGGTCTTTTCGTCTTCGACGACCTTCTGACCGAAGCTGGTGAAGGCATTCGAAAGAGCGGTGTTGATGCGGCCCAGTTCGGCCTTGCCCGCAGCGTCCAGGGCCGCGCCGTTACGCACGAAGCTGTTGTAGGAACGCTCGGCGATACGGGCCTGCTCGGCGCTCAGACCGGCAGCCGAGGCAGTTTCGTGAACATGTTTGATGCGCGCGAACAGGGCTTCGTTGAAGGTCGTCTCGTCACCAGCCGCCGACAGCAGGGGCGACAGTTCGCTTTGCAGGGCGCGGTATTCGGGGGTGCCGATATTGCTGGTCATGACGCCGAACAGGGCCATGGAGCGACCCAGCGGCTCGCCGGCCAACTGCATCGCCACCGAGGTGTTGGCGAAGGTTGCCGGTTCCGGATTGTTGGCGATGGCATTGATTTCGGCGCGGCGCAGCTCGATCCCTTCCAGAACCGCTTCGCGCAACTTGGCCGGGGTCACCTTGTCCCACGGAGGCACGCCCTCATACGGACCGGTCCATTCCTGCAGCAGTTCAGCCTTGGGAGCCGCGACCGGCAGAACGGCGCGGGCGATGGCGATCTCGTTCGCCGAGGCGCTTACCGGGGCGACCGGGTCCATGCCGCCTGCCGCTGCAGCGCAGCCCGAGAGAGCAAAGAGGCTTGCGCCCCCGATGAGAAGATGGCGTCTGTGCATCCGGGTCTCCCAACCTTTAAATCCAGATCGCAGCACAGCATCCTGTGCAGCGATGACGGCACAGGTTTAGAGGGAAGCATTGCGCGACGGAACCCCACAGGTTTAAAGGCCGCAGCATGGCTATTGGTGTATTTGACTCTGGTGTGGGGGGCCTGACGGTCCACCGCGAGCTCGTCGCCCGGTTTCCCGAGGTAGACTTCATCTATCTGGGCGACCAGGGCCACGCTCCCTATGGGGGCCGCAGCGGCGAGGATATCGTCGAGCTGACCCGGGCGGGCTGTCGTCGCCTGTTCGAGGCGGGAGCCTCGGTCGTCGTCCTGGCCTGCAATACCGCCTCGGCCATTGCACTGCGCCGCCTGCAGCAGACCTGGCTGCCAGGCCTGCGCCAGGAACTGGGCCGTCCGGTCAATATCCTGGGCATCATCGTCCCGACCATCGAGGCGGCCACCGGCCTGCCCTGGTCCTATGAATCCGAGCACAACGGACGCCTGGACGGCGAAAAAAAGGAAGCCATCGACATCACCGGTGTCTTTTGCACCGCTGCCACAGCCATGAGCCGGGTCTATGAGATCGAGATAGACAAGCGCCGTGAGGATCTGGCGGTCTTCACCGAGGCCTGCCCCGGCCTTGCGGGCCTGATCGAGCTGGGGGCTCCCGAAGAAGAATTGCGCGTCGTCGTGCGCGATCACGTTGATGCCCTGCGCCGACGCATTGGTCGCCATCCGGACAAGGCCATCCTGGGCTGCACCCACTATGAGATCGTGGCCGACCTGTTCGCCCAGGCCCTGCCGCCCAGCGTCCAGATCATCAGCCAGCCCGCCGCCGTCGCCGACTCGCTGGAGCGCTATTTCGGGCGCCATCCGGAATATGAGTTNNCCGCTTCTGGGGTGCGCCCCTGACCTTTGATCCGGCCTGATCCCCGGGCCTATTCCGCGTTCGCGGCAGACCGCCTCTGGCCAAAGGTCGGGGCGGTCTCCTTTTGCCGGGCCCAGTAGGTGGGTCCGTCGTCAGGCTTGAACATGGTACGCGGCACCCCGTCGCGATCCACCACGGCAAAGGTATTGGTCGCAGGCTGATAGAAGAGGGTATCGCCATTGGCCCGGGTGATGATCTCGGTCCCGCCGGGGGGCTGGCGCGTGAAGGCCCGGACGCGCGCCAGATAATCGTCGGCCGACTGCGCGCCAAAGGCGGCTCCGTTGCGCTCATACAGCCTCTGGATCTTGGCGTCGGCGGTTTCACGCCGGTTGGCCGTCACGGTCGGCACCGCCCGGGTCGCCG
>DLIT01000095.1:0-16813 GCA_002483865.1 Brevundimonas sp. UBA7635
AAGCTGGAAGCCCTGGTCGAGGACCTGATCGCCCGCACCATCGAGCCGTGCAAGAAGGCCCTGGCTGATGCCGGCCTGAAGGCTGGCGACATCGACGAGGTGGTCCTGGTCGGCGGCATGACCCG
This sequence comes from Brevundimonas sp. UBA7635, assembly GCA_002483865.1. GTDB lineage: Bacteria > Pseudomonadota > Alphaproteobacteria > Caulobacterales > Caulobacteraceae > Brevundimonas. Next base: position 126 of record DLIT01000095.1, read on the forward strand.
CATGCCCGCCGTGCAGGAAGCCGTGAAGAAGTTCTTCGGCAAGGAACCGCACAAGGGTGTGAACCCCGATGAGGTTGTGGCCCTGGGTGCTGCCGTCCAGGCTGGCGTCCTGCAAGGCGACGTCAAGGATGTGCTGCTGCTGGACGTCACTCCGCTGACGCTCGGCATCGAGACCCTGGGTGGCGTGTTCACTCCGCTGATCGAGCGCAACACCACCATCCCGACCAAGAAGGCCCAGGTTTTCTCGACCGCCGATGACAACCAGTCGGCCGTGACCATCCGCGTCTTCCAGGGCGAACGCCCGATGGCCTCGGACAACAAGATGCTGGGTCAGTTCGATCTGGTCGGCATTCCGCCGGCACCGCGCGGCATGCCCCAGATCGAGGTCGCCTTCGACATTGACGCCAACGGCATCGTCAATGTGACGGCCAAGGACAAGGCCACGAACAAGGAGCACTCGATCCGCATCCAGGCCAATGGCGGCCTGTCGGACGCTGACATCGACCAGATGGTCAAGGAAGCCGAAGCCAATGCCGCCGCCGACAAGGCCCGCAAGGACCTGGTCGAGGCCCAGAACGGCGCTGACAGCCTGATCCACTCGACCGAAAAGGCCCTGTCGGAGCATGGCGACAAGGTCGACGACGCGACCAAGTCGGCCATCCAGTCTGCCCTGGATGATCTCAAGTCCGCCAAGGAGGGTGCCGATCCGGAAGCGATCCGTGAGAAGACCAATACCCTGGCCCAGGCCTCGATGAAGCTGGGTGAAGCCATGTACGCCGCCCAGCAGGGCGACGCCGGTGCAGCCGAGCAACCGGCCGATGACGGTGTGGTCGATGCCGAGTTCGAGGAAGTCTCGCCGGAATCGGGCGACGACAAGAAGAGCGCCTGATCCGTCAGGCCTAAAACGTAGTGGACTGGCCCCGCCCGCCTGATGGTTGGCGGGGCCGTTTCTTAAAACTTGCATCATTCGGCCGGGCCCCCATGTCAGTTCGGTCAAACGCGGCAGACAGATCCTGACTTCAAACCAAACGGGTCGATGTCGCGGCGGGAAGGTAAGAGGACGAACGCCTGATGGCGCAGCGTGACTATTACGAAATTCTGGGTGTTGAACGGACGATCGACGCCGCAGGGCTGAAGTCGGCCTATCGCAAGCTGGCCATGCAGCACCACCCGGACCGCAACGGCGGCTCCGAGGACTCTGTCGCCCAGTTCAAGGAAATCTCCGAAGCCTATTCGGTCCTGTCCGACGAACAGAAGCGGGCGGCCTATGACCGGTTTGGCCATGCGGGTGTGAACGGCGGCGCTGGTGGTGGCAATCCGTTTGGCCAGGGCGGCGGCCAGGGCTTCCACGACATCAATGATATTTTCAGCCAGGTCTTCGGCGATGCCTTTGGCGACGCCTTTGGCATGGGCGGCGGCCGTGGTGGTCGCCAGCAGGGCGGCCCGCGTCGCGGCTCGGACCTGCGCTATGACCTCGAGATAAACCTTGAGCAGGCCTACAAGGGGGCCGAGGTCGAGATCGCCGTGCCGACCACCATGACCTGCGAGGTCTGTGACGGCTCGGGGGCCAAGACCGGGACCAAGCCAACCATCTGCTCCACCTGTGGCGGCGTCGGCCGTGTGCGCCAGGCCAATGGCTTTTTCCAGGTCGAGCGCACCTGCCCCCACTGCGGCGGCACCGGCGAGATGATCAAGGACCCGTGCACCACCTGCCGTGGTCATGGCCAGGTCCGCAAGAACCGCCAGCTGAACCTGAAGATCCCCGCTGGCGTCGATGACGGCTCGCGTATTCGCCTGTCAGGCGAGGGCGAGGCCGGCCAGCGCGGCGGGCCGCGCGGCGACCTCTATGTCTTCTTGTCCGTCACGCCCCATGAACTGTTCGAGCGTGACAACCTGGACCTGCTGGTGACGGTGCCGGTGCCGATGACGGTGGCGGCCCTGGGCGGGGTGGTCGATGCGCCCTGCCTGGTGTCCGAAGCCTGTGACGGCAAGTGCAAGGCCTCGGTCGACGTGCCCGCTGGCTCGCAGACCGGCAAGACGGTCCGCATCAAGGGCAAGGGCATGCCCCACCTGAACGGTCGCCAGCGCGGTGACCTCGTGGTCGAGCTGTTCGTCGAAACCCCGACCAACCTGACCGCCCGTCAGAAAGAACTGATGCAGGAGCTTGCAGCTTCGTTCGGCGAAAGCCAGAATCCCCGGAACTCCAGTTTTGCTGGCAAGGCCAAGCGTTTCTGGGCTGATATCCTGGGCGGCGACGCTGATAATCTGAAAGAGACTGCGTGAGCGACATCTTCCACGTCGGCATTTCCGGCGCCCGTGGCCGAATGGGCCGTGCCGTTTCCCAGGTATTGGATGCCCGTGCTGATGTGGTGGTGGCCACGCGGTTTGACCGGGGTGAGACCCCAGGTCTGGACCTGTGTGACGTCATCATCGACTTTTCGACCCCGGCAGCCTCGGTCGAGCTGGCCAGGGCCTGTGCCGAGCGCAGCGGCCCGGCCCTGGTCATCGGCTCCACCGGCTTCACGCCTGAACAGGAAGCGGCGCTGGCGGCTGCGGGTGCCCGCGTCGCCATCGTCAAGAGCGGCAACTTCTCGCTGGGCGTGAATATGCTGATCGGCCTGGTCCGAAATGCGGCCCAGAGGCTTAACCCGCGCGACTGGGACATCGAGGTCACCGAGGCTCATCACCGGCGCAAGGTGGACAGCCCGTCCGGCACGGCCCTGATGCTGGGCGAGGCGGCGGCTGACGGTCGCCGGGTGGATCTGGCTGATGTCCGCTCTGCACCCTATGACGGCGTTCAGGGACCGCGCCAGGAAGGCTCCATCGGCTTTTCCGTCATTCGTGGTGGCGGCATTATCGGTGAGCATTCGGTCATGTTCGCTTCGGACGACGAGGTCCTGACCCTGTCCCATTCGGCCATCGATCGCAGCCTGTTTGCCAAGGGGGCCGTGGCCGCCTCGGCCTGGGTGCGCAGCCGCAAGCCCGGCCTCTACGACATGCAGGACGTCCTGGGTTTCCGCCAGGCCTGATAGGGCGTAACCACCGGACATGATCCGTCAGGGCACCAGTTACGGCATACTGCTGCGCGCGCTGGCCGCCCTGTGCTTTTCGCTGATGACGGCCTGCATGAAGTGGGCCTCGATGATCGAGTCCGTGTCGGCGGGCGAGATGGTCTTCTACCGCTCCCTGTTCGGCCTGCCGGTGGTCCTGTTCTGGATTTTCAGTCGGGGCGAAGGACTGGCGGCCATCACCACCCGACGACCCCTGGTCCATCTGTGGCGCTGCGGGCTGGGGGTGAGCGGGATCCTGTTGATTTTTGAGGGCCTGAAGCACCTGTCGCTGGCTGATGCCACGACCATTGGCTTTACCGCGCCCATATTTGCCACCCTGCTCTCGATCGTCCTGCTGTCCGAGCAGGTGGGCCGCCACCGCTGGGCCGCCATTGCCGTGGCCTTCCTCGGTGTGGTGGTGGTGCTGCGGCCGGGCATGGAGGGCGCGCCTTCCCTGGTCGGCCTGCTTTTGGCCCTGTCCGGTGCCTTTGTCGCCGCCTCGGTCACCGTGACCCTGAGGCAGCTGGGAAAGACCGAGAGCACGACCTCGATCGTCTTCTGGTTCTTCGTTGCCTGCTGTGTGGTGGGTGGTACCATCAGCCTGTTCAATGGCCACGCCCACAGCCTGACGGGCTATGGGGTCCTGGCGGTGGGCGGGCTGGCGGGCGGGTTTGCCCAGTTGCTGATGACCTCCAGCCTCAGGCACGCGCCGGTCTCGACCCTGGCCCCGCTGGACTATCTGCAGATGGTGGGGGCAGTGCTGCTGGGCTGGGCCCTGTTCAGCGACGTGCCGACCCTGACTACCCTGACAGGGGCGGGGCTGATCGCAGCCAGTGGGCTTTACACCGCCTGGCGCGAGCGGGTGCGCCGGCGCGAGGTCACGCCGCCCGCACCCAATGCCTCGGTCTAGATGCCGGTCGAGCCAAAGCCGCCGATACCGCGTGTGGTCTCGTCCAGTTCGGTGACCTCGGCCAAGATGGCTTGGGTGTAGGGCGCAATGACCATCTGGGCGACGCGGTCACCGCGCTGAATCTCAAAGGTGACCTGGCCGTGGTTGACCAGGATGACGCCGATCTCACCGCGATAGTCGCTGTCGATGGTGCCGGGGCTGTTCAGGCAGGTGACGCCGTGCTTGAGGGCCAGGCCGGACCGAGGCCGCACCTGGGCCTCATAGCCGGGCTCCAGCGCGATCTTCAGGCCGGTGGGGACCAGCCTGCGCTCGCCGGGAGCCAGGGTGATGGTCTCGCCCTCGGCGACGGCGGCACGCAGGTCCATCCCGGCCGAACCGGACGTCTCATAGGCGGGCAGGGCAAGGCCTTCGGCGTGGGGCAGGCGCTGGACGCGGACAGTCGTCATGAAGAAGTCTTTCAGGCCTTGAAGTGGTCGGCGATGCGCTGGGCCAGTTGGCGGGCCACGGCGGTCTTGGTCTGGCGCGGCCAGGCCTCGGCACCATCCTTGGTGAACAGGGTCACGGCATTGCCGTCCGAGCCAAAGACATCGTCAGAAACATCATTGCCGATGATCCAGTCGCAGCCCTTGCGCGACAGCTTGGCCCGGGCATTGGCCTCCAGGTCGCTGGTTTCGGCGGCAAAGCCCACCACCAGCCGGGGCCGCTTCGGACCGGGGGCCGAGACACTGGCCAGGATGTCCGGGTTCTCGATCAGGCTGAGGGTCGGCGGGCCGCCGGGCTTCTTCTTGATCTTGCCCGAGGCCACGCCGTCCACGCGCCAGTCGGCGACGGCGGCGCTCATCACGGCAATGTCGACGGGCGATGCATTCAGCTCGGTCTCGACGGCGGCTTTCATTTCGGTCGCGGCCTCGACCTCGACGCGGCACACGCCCTGCGGAGTGTTGAGGAAAACGGGCCCTGACACCAAAACCACCTCGGCCCCCAGATCGGCCAGGGCGGCGGCGATCGCATAGCCCTGCTTACCGCTGGATCGGTTGGTCAGGCCGCGCACCGGATCGATCAGCTCGAATGTCGGGCCTGCCGTCACGACGGCGCGACGGCCAGCCAGCGGGCGCGATCCCGCCCCGATCAGCCGGTCAATGGCCTGAAGGATAACGGCAGGCTCGGCCATACGGCCAAAGCCATACTCGCCGCACGCCATCTCGCCCTCATCGGGACCGACAAAGGCTCCCTGATGAAAGCCGGTAAAACTCTTGAGTGTCGCCACATTGGCCTGAACGGCCGGATGCTCCCACATCCGCACATTCATCGCCGGTGCCCAAAGGGTCTTTTTATCGGTGGCCAACAGGGTTGTGGAAGCCAGATCGTCGGCCATGCCATTGGCGGCCTTGGCGATCAGGCCTGCCGTGGCCGGAGCCACCACCACAAGATCGGCCCAGCGTGACAGCTCGATATGGCCCATGGCGGTCTCGTCCTCGGGCATGAACAGGTCTTGCCGGACAGGGTGGCCGCTCAGCGCTGCCAGCGACATGGGCGTGACGAACTCTGCGCCGGACTTGGTCAGCAGGGTCATGACCTCGCCACCTGCCTTTCGGATCAAGCGGACAAGTTCAAGGGCCTTATAGGCGGCAATGCCCCCGCCAATGATCAGCAGGACGCGACGGCCGGAGAGGTGAGCGGTGGTCATGGTGCATCTGTACCGTTCGACATGGCCGCCGTCGAGATGACCCCCGCGCGCTTGTCAGCCCGTCCGAACAAATATAACTGCGTTATGTAAATAACACCGGGGGTGACATGAGGCGTTTTGTGGGGCGAACCGTCACGGGCCTGTTGATGGCGGGGGTGCTGCTGGCAGGGTGCGGTAACGGCGGATCAGCCGTCGAGACCCGCTCGCGCGATGCCGAGCCTGTCTCGCTGGCCTCGGTTGAAAGTACGGCCCCGATCGAGGTCGCGCCGACTGAAACCCTGAAGGCTCCCGCCAAGGCTGCCACGGTTCTCACCGGCAACCGTCGCGAGACGGCCAGCGATAAAGCCATCCGCCTGTTTGAGCGCAATGGTGCCGACTTCGGAGCCAAGGACCCCGAGGACTTTCTCAGAAAGGTCGAGGCCTTCACCAAGTCGCCCCCGCCGGACGCCGAAATTGTCCAGCGTCCCAATGGCGATGTGCTGATCTATCAGGCCAGCTCCAACACCTTTGCGGTGCTCGATCGGAAAGGCGTGGTGCGCACCATGTTCAAGCCGTCCAGCGGACAGGACTACTGGCAAAACCAGAAGGCCCTTATCCGCTAGGCGTTAAGCGGCGTCGAAGGTCAGCGGCGCGCCCCAGAAGCGGGCGATCAGGTCCGATTGCGGCCCCGGCTGGCCGGTGGTCAGGAAGGTGCGACGCCCACTGTTGCCCAGATCATATTCCGGATGGCGCTTGAAATAGCGCTCCAGACTGTCGGCCACAGCGGCGGGCTGGCTGATCACCTGAACCCCTTCGGGCAGGGCCTCGGCAAACAGGTCGGCGACGATTTCATAGTGGGTGCAGCCTAAAATGGCCTTGTCCGGATGGCGGCCGATACGGCGGCGCAGGGCATCGACGTGGTCGCCGACCACCACACGCAGTTCTTCTTCCGGCGCACCCAGCTCGATCAGACCGGCAAGACCGGGGCAGGGCTCGGTGAAGACCGCCAGATCTTCGCGGCGCTTGTCGATTTCGATTTCATAGACGCGGCTCATAGCCGTCGCGGCCGTGCAAAACACGCCGGTGATGTCGATGGCTTCTTTCTTCTCGCCTTCCAGACGGCCCTCGCGCTCGGCCTCGAACGACCACGGCAGGCCGGTGGCCGCTTCGATGGTGGGCACAATAATGCCCAGCACATTGACCGGACGACCCAGCTCTTCGCGCAAGGTCGGGATCCATGTTTGCTGCAGGCGACGCAGGGCAATGGCCGAGGCGGTGTTACATGCCAGCACAACAATAGACGCGCCAGCGCGGAACAGGGTCTCGCATCCGGCGCGCGTCAGTTCGACGATATCCTCGCCACCGCGCCCGCCATACGGCGCATGGGCCTGATCGCCCAGATAGATGAAGTCCTGTGCCGGAAAGCGCGACACAAGTTCACGGTGGACCGTCAGTCCGCCCACGCCGGAGTCAAAAACACCTATAGCCATACTGTCGCGTTTAGACCCCAAGGGTTTCGCCGTCCATCACTTCGCATTACACCTCTGGGAAGAAACGTCGAAGTTGTAGGCTTCGACGGGCGAAACAACCAAGGCTGGGAGAAACCGGATGCATAGACGCCATCTTCTTATCGGGGGCGCGAGCCTGTTTGCACTGGGGGGCTGCGCTGCAGCTGGTGCCGATATGGGCGGGGCTATCAGCCAAGCCGCTTCGGCCAATGAAATCGCAGTCGCCCGCGCTGTCCTGCCGACCACGGCACCGCGTGCCGAACTGCTGCAGACCTGGACCGGCCCGTACGAAGGCGTGCCGCCGTGGGACAAGGTAACCCCGGCCAAGCTGCGCGAAGCCATCCTTGAAGGCATCGAACTGCGCCGCGCCGAAATCAACGCCATCGCAAACAATCCCGAACCGGCGACCTTCGCCAACACCTCGGTGGCCATGCAGCTGGCAGGCGAGCCGCTGGGCCGCGCCATGGCCCTGTTCGGCGTGATGACCGGAAACATCGGCACGCCGGAATACCGCGCCCTGCAAAGCGAGCTGTCGCCGCTGCTGTCGGCAGCCAGCGACGAAACCACCTTTAACGAAGCTCTTTTCGCCCGCATCAAGCATGTCCACGACACGGCCGCGGCTGCCGGTCTGAGTGCCGAGCAGGCCCGCATTGCCGAGCGTTCCTACAACAGCTTCGTGCGTAACGGCGCGGCGCTGGATGCGGCAGGCAAGGCCGAACTGGGTCGCATCAACACGGCCCTGTCGAACGCCTTTACCAGCTTCGGCCAAAAGGTGGTCGAAGACGAAAAAACCTACATCCACATCTCTGACGAAGCCCAATTGGCGGGCCTGTCGGCAGGCGACAAGGCCGCCGCAGCGGCTGCTGCGCGCGCCAACAACCTGACGGGTTGGGCGATCACCAACACCCGCTCCAGCGTCGATCCGTTCCTGTCGTTCGGCGATGACCGCGCCATGCGCGAAAAGGTCTGGCGTGCGTTTGTGAACCGCGGTGACAACGGCGATGCCAATGACACCAACGCCACCATCGCCGAGATCGTGTCGCTGCGTCAGCAGCGCGCCCGCCTGCTGGGCTTCACCAACCACGCCGAATGGCGCATGCAGGACACCATGGCCAAGACCCCTGCGGCGGCTATGGAGCTGATGGAGCGCGTCTGGGCTCCGGCCAAGGCCCGCGTGGCCGAGGAAGTCGCCGACATGAAGGCGATCGCCGGTCACGACATCGAGCCGTGGGACTATCTGTACTACGCCGAGAAGGTCCGTAAGGCGAAGTACGACCTCGACCAGAACGAGATCAAACCCTACCTCGAACTGAACAACGTCAAGCGTGGCGCCTTCTACATGGCCGAACGCCTGTACGGCTTCACCTTCCACAAGATCACCGACGGTTCGGTGCCGGTGTTCCATCCGGACGTCGAGGTGTTCGAGGTCAAGAACAAGTCTGACGGCTCGCATGTCGGCCTGTTCTATTCGGACGACTTTGCCCGTCCGGGCAAGCGTTCGGGTGCATGGGCGACGACCTACCGTTCCTATTCGTCATTTGACGGCGAGAAGAACGTTCTGGCCTCGAACAACAACAACTTCATCAAGGCCCCGTCGGGCCCGCTGCTGATCTCGCTGGACGACGCCGAGACCCTGTTCCACGAGTTCGGCCACGCCCTGCACTCGCTGTCGTCCCAGGTCCGTTACCCGGCGCTGGCCGGTACCCCGCGCGACTATGTGGAATATCCGTCGCAGGTGCACGAGCACTGGGTGCTGACCCGTCCGATCATTGAAGGCTTCCTGAAGCACGTCGAGACCGGCCAGCCGATGCCGCAGGCTCTGGTCGAGAAGATCGAGGCTGCTTCGACCTTCAATCAGGGCTATGCCACGGTGTCCTATCTGTCTTCGGCCCTGGTCGATATGGATCTGCACACCCAGGCCACCCCGCCGACCGACATCGACGCCTTCGAGCGTGAATCTCTGGCACGCTTTGGCATGCCCAAGGAGATTGTGATGCGTCACCGTCTGCCGCACTTCAATCACCTGTTCACCTCGGACGCCTATTCGGCGGGCTATTACTCCTACCTGTGGTCGGAAGTGATGGACGCCGACACCTGGGCCTACTTCGAAGAGTCCGGCGACGTCTTCAATCCGGAGATCGGTGCCAAATACAAGGCCATCATCCTGGCCGAGGGCAACTCGACCGACCGCGCCGAGGCCTATCGTCGCTTCCGCGGCCGCAACCCGGATGTGACGGCCCTGCTCAAGGTCCGCGGCTTCCCGACCAACTGATCGGACGGCTAAAAGCCAGACCTAACAGAAGCGCCGCATTCCTTGATGGAATGCGGCGCTTTGCACTTGGGGGTTCAACATCAGAACTCTACGCAACGCCTACTCTCACTGGGTACGCCGACTAAAAGGATAGGGGGCTTAGCCCTCGTTCAGGTCGTGGGCTACTGCCGCCTGGCGTACCTCTGTGGCAGGCTCGATGGCCTTGGCGTCTTGATAAGCCAGGCGGACCGGCTCGGGCAGTCGTTCCATAGCCTCGGCGTACACCGCATTGCGGCACTGGCTTTGCTGAATGCCGCGCAAGCCGGCGCACATGGCGCGGGCGGCGCGGTTGACGCGGGCGTCAAAATGGGCGGCCCCCGCTTCGGTATGGATATTTTCGACCTTGATGGCCACGGGCACCTGGGCCTGGGCAGCACCGGCGATAGCCATGATGGCGGCCGAGAGGCAAAGCGTTCTCAACATTTCGGATTGTCCTTTGAGCGGCTGATGCGATCAGCGCGTGTGTGGGGTGAAGGCGGCGCGGCTCAGCGCGCTTGACGCGACTGTTGCCAGCGGGTGAAGGCGGCGCGGTCATCGTCTGACAGCTGGTTGACCGCCTCAGCCATGATTTCGGAGCGGCAGCCCGGTTGCTGGGCCGGTGTCAAGCCGCGGCACAGACGCAGCGAGGCAGTGCGCACGTCACGATCGAATTTCATCTTGCCAGCGGGCGATTGCAGATCGCCGACAATGATAACGGAGGAGGTATGGGCTTGGGCCGCACCTGCCGTCAGGCAGAGTGCGACAAGGGCGCAGGCAACTTTCTTCATTTGAATGGCCTTCAGGCTGATAAGGATTGGAGGAGCACTGAGGGCAATACTGCGCAGCTCAATCTGGAAAACTGTCGTTCCGTCAGTGTCCGAAATCGGGCAGAGCAATAATTTTTCGTATGTTTTCAGTTATTTAGTGAACACCCTGTAACCTTCCTGTGTGTGGCGGTAATGTGGGCATTGATAAGCGATGCGGTCATGCGAAGGTGCCGCTCGACCCGCCGTGCAAGAGCGTCGACACCCTGAGTCGACATTTGCTTGCAGATGAGGCATAAGCCCCCACTTCCGGCGCAAGTGAAACTCGCGTCTCCACCTGCACGACAGCTTTGTCGAGTGTGCTACCTCGCTTTGCGCTACTTGAGCACGGCCCTTCGGGCACTCAAGATCCGCAAGCGCCGCTTGTCCCTTCGGGGCTCAAGCAGGCCGACCGGCCGATAGCCCCACTCAATAAAGAACGAGGCAGGCGAGAACCCTCTGTCGACGTGTTACGTCCACAGAGGCCGTTGTCGTATGGAGCCGATCTCGCTGTCCCGCCATGGATTTGAGGTTTTGAATGTTTGATGCTCTGAACGAGCGGCTGTCAGGCGTATTCGACCGGATCACCGGTCGTGGTGCCCTGTCCGAAAAGGACGTCGAAGAAGCCCTGCGCGAAGTCCGCGTAGCCCTTCTCGAGGCCGACGTTGCTCTGCCGGTCGTCAAGGACTTCATCAGCCGCGCCAAGGCCCAAGCCACCGGCGAAGAAGTGATCCGCTCGGTGAAGCCCGCCGATCAGGTCATCAAGATCGTCTATGACGGCCTTGTGGAAATGCTGGGCGGCGAAGAGCCGGTCCCGCTGAACACCAATGCCACCCCGCCTGCGGTCATCCTGATGGCCGGTCTGCAAGGCTCGGGTAAGACCACCACCTCGGCCAAGCTGGCCCTGCGTCTGACCAAGTTCGACCGCAAAAAGGTGATGATGGCCTCGCTGGACACCCGTCGTCCGGCCGCCATGGAACAACTGGCCACTCTGGGCCAACAGATCGAAGTCGCGACCCTGCCGATCGTGGCCGGTGAAAGCGCTGTCCAGATCACCCGCCGCGCGCTTCAATCGGCAAAGCTGCAAGGCTTTGACGTTCTGATCCTCGACACCGCCGGCCGCATCACGCTCGACGAAGCGCTGATGAACGAAGTCGCCGAAGTGGCCGACATCGCCAAGCCGATCGAAACCCTGCTGGTGGCCGACAGCCTGACCGGTCAGGATGCCGTGCGTACCGCATCGGCCTTTAACGAGCGTCTGCCGCTGACGGGTCTGGTTCTGACCCGTGCCGACGGTGACGGTCGTGGCGGTGCCATGCTGTCCATGCGCGCCGTGACCGGCCTGCCGATCAAATACCTCGGTGCCGGTGAAAAGGTCGACGAGCTGGACGTCTTTGACGCCCGTCGTGTGGCTGGCCGTATTCTTGGTCAGGGTGACATCGTCGCCCTGGTGGAAAAGGCCGCGGGCGAGCTGGATCAGGCCAAGGCCGAGAAGATGGCCCGCAAGCTGGCCAAGGGCCAGTTTGACCTCGACGATCTGGCGGCCCAACTGGGCCAGATGAAGAAGATGGGCGGTCTGCAGGGCATTATGGGCCTGCTGCCGGGCGTCGCCAAACTCAAGAACCAGATGGCCGAGAGCAATGTCTCGGACAAGCTGATCGATCGCCAGCTGGCCGTCATCTCCTCGATGACCAAGGCCGAGCGCAAAAAACCCGACATCCTCAACGCCAGCCGCAAGAAGCGTATCGCTGCGGGTGCTGGCGTCGAGGTTCAGGACATCAACCGCCTGCTGAAACAGCACCGGCAGATGGCCGACATGGTCAAGTCGCTGTCCAAGGGCGGTGGCAAGAACCTGCAAAAGATGGCTGCCATGATGGGCGGTCTGCCCGGCATGGGCGGCGGCGGTCCGGACATGGCCCGCCTGAAAGCACTGGGCGGCGGCAAGAGGCCGGAGCCGAGTGCAGATGAATTGAAAGCCCTTCAGGACCGCATGGCCGGCCTGGGTGGCGGACAACTTCCGGGGGGGCTTCCGGGTCTACCTGGCTTCCCCAAGAAATAACTGACTTTCCTAGAAAGAGACTAAAATGCTGAAGATCCGTCTGGCCCGTGGTGGCTCCAAGAAGCGTCCTTACTACCACATCGTCATCGCCGACGCCCGTTCGCCGCGCGACGGTAAGTTCCTCGAGAAGGTTGGCTCGTACAACCCGATGCTGCCGAAGGACGGCGCGACCCCGCGCGTCTCGCTGAAGGTCGAGCGCATCGCTGAATGGCTGGGCAAGGGCGCTCAGCCGACCGACCGCGTTGCTCGCTTCCTGTCGCAAGACGAAGTGCTGGGCGAAAAGGTCAAGTGGGTCCAGGGCAACAACCCGAACAAGGGCACCCCGGGCAAGAAGGCTCAAGAGCGCGCTGCTGAACGTGCTCAACGCGAAGCTGACCGTCTGGAAGCCGAAGCGGCTGCCAAGGCTGAAGCCGCTGCTGCTGCTGAAGCTGCTGCCGCTGCTCCGGCTGAAGAAGCTCCGGCTGCCGAGGCTGCTGCTGAAGAAGCCACCGAAGCCTAAGTCTTTCACAGTTCACACTGTGTCTGAGGGAAAGGCAGCGTCCGCAAGGGCGCTGCTTTTCTGCTATGAGGGCCACAGTTTGATGAGGAGCCCACGTTGAGCGGCGACAACTATATTCTGGTGGCCCAGATCGGCGGCGCCTTTGGCGTGCGCGGCGAGGTCAAGATCACGGCCTACACGGCGGATGCCCAGTCCCTGCTGGACTATTCCCCCCTGCTGGACGCCAAGGGGCAACCCGCGCTGACCATCATCTCGGCGCGTCCGGACAAACACGGTCTGGTCGCCAAGGTGAAAGAGCTGACGACCAAGGAGGAGGCTGATGCCGCCCGTGGTCGCAAACTCTACATCCACCGTGACCAGTTGCCAGAGCCGGATGAAGACGAGTTCTACCTGACCGACCTGATCGGACTGGAAGGCCGCGATCCGGACGGTACTGTGATCGGCAAGGTCAAGTCGGTGCAAAACTTCGGTGCCGACGACATGCTGGAAATCACGCCTGCCGAGGGTGGACCGACCTGGTATCTGCCCTTCACCAAGGCGGCCACGCCCGAGATCCACGTCAGCGAAGGCTGGCTGCGTATCGTCAAGCCGACCGAAGTCAGCGAACGCGACGAAGACTGATCGTCGCCGAGTTCGGAGATATGAAAAGGGCGCGTGACCGGCCGGTCGCGCGCCCTTTACCTTGAATTGGGTGTCGCAGAGCGATCCTGCGCTCAGACCTCTTCGGTCGGCGCATCGACCACATATTTCTTGATCGATTCAATAGCGCGCTTGGCTCCGGACTTGTCCGAATAGCCCTCGGTCGAGAAAATGACCTCGGAATTGTATTTGAAACGGACGCGGTATTCGCCGGCCTTGTCCTGATAGACTTCGAATTTGTGAGCCATGTTTGCCTCGCAGAAAGGGCCGCCATCCGGCCAAGGCAAAGCTGCCACGCGGGGCCGTGATTTGAAAACCGCGCAAATGTAAAATTGTTGTCAGGGCCTGATTTTCAGGTCCGACGCAGAATGACCAGGACAGCAAAGCCTGCCAGCAAGCCCCAGAATGCGGACCCGATACCCGCGAGAGCCAGCCCCGAGGCCGTGACACAGAAGGTGAGCACGCCGGCTTCGCGGCCTGAATGATCGTCCATCATGGAGCTGAGGGCTCCGATGAGAGGGGCCAGCAGGGCAATCCCTGTCACAGCCGCCAGCACGTGGGTGGGCATGCCGATGAACAGACCGGCCAGCGGCGCAGCGAACACCGCCACCAGCAGATAAAGCAGGCCATAGATCACCCCGACACGCCATCGCTGGCTATGGTCCGGATGGGCCTCGGGGTTGGTGCAAATGGCGGCGGTTATGGCGGCCAGATTGATCCCGTGGCTTCCGAACGGCGCGGCCATGGTGCTGGCGGCACCGGTCCAGAAGATCAGGCGGTTCGCCGGCGGCTCATATCCCGCAGCCCTCAGCACGACGAGACCGGGGAGGTTCTGCGAGGCGAGCGTGACAAGATAAAGAGGTATGGCCAATCCTATGATCGCCTTCATGTCAAAGACGGGCATGACCGGAACGAGTTGGCCAAACAGAAGCCCGCCTTCGGGCAGGGCCAGTTGGCCGCGCCATATCAGCATGCTGAAAGCCAACACCAGTACGGTGGGCAATGCCCATCTGGCTGCGTATCGGCGCATCACGAAATAGGTGGCGACCAGCCCGCCAATCAGGGGCAAGTCCGTCGGTGCCGCTGAAAACAGTTTCAGACAGAAAGGCAGAAGAACGCCCGCCAGCATCCCCGAGGCAATACCGGGCGGAATACGCGCCGCCAGCCTGCCCAGAACCGGCACCATGCCGGTGATGACCATGAGGATCGCAGCCACGATGAAGGCACAGATTGCGGAGGGCCAGTCATACCCCGCCTGCGCGGCCCCCAGCAGGGCGGCGCCGGGTGTCGACCACGCCAGAACAACGGGTATCTTCAAACGCCAGCTTAGCACGGCACCGGGGATACCGATGCCGAGCGCGAGGGCGGCCAGCATGGAGATGATCTGGGACGGCGTTGCCCCAAGCGTTTGTCCGGACTGAACGACGAGAGCGACGGTGCCGCCAAATCCGATAGCGACCGCAACGAGGGCTGCGGCAAAGGAGGCGGGAGGAGCAAACCTAGGCACGAATAGGCGACCGCCTCTTGATCAGATGATCCAGTGAAACCCGCCCAGCGCCGCCCGAGGCAAGGCTTAGGCCGATGAAGATCAAGATGGCGGGTGGGAAAAGCTGTCGGAAATCCTGACCCACACCCAGTAAAAGCACGACGGCTACGGTGAAGTTCACAGCCAGCACCAGTCCGGCCCATCGGGTCCATAAGCCCGGTATCAACAGCGCCCCGATGGCGAACTGTGCCCACACCGACAGGGGCGCGGCCAGGGCGGGCATAGGACAACGGATGCCGGTCAGAAACTGTTCGAACTCGTCCATCCGAGCGCTGGAAACGATATTGTCCCACACGCCGTAAATCAGGAACGCCCCGAGGAAAAGCCGCAGCGCCAGCAGCGTCAGATCGTGAAAACCGGACAATCTACCTTGCACTGAAACCTCCCTCCCCGGGGCGGGGTCTGATTTAGACGTCCATGTCGTCCGGAAGACCCACAGCGTGGAAGCCTGCATCGACGTGAACCACTTCACCGGTGGTGGAGCGGCCCAGATCGGAGGTCAGCCACAGGGCGGCACCAGCAACGCCCTCCATGGAGGTCTCTTCCTTGATCAGCGAGAACTGTGCCGACTTGGAGTGCAGGCCACGGCCACCCGAGATACCGGCCAGCGACAGGGTACGCATGGCACCGGCCGAGATGGCGTTGACGCGGATGTTCTTCGGACCAAGGTCACGGGCGATGTAGCGGGTCGCAGCCTCAAGGCCGGCCTTGGCGACGCCCATGGTGTTGTAGTTCGGGATCACGCGTTCCGAACCCAGATAGGTCAGGGTGATCATCGAGCCACCGTTCGGCATCAGCTCGGCCGAGCGACGGGCCACGTCCACGAAGCTGTAGACCGAGATGTTCATGGCCAGCAGGAAGCTGTCACGGGTGGTGTTGTCGACGAACGAGCCTTGCAGTTCGTTCTTGTTGGCGAAGGCGACCGAGTGGACGACAAAGTCGATCTCGCCGAAGGTTTCCTTCAGAGCGGCAAAGGCGGCGTCCATCGAGGCGTCGTCGGACACGTCGCACGGGATGATGGCCTTGGCACCGACGCTTTCGGCCAGCGGGCGCACGCGGCGCTCCAGGCTTTCGCCCAGATAGGTGAAGGCCAGTTCCGCACCCTGCGCCGCCAGTTGGGAAGCGATGCCCCAGGCGATCGAGTTGGAGTTGGCAACGCCCATGATCAGGCCCTTCTTGCCCTTCATCAGCTCGCCCTTAGGCATATCCCAGCCGTCAGCCATGGTGTGTCTCCTAGAAACCAAATCTGTTGTCCGTCTTTTGGACGCGCCCGCCCGCACTGACAAGACGCAGGGTCAAGATTGCCATGATGTCCTTGAAACAACCGCAGGGCTGGTTTGCGGGCCAAGGGGCACTAGATTGAAAACATGACCTTTGATCTTTCAGCCGAGACGCCGCTCGCCGGTCCTGTTTTCTGGGACCGGCGCGAACTGGACCAGTTGCTGCGCGTCTATGGCCGCATGGTCTCTCAGGGCGAGTGGCGCGACTATTCCATGGCGGGTCTTAAGGATGTGGCCGAGTTCGCCGTCTTTCGTCGCCACGGCGATGCACCCGTCTATCGCGTGGAAAAGCGCCCGTCCTTACGCCTGAAACAGGGCCAGTACGCCGTAATCGGCGAGGGTGGCATTGTGCTGAAACGCGGTCGCGAACTGGCGCAGGTCCTGAAGGTCTTCGACAGTCGCAAGTTCACGGTCGTGGAATGAAAAAAGCCCCCGCCA
>DLIT01000095.1:16973-17223 GCA_002483865.1 Brevundimonas sp. UBA7635
GTTGATGAACAGGCTCAGGGCACCGAAGCCGGTGGCTACGCCCAGCGCTTGCTGGTCGCCGCCCAGAGCGTAGTAGGTCATCTTCAGGCGTTGGGTGTCATAGGCGATCAGACCCGAGAAGATCAGCACGCCTGCACCCGAGATGATCAGGTACATGATGCCCGACTGCATGAAGATGTTCACGACCGAGGCAATGATCAGGCCGATCACACCCATGATCAGGAAGGTACCCATGCCGGTCAGGTCCTTC
>DLIT01000033.1 GCA_002483865.1 Brevundimonas sp. UBA7635
TGGGCTTCACGGGCTTCAGCCGTCGAATAGTCGCGGCCGAGGGAGTTCTTGCGGTCACCGTAGATGTTCATGGGCACAGGGATCTTTGGATGGCGGTCGGGCTGGGCCTCGACGGCAGTGATGGGATCGGCGGCGACATCTGCCGCAGGAACGCGCTCATCCAGCAGGGCATGGACGAAGGAGGAGTTGGCACCGTTTTCCAGCAGGCGGCGCACCAGATAGGGCAGAAGCTCTTCATGGCCGCCGACCGGCGCATAGGCGCGCACGATGATCTTCTCATCCGACCACATGTCGCGCGCGGCGTCGTACAGGGCCTCGCCCATGCCGTGCAGGCGCTGGTGCTCGATCACCACATTGCGGTCCCGGGCCATGCGGCGCACGGCGGCCAGCGTATGGGCGTTGTGAGTTGCGAACTGGCAATAGATGTGCGGCGCGGCCTCGATCATCATGCGCGCGCAGACCAGATAGTTCAGGTCGGTCGCCGGCTTGGTGGTGAAGACCGGGTAGTCGGTGCGGCCATTGACCTGGGCCAGCTTGATCTCGGTGTCCCAGTAGGCCCCCTTGACCAGNNCAGTGACGGCTCAAGGCACAGCCGCTCCAGAAGCTTCAGCGACAGGGCCAGACGGTCGGCCTCCTCGGCGTCGATGGTATAGTTGATGTCGTATTTGGCAGCGATTTCGGCCAGACGCAGGATGCGCGGGTAAAGCTCTTCCCAGACGCGGTCTTCCTGAACCGCCTGATAGCGCGGCGACAGGGCCGACAGCTTGACGGACACGCCGTGACCGGCTTCCGGGCCCTGGCCCGTCGCCGTCTTGCCAACAGCCTCGATCGCGTCGGCATAGATTTTTTCATAGCGCTCAGCGTCGGCAAGTGTGCGGGCCCCCTCGCCCAGCATGTCGAAGCTGCACAGCCAGCCTTCCTTGTCAGAACGCTTCAGTGCGCCTTCGATGGTGCGGCCTACCACAAACTGTTCGCCCATGATCTTGACGGCGGTGCCGACTGCGCGACGGATCACCGGCTCACCCAGCCGGCTGGCAATACCCTTGAGCACGGCTGGCAGGTCGCGCTTCATCTCGTCATCCGGCTCGACCAGCTTGCCGGCGATCATCAGGCCAAAGCTGGAGAAGTTGACTAGAGAACTATCGGACTTGCCCAGGTGGCTGGCCCAGTCGGCCGAGCCGATCTTTTCAGAGATCAGGCGGTCGCGGGTGTCCGAATCCGGCGTGCGCAGCAGGGCCTCGGCCAGGGTCATCAGCGCCAGACCCTCGCGGGTGCCCAGCGAAAACTCCTGCAGGAAGCTTTCGACCACGCCCTGTTTCTTCTGGCTCTGGCGGGCGTGCTCGACCAGTTCGGTCGCCTCCGTCAGGACCCGGGCGCGCTCGCCCGCATCCAGCGGGGTCCGGGCCAGGATATCAGCCACGACCAGGGCCTCGTCTCGGAACTTGTTCCGGTCCAGGTCATCCCAGTGCCTCAGATCATTCGGTGCCATAAGCCTACCCGGATAAAATCCCTACGATCTTCGGCATATATTGCGGAAATTGCCGAATGTGCATTGTATGATGGCGATCAAAACCATTGATCATTCGGCCTTGACGGGAATTTGCCATGCAAATTATTGACGACACAGATCGCCGCATCCTGCGCGTGCTGCAGGTGGATGGCCGCATTTCCAATGCCGAGCTGGCCCGGCGCTGCAACCTGTCGCCTGCCGCCTGTTTCGAACGCGTCAAGCGGCTGAAGGATCGCAAGGTCATCACCCGCTATGCTGCCCTGATCGACCCGGCCAGTGCCGAGCGGGGCCTGCTCATCTTCATCGAGGTCCTGCTGGATCGCACGACCGGTGACGTGTTCGATGCCTTTGCCGAGGCGGTCAAACGCCAGCCCGAGATTCTGGAATGTCACATGGTGGCGGGCGGCTTCGATTATCTTATCAAGGCCCGCGTGGCCGACATGGACGCCTATCGGATCTTTCTCGGCGATATCCTGGTCAAGATGCCGGGGGTCCGCGAAACCCGCACCTATGCCGTTCTCGAAGAGGTGAAGGCGACAACCGTCCTGCCGCTATGAAGTTGTCTCGCCATCTTCATCTTATAGGGTTAAACCCTTGGGTTTAGCGAAACGGCCTTGGGGACCCCCCGATTTCTATGCGCATCGTCCTGGTCACCGACGCCTGGGAGCCCCAGGTTAACGGCGTCGTCCGCACCCTGACCCGAACCGTGGCCGAATGCCGCGCCATGGGTCATGAGGTGGAGGTCATAGAGCCTAGCCTGTTCAAGACCATTCCCTGTCCCACCTATCCCGAGATCCGCCTGGCCCTGGGGGCCGAGGAGGAGATTCGTGAGCGGCTGCGTGCCTTTGAGCCCGAGGCCGTCCACATTGCGACCGAGGGGCCGCTGGGTCTGGCGACGCGCCGCATCTGCGTCGAATGGAAGCTGCCGTTCACGACCAGCTATCACACCAAGTTCCCGGAATATGTCTCGGCGCGGTTCCCGATTCCGGTCCAGGTCGGCTACGCCTACATGAAGTGGTTCCACAAGCCGTCGGGTCGCCTGATGGTGGCCACACCGACCCTGCGCGACGAACTGTTGGAGCATGGCTTCCGCAACGTCTCGCCCTGGACGCGCGGCGTGGATACGGAGCTGTTCCGCCCGGATCTGGAGCCCATCTTCAAAGAACTGGGCGGTGAGAATTGGCCTCGGCCCTTCTTCCTCAACGTCGGCCGCGTCGCCGTCGAAAAGAACATCGAGACCTTCCTGGAGCAGGACCTGCCGGGCACCAAGATCGTGGTCGGAGACGGCCCGGCGCGCGCCGAGCTGGAAGAGAAATATCCCGAAGCCAAGTTCCTGGGTGCCAAGTTCGGCGAAGATCTGGCGCGCTGCTTTGCCGATGCCGATGTCTTTGTCTTCCCCAGCTGGACCGACACCTTTGGCCTGGTGATCCTGGAAGCCATGGCCACCGGTACACCGGTGGCCGCCTATCCGGCCCATGGTCCCATCGACCTGATTCCCGGCTCCGGGGCCGGGGCCATCAACGAGGACCTGCGGGCCGCCTGTCTGGAATGCCTGGAGCTGGATCGCAAGGACGTCCGGGCCTACGC
>DLIT01000098.1 GCA_002483865.1 Brevundimonas sp. UBA7635
AAGAAGTTCCCCAAGCAGATCGCCTTCAATGTCATCCCCTTCATCGGTGCCTTCAACGAGGACGGCTATACCGACGAGGAAGCCAAGATGTGGAACGAGACCCACAAGATGATCGACCCGTCGATCAAGCTGACGGTCACCTGCGTCCGCGTGCCGGTCTTCGTTGGTCACTCCGAAGCCGTGACGGTCGAGTTCGATCGCTCGATCGAGCCGGACGAAGCCCGGGAAATCCTGCGTGAAGCGCCTGGCGTCCTGGTGGTCGACAAGCTGGAACACGATGGCTATGTCACCCCCGTCGACGTGGCGGGCGAGCACCCGGTCTATGTCTCGCGTATCCGCAAGGATCCCACGGTCGAGAACGGCCTGAGCTTCTGGGTCGTGGGCGACAACCTGCGCAAGGGTGCCGCCCTCAACGCCGTCCAGATCGCCCAGCTTCTGGATGAAACGGGCACCATTACCCCGTCGAGCGGCTTTCGCAGCCTGACGGTCTAAGTCTCCGGGCTTGGCCCGGCTGTTTCAAGGCACCCCGGCACCGCGCGCCGTGGCCGGGGTTTTGAAAGTCTGACGTGAATCCTGCCCCGTCCGCTCCTGCGTCCGAAGCCCGCGCCGCCCTGGCTGCAGGCGTTCTTTGCTACCTGATTTGGGGTTTCATCCCCCTGGTCTTCCAGCAGATGGCCCACCAGGGCGCTGACGCCTGGGAGATCATGGGGCACCGGGCGGTCTGGGGCGTCGTCTGGGCTGCCCTTCTCGTGGTCATTGCGCGTCAGGCCGCCCAGGTCGGGCACGCTCTGCGTCAGCCCGCGGTGATCGGCTGGCTGGTCCTGTCCACCCTTCTGATCGCGGCCAACTGGACGGTCTATGTTATCGCCGTGAACAGCGGGCGGACGCTGGACGCCTCTTTGGGCTATTATCTCAATCCCCTGCTGAACATGGTGGCAGGGGCCTGGCTGTTCCGCGAGAAGATGGATCGGGCAGGCAAGCTGGCCATGGGTCTGGCGGCGGTAGGGGTACTGCTCCAGACCGTGGCACTGGGGCATGCGCCCTGGATATCACTGGCCCTGGCCCTGACCTTTGCCGCCTATGGCATCATCCGCAAGCGGGTGTCCGTAGATGCCCAGACGGGCCTGTTCATTGAATGCCTGATCCTGGCCCTGCCCGGCCTGGCATGGCTGATCTGGATCCAGATGCAGGGGACGGGTCACCTTGGCCAGACGGCCCAGGCCAGCTTCTGGCTGATGGCTGCGGGGCCGGCCACCGTGGTCCCTCTGGCCCTGTTTGCCTGGGCTGCACGGCGGATGCCCCTGTCGAGCATGGGCTTTCTCCAGTTCCTGGCTCCCACGATTGTCTTCATCATCGGGGTCATGCAGGGCGAGGCCCTGAACGGGCTGAGGATCGCCTCCTTTGGCTTCATCTGGCTGGCTGTCGCGGTTTTTGCGGCGGGCACCGTGCTTCGCAGCCGCAGAGCGAATGTGCCGGTTTCTGATCCGGCCGTTCCGGCAGAGCCAGGGCTGGTCGAGGTGACGGAAGCCGATGACCCGGATCGAGCGCGTTGAGATGAAGGCCCGTTCCGCCTATTAAGGCCCATGATCCGCACCCGACTGCTTGCCAGCTTCCTGTTTTCCGCAACCATCGTCATCAGCACTTCGGCCTGTGCGGCGGGCGTGTCCAGACAGGATGAGATCATCCGCACGGCACCGATGGCGGGCGAACGGCCGACCTCTTCGAGCCCGTCGACGGCCCAGACCTTTGACGCCATCAGCGGCTTCCTGGACGAGGCGGCAGCTGTCTGGTCGGCAGGGGACGTCGAGGCGACCATGGCCACCTATGTGGCGGACGAGCCCCTGCTGGTCTTTCTGGGCGATACGCCGCTGAAGGGGCCCGAAGCAGTCCGTGCGGCACTGGAGCTGCGGGCGGCGGACGGCGGCCTGGGGGCCATGTCCTATGAGTGGTTCGAGACCCTGCAGTTCGACGTCAACACCGCCGTGGTGTCGGGCCGGGTGATCATGGCCCGCAAGGGCGAGATCCACCGCGGCCTGTTCACCCGGGTCCTGCGCCGCACCGAGGACGGGTGGCGCATCGTCCATGACCAGTTGGCCTGGGGGCCTGACGCCTAGAAAGC
Organism: Brevundimonas sp. UBA7635; assembly: GCA_002483865.1. Lineage (GTDB taxonomy): Bacteria > Pseudomonadota > Alphaproteobacteria > Caulobacterales > Caulobacteraceae > Brevundimonas. Next base: position 2,120 of record DLIT01000098.1, read on the forward strand.
GGCGTAGAGGGCCTCGACCAGGCGCACCGCGCGCGGATCACCGATCAGGTGGGGTGACTGGCGGTTCATCACATAGGCCCCCGACACCCTCGCGACGGCATCGGCAAAGACCAGGGAGCCACCCCAGCCGCAATGGCCCAGGGTGCCCGGATTGGGGCCAAAGATATTCAGGCCCTCATTGCGCATCAGCCCGGCCGCCCAGCTGAAGGTAAAGGGCAGGACCTTGTCCGGGCCATGAATGCGCTCGCGCGACAGGGCTGACAGGGTTTCGGTCGACAAGAAGGTCTGGCCTTCCAGTCGCCCGTCATTGGCGATGACGGACAAGAGGCGGGCCAGGTCGACGCCCGCGGCGTGCATATTGGCCGAGGGGATTTCCGCCTGGCGCCACTCGGCCGAGCCGCGCCCGCCGGGGGCGGAGCCGCGGTTGACGAAGGCGGCCTGCTTCAGCTCATCCATCTTGCCCAGGTTGGGCAGGGCGCTGGGGCGTTTCAACTCGGCGGCGCGGTCATGCTCGCTGGGCGGGGTGCCGATCCACAAATCCAGGCCGAAGGGGATGCAGAAATCCTCGCGCAGGGCCGTGCCCATGGTGCGCCCGTCGAGGCGGCGGAAGATCTCACCCGCCATCAGGCCGATGGAGACGGGATGATAGCCCGAGGCTGTGCCGGGCGGCCACATCGGCTTCTGGGCCGCCAATCGCTCGATCACGGCGGGCGGGTCGTACCAGATGGCCGGGTCGACCGCCTCGTCAAAGCCGGGCAGGCCGGACTGGTGGCTCATCAGCTGGCCGACGGTCAGCTGGCCCTTGCCGTTCTGGGCAAACTCGGGCCAGTGGTCGGCCACCCGGTCCTCGTAGGACAGCTTGCCCTGCTCGACCAGGCGGGCCATCAGCAGGGCCATGACCGCCTTGCCGCTGGAGAAGATCGGCACCAGGGTGGCCTGGGTGAAGGGCTTCTGCCCCGCCGTGTCCGCCGACCCGGCCCACAGGTCGATGACGGTTTCCCCCTCAAGCGTGATCGAGAAGCGGGCCCCCACCTCGTTCAGCCCCTCCGGGGCATCGGTGAAGTTGGCGGCAAAGGCGTCCTTTACCCCGCTGAAGCGAGGGGGACACAGGCCATGGATGTCGGGCTGATCAGTCATGGAGGGTCTAGTAGCGCTTTGATCCGCCAAGGTCACGGCCTGCGCGCATCGGTCGAGGCGGCGCGGGCGGCCTCGAACTCGTCGCCGGGGGTCCAGGCGGGCCAGTCGCGCGAGTTGGCCAGGGCCGCACCCACCTCATAGAGCAGCTGAACATCGGCGGCGGCGGCGTCCATCTTCCAGTCCGGGGTCCATTCGTCCGAGGGCTGATGATAGCGATTGGCGACATAGTCGCGGCTGGCCTCGTTGTGGCCGGTAAAGCCCGCTGCGGCGAACAGGGCGGGCACCCCCTTGCGAGCCAGGGGGAAGTGGTCGGAGCGATAGAAGGCCCCGGCATGGGGGGCCGGGTCGGGGATCAGTCGACGGCCCTCGCGCGAGGCAAAGGCGGCCAGCCGGTCATCCAGGTCGGACTTGCCAGCGCCGATGACGACGATGTTGGGGTCGATCTCGGTCCCGGGCAGGAGGCTGTCCATGTTGATGTTGGCGACCGTGGTTTCCAGCGGCCAGACGGGGTTCTCCGCATAGTATTCCGCGCCCAGCAGCCCGGCTTCCTCGGCGGCCCAGGCCACGAAGACGGTCGAGCGTTCAGGGCGTGGCCCCTCGGCAAACAGGCGGGCCAGTTCCAGGATGCCGGCGACGCCGGTCGCGTTGTCGAC
>DLIT01000097.1:0-1301 GCA_002483865.1 Brevundimonas sp. UBA7635
GCGATCATGTTCTTCATCAGAACGATGTTCGAGGTCATGTACTCGATGATCGGTTCCTTGTTCAGCTTGACGGTACAACCCGCAGCCGAGCGCTCGGCCGAGGCATCGGTCAGTTCAAAGGCTTGCTCGACCTTGAGGTTGGGCAGGCCTTCGATTTCCAGGATGCGGCCCGAGAAGGCGTTGATCTTGCCCGCCTTGGCCACGGTCAGCAGACCCTGCTTGATGGCATAGTAGGGGATGGCGTGGACGAGGTCGCGAAGCGTAATGCCCGGCTGCATTTCGCCCTTGAAGCGGACAAGGATGGATTCCGGCATGTCCAGCGGCATGACGCCGGTGGCGGCACCGAAGGCGACCAGGCCCGAACCGGCCGGGAAGGAGATGCCGATGGGGAAGCGGGTGTGGCTGTCGCCGCCGGTGCCGACGGTGTCGGGCAGCAGCAGGCGGTTCAGCCACGAGTGGATGACGCCATCGCCCGGACGCAGAGCAACGCCGCCGCGGTTGGAGATGAAGTTCGGCAGTTCGCGGTGGGTCTTGACGTCAACCGGCTTGGGATAGGCGGCGGTGTGGCAGAAGGACTGCATCACCATGTCAGCCGAGAAGCCGAGGCAGGCGAGGTCTTTCAGCTCGTCGCGGGTCATCGGGCCGGTGGTGTCCTGCGAGCCGACCGTGGTCATGCGCGGTTCGCAATAGGTACCCGGACGGATGCCTTGGCCTTCGGGCAGGCCGCAGGCGCGGCCGACCATCTTCTGAGCCACGGTGAAGCCCTTGCCGGTGTCATCGGGAACGACCGGCAGGCGGAACTCGGTCGAGGCGGGCAGGCCGAGGGCTTCGCGAGCGCGGGCGGTCAGCGAGCGACCGATGATCAGGTTGATACGGCCACCAGCCTGAACCTCGTCCAGCAGGACCTGGCTCTTCAGCTCGAAGGTCGAGACGACGGCACCGTTCTTCTCGATCTTGCCCTCATAGGGGTAGATGTCGATGACGTCCCCCATGTTCAGGTTCGAGACGTCGACCTCGATCGGCAGGGCACCGCTATCTTCCTGGGTGTTGAAGAAGATCGGAGCGATCTTGCCGCCCAGGGTCACGCCGCCGAAACGCTTGTTCGGAACGAAGGGGATGTCCTGGCCGGTGGCCCAGATGACCGAGTTGGTCGCCGACTTGCGCGACGAGCCGGTGCCGACGACGTCGCCGACATAGGCCACCAGATGGCCCTTGGCCTTGAGGTCTTCGATGAACTGCATCGGGCCGCGCACGCCGTCCTGCTCAGGCGTGATGCCCGGGCGCGCGTTCTTCAGCATGGC
>DLIT01000097.1:1443-2254 GCA_002483865.1 Brevundimonas sp. UBA7635
GCAACAGAACCGACAACAGCATCGCTCAACAGATCAATCAGCGGCTTGACGTTATAGCCACCGACCATGGTGCCCAGAAGCTCGGTCGCACGTTCGCGCGACAGGGCGTCAACAGCGAAGTCGCCGTGGGCCACAGCCGACAGGAACGATGCCTTGACCTTGGCCGCATCGTCCACGCCGGGCGGGACGCGATAGGTCAGGAGATCGAGCAGTTGCTCGACGGATTCGTCCGCCGGCGGCGACTTGATCAACTCGATCAGGTCTGCGGTCTGCTCAGCCGAAAGCGGCAGCGGCGGAATGCCGAGGGCTGCGCGTTCGGCGACATGAAGACGATAGGTTTCGAGCATGGGCGCCTTTCTGGATCCTGTCGCGACAAGACCGGCCAGTTCGCCCGCCAAACCGCGCGTGGGCCTTTCCCACATAAAGAATAGGGTCGCAATAGACCGGAGGTCCCATGGCCCCTGATCTAAGACCAAGGGCTAAGGACTGGGGTGCCAGGCAAGGAACGGGCGTTGCGCCCGGGCCTCACTCCTCGCGGGTCGGAAGTTTCAGGGCCTCAGCCAGGATGCGGGCCTCGGCCGCACGGCTGGAGCCGGATCGCCAGGCAATGACGATCTCGCGGCGGGGGGCATCAGCCGAGATGGGACGCACCACAACCCCCGGGTTGTCAGCCAGGCCCGCTGCGACCGCCATCTTAGGCAGGAAGCTGACACCCAGTCCCGAAGATACCATCTGAACCAGGGTGTGCAGGCTGGTCGCGGCAAAGACATCTTCACCGCGTGGGGCGTCTATATTGACCGCCGCCAGGGCC
>DLIT01000097.1:2300-2904 GCA_002483865.1 Brevundimonas sp. UBA7635
AGCCCCCTGGGGGATGGGGCCATCACCGGCCAGCGGATGGCCGACCGGCGCAGCCGCCAGGATCTCGTCATGTCCGATGGGGGCGTGTTCGACCCCCGGTGCCTCGTAGGGCAGGGCGATGACCGCCGCATCCAGCTGGCCCGACTTCAGGCCCGAGATCAGACGCGGCGTCAGGTCCTCGCGGATGAAGAGCTTGAGCGCAGGATAGGTCTGGCGCAGAGCGGGCAGAGTAGCTGGCAGCAGGAAGGGGGCAACGGTGGGAATGATGCCCAGCCGGAACCGTCCGGACAGCGGCTTGCCCGCATTCTGGGCTGCCTCGACCAGGTCCTCGGCGCGGGCCAGAACGTCTTCGGCCCGGCGCACCGCCTCGGCCCCCACAGCCGTCAGGATGACAGCGCCGCGCGTGCGTTCGACCACGGGCGCACCCAGAACGCGTTCCAGTTCCTGAACCCCCGAAGACAGGGCAGGCTGGCTGACATGGGCAGCCTCGGCCGCGCGGCTGAACGAGCCATGCTCGGCCAGGAGCTTTAGATATTGAAGCTGGCGCAGGGTGGGAAGCATGGGCCTCACATAGGCCCGTCCACCGTCAAAAGCAAAATCTATG
>DLIT01000096.1:0-411 GCA_002483865.1 Brevundimonas sp. UBA7635
TTCCTGGGCCTTCTTGCCCGGGGTGCCCTTGTTCGGGTTGTTGCCTTGCGTCCACTGGACCTTACCAACCAGGGCTTCGTCCTGCGACTGGCTGATGAAGCGAGCGACGCGGTCGGTCGGCTGGGCACCCTTGGCCAGCCATTCGGCGATACGGTCGGCCTTCAGGATGACGCGCGGGGTTTCACCGTCCTTGGGCAGCATCGGGTTGTACGAACCCACGCGTTCCAGGAACTTGCCGTCGCGCGGAGCGTGCGAGTCGGCCACGACGACGTAGTAGTAGGGGCGCTTCTTGGTGCCACCACGGGCCAGACGGATCTTCAGCATTTGCAGTCTCTTTCTTGAAGGTCGTTATTTCTTTTTGGGGAAGCCCGGCAGGCCCGGAAGGCCCCCCGGAAGTTGTCCGCCGCCCAG
>DLIT01000096.1:453-3719 GCA_002483865.1 Brevundimonas sp. UBA7635
CCCAGAGCTTTCAGGCGGGCCATGTCGGGGGCACCGCCGCCGCCCATGCCGGGCATTCCGCCCATCATGGCCGCCATCTTCTGCAGGTTCTTGCCACCGCCCTTGGACAGCGACTTGACCATATCGGCCATCTGCCGGTGCTGTTTCAGCAGGCGGTTGATGTCCTGAACCTCTACGCCTGCCCCCTTGGCTACGCGCTTCTTGCGGCTGGCGTTCAGCAGGTCGGGCTTCTTGCGTTCCGCCTTGGTCATCGACGAGATAATGGCCAGCTGGCGATCAATCATCTTGTCGTTGATGTTGTTGTCGGCCATCTGGTTCTTCAGCTTGGCCACGCCGGGCAGCAGACCCATGATGCCCTGAAGACCGCCCATCTTCTGCATCTGGCCCAACTGGTTGGCCAGGTCGTCCAGGTCAAACTGGCCCTTGGCCAGCTTGCGGGCCATCTTCTCGGCCTTGGCATGGTCCAGGTCGGCCGCGGCCTTTTCGACCAGAGCCACGATATCGCCCTGGCCCAGGATGCGACCAGCGACGCGGCGGGCGTCAAAGACGTCCAGCTCATCGACCTTTTCGCCAGCCCCCAGGTACTTGATCGGCAGGCCGGTGACGGCCCGCATCGACAGCATGGCACCGCCACGACCATCACCATCGGCCCGCGTCAGCACCAGACCGGTCAGCGGCAGACGCTCATGGAAGGCAGCCGCCGTGCGAACGGCATCCTGGCCGGTCAGGCTGTCGGCAACCAGCAGGGTCTCGACCGGCTTGGCAATCTCGGCCACCTCGGCGACTTCGTTCATCAGCGCTTCGTCGAGCGTGATGCGGCCGGCGGTGTCGAGAATCAGGACGTCAAAGCCCTGGAGCTTGGCCGATTGCAGGGCGCGGCGGGTGATCTGGACGGCGCTTTCGCCCGCCACGATCGGCAGGGTCGTTACCTCGATCTGCTGACCGAGGGTCGCCAGTTGCTCCATGGCCGCCGGACGACGCGTGTCCAGCGAGGCCATCATGACCTTCTTCTTGTCGAAGCGGGTCAGACGCAGGGCCAGCTTGGCCGAGGTCGTGGTCTTGCCCGAGCCCTGCAGACCGGCCATCAGGACGACGGCGGGCGGGGTGGCATTGGTATTGAGTGGAACCGGCTCTTCGCCGCCCAGCATCTCGACCAGACCGTCATAGACGATCTTGACCACCTGGTCGGCGGGCTTGACCGAGCGGATGACTTCCTCGCCGGTCGCCTGCTCCTTGGCGCGGCTGATGAAGTCCTTGACCACCGGCAGGGCGACATCGGCCTCGAGCAGGGCCACGCGAACCTCGCGCAGCGCCTCTTCGACATCCTTTTCGGACAGGGCACCGCGACCGGTGATCCGGTCGAATACGCCTGTCAGTCGCTCGTTCAGAGCCTCGAACATTCAGCACCTCATAAGGGCAGGTGGTCGTGCCTCCATAGAGAAACGGCCTCTGGCGACGATCACGTCTGCAGAGGGTTCTCGCCCGCCTCGTTCTCGATTCTAGTGGGGCTACCGGCCTGTCAGCCTGCTTGAGCCCCGAAGGGCCCAGAACCACCGCTGATATTGAGCGTTAAAACTGCTCAAGTAGCGCGGTAGCGCGGTAGCACAACTAACAAGGAGCTGTCGTGCGGGTGGAGACGCGAGGTTCACTTGCGCCGGAAGGGTGCGCTTATGGCGGATATGACGCCAGAAGGCAAGTTTGCCTGTTTCACGTGAAGCTGCCCCTGCCCGACATCTGGCTCATGCCCCTGCAACACGAGTTGTAGAAACAGGATTTGGTCGAACCGGTTTATCTGGATAGCCTCCTGCTCCTGTCCCCGACCTCGCCAAAGGACCCCCGATGATCCAGGCCGCCGACACCCGACTGCGTGACGAGGTTCGCCTGCTGGGGGCCTTGCTGGGCGAGGTCATTCGCGACGAAGGCAGCCAGGATCTCTATGACCGTATCGAGACCGTGCGCCAGGCCTCGGTGGCCTATCATCGCGATCCGTCCCCCGCAGGAGCCGAGCGGCTTGAGGCCTTGCTGGGTACGCTTTCACTGGATCAGGCGATCGGCCTGACCCATGGCTTTGCCGTCTTCTCCCTGCTGGCCAATGTCGCCGAGGACCGGGCAGGCAAGCGCCGGGCCCGCGACCAGGCCGAGGCCGGCGAGCGGCTGGACACGCCCAAGGGCCTGCTGAAGCGACTGGCTGATGAAGGCATGGACCAGGCCACAGTGCGCGATCTTCTGTCCAGCGCCCTGATCTCCCCCGTCTTGACCGCCCACCCGTCCGAGGTCCGCCGCAAGAGTGTCATCGATCGCATAAGTGCCGTCGGGACCCTGCTGGACCGCTGTGACCAGGCGGGTGCCGGCTGCACGCCCGACAGCCTGGCACAGGCCCTTCGCCGTCAGATCGTCATCCTGTGGGCCACGCGCCTGACCCGAGCCTCCGGCCTGGTGGTGCAAGATGAGATCAATACCGTCACCGACTGGTTGAAACGCATCTTCCTTCATGTCGCGCCCGGCCACCTGGCAGAGTGGAGGGCCCTGCTGAACACCCCGGATCTGCCGCCCTTCCTGCGGATAGGCACCTGGGTCGGCGGCGACCGTGACGGCAATCCCAATGTCGATGCGACGGTCCTCAGTTCGGCCTTCCGCACCCAGGCCCGCGCCATCCTCGGTTTCTACCTGGAAGAGACCAATGCCCTGGGCGAGGAGTTGAGCCTGTCGGCGTCCCTAACCCAGGTCAGCCCCGACCTGCAGGTGTTGGCGGATGCGTCGGCGGACACCTCGGTCCAGCGCGCCGATGAGCCCTATCGCCGCGCCCTCAGCCAAATCTATGCCCGCCTGTCGGCCACCCACCAGAGCCTGACGGACATACCCGCCCCCCTGCCCGCCCCGATCCAGGCCCGCGCCTATGAGGGGCCCCATGCCTTCCGCACCGACCTGGCCATATTGCACGACAGCCTGATCCAGACCCATGGTGCCGTCTTTGCCGATGACCGTCTCAGCCAGCTGATCACCGCCGTCGACATCTTCGGCTTCCACATGGCGACCCTGGACCTGCGCCAGAATGCCGATGTGCATGAGCGGGTCGTGGCCGACCTGCTGAAGGTGGCCGGGGTCTGCGAGGACTATCTGGCCCTGGACGAGGATGCCCGTCTTGATCTGCTGTCGCGTGAGCTGCGCGATGTACGCCCCCTGTTCTCGCCCTATGCCACCTATAATGACGAGACGCTGAAGGAGCGCGCGATCCTGGAGGCCGCCGCCCGCGCCCTGGCGGCCTT
>DLIT01000165.1:0-1504 GCA_002483865.1 Brevundimonas sp. UBA7635
CCAGCCCGCCGGCGACGAAGACGGTCTCGTCGTCGCACAGGGCGGCGACGTCCACCTCGGTGGCGCGGTTCAGATAGTGGTCGATCAGCACGGGATCGTCGCCCGAGACGCGCATGGCCTCGCCGACGTAGCGGTCCAGACCCTCGCGGTCGTGGACGATCATCATGCCGCGGCCGCCCAGCACATAGGAGGGGCGCAGGACGACCGGATAGCCGACCTCTTCGGCCTTGATCGCGGCTTCCTCGGCCGAGCGGGCCAGGGCGTTGGGCGGCTGTTGCAGGCCGATGGCCTGAAGCATCTGCTGGAAGCGCTCGCGGTCCTCGGCCAGGTCGATGCTGTCGACGCTGGTGCCCAGGATCGGCACGCCGTCTTCCTGCAGCGCATGGGCCAGCTTCAGCGGGGTCTGGCCGCCGAACTGGACGACCACGCCGATCAGTTCGCCCTTCGAACGTTCGACGTCGATCAGCTCCAGCACGTCTTCGGCCGTCAGCGGCTCGAAATACAGGCGGTCGGAGGTGTCGTAGTCGGTCGAGACCGTCTCGGGGTTGCAGTTGACCATGATGCTCTCGACGTCGATGTCGTCGAAGGCGAAGGCCGCGTGGCAGCAGCAGTAGTCGAACTCAATGCCCTGACCGATGCGGTTCGGACCGCCGCCCAGGATGACGGCCTTCCTGCGGTCCGACACCTCGGCCTCGCAGGCCGGGATCTGACCCAGGGCGCCGGTCTCATAGGTCGAATACATATAGGCGGTGGCGGATGCGAACTCGGCGGCGCAGGTGTCGATGCGCTTGAACACCGGGCGCACGTCCAGGGCGCGGCGGGCCTTGCGGACCTCGCTCTCGGTCTTGCCGGTCAGGGCGCCCAGACGGGCGTCGGAGAAGCCCTTGGCTTTCAGCTTGCGGAAGTCGGCCGCCTGGGTCGGCAGGCCCTGGACGCGGACATGGCCCTCGGTGCGCACGATGTCGGCGATCTGGCGCAGGAACCAGGGCTCATAGGAACAGGCGGCGTGCACTTCCTCGACGGTCAGGCCGTGACGGAAGGCCTGGGCGATGACGCGGATACGGTCCGGCGTCGGCTGGCCAAGGGCACGGATCACCGCAGCCTTGATGGTGCCGTCGTCGGCGTCGCCCGAGACGCCTTCGATCTCGATGTCGTCAAAACCGTTCAGGCCGGTCTCTAAACCGCGCAGGGCCTTCTGCATCGATTCCTGGAAGGTACGGCCGATGGCCATGACCTCGCCCACCGACTTCATGGCGGTGGTCAGGGACGGTTCCGAGCCCGGATATTTCTCGAAGGCGAAGCGCGGGATCTTGGTGACGACATAGTCGATCGACGGCTCGAAGGAGGCGGGCGTGACCTTGGTGATGTCGTTTTGCAGTTCGTCGAGGGTGTAACCCACGGCCAGTTTGGCGGCGACCTTGGCGATCGGGAAGCCGGTGGCCTTGGAGGCCAGGGCCGAGGAGCGCGACACGCGCGGGTTCATCTCGATGACGACCATGCGGCC
>DLIT01000165.1:1613-8102 GCA_002483865.1 Brevundimonas sp. UBA7635
GTTCTCGATCGAGCAGATGATGATGCAGTTGTCCGCCTTGTCGCGGACGACTTCCATTTCATACTCTTTCCAGCCCAGCACCGACTCTTCGATCAGCACTTCGGTGGTCGGCGACAGGTCGAGGCCGCGCTCGACGATCTCGTGGAACTCCTCGACATTGTAGGCGATGCCGCCGCCGGTACCCGCCAGGGTGAAGGACGGGCGGATGATGGCCGGCAGGCCGACGAAGGCCAGGGCGTCGTCGGCTTCCTCGATGTGGTGGATGGCGCGCGAGCGGGGGCTTTCCAGACCCAGCTTGTCCATGGCGTCGCGGAATTTCTGGCGGTCCTCGGCCTTGTCGATGACCTCGGCCTTGGCGCCGATCATCTCGACGCCGTGGCGGGCCAGGGCACCGGAGGATTCAAGCGCCAGCGCCGTGTTCAGCGCGGTCTGGCCGCCCATGGTCGGCAGGAGCGCGTCAGGGCGTTCCTTGGCAATGATCTTTTCGACCATCTCCGGCGTGATGGGCTCGATATAGGTGGCGTCGGCCACCTCCGGGTCCGTCATGATGGTGGCCGGGTTCGAGTTCACCAGAATGACGCGATAGCCCTCGGCCTTCAGCGCCTTACAGGCCTGAACGCCCGAATAGTCGAACTCACAGGCCTGACCGATGACGATCGGACCTGCACCGATGATCAGAATGGACTGGATGTCTGTACGTTTAGGCATCGGCGTTACTCAGCTCACGACCACGCACTCCCAGCCCTCGTAGTCGAGCTGGAAGGCCGTGGCCCAGGATTGCATCATGGCCGACACAGGCGCGAAAGACGCCTCGTCGACCGGCATTGTAGTTTCCAGAACGGTCATATCGCCCTGGCCCCGCGTCAGGAAACCCGCACGGCGCGCCACTTCGCACAGATCGCCGTGCAGATCCTCATCACCATAGAAATAGAACAGGGTATGACGCGGGGTGATCCCGCTGTCGCCCTTTTCAGCCAGGGCAGCGCGCACCATGGTGTCCTTTTCCTCGTGATAGGTCAGCGCAGGTCTCCACGCGCGCGAAAAACCGGACGCAAGGCGGGCCCCGCGACCGATCCGTTCAGGTTGTCGGCTAAGCGGCCCGTTTAGAGGCACCTCCCCCCAATGGCAAGGTCGCCTTAGGTAGGATCGCCAAGAAAAAAGGGCGGCCCTTGCGGGACCGCCCTTTCCGGCTCGGGATCGAACCGCGACTTACCACATGCGGTAGTTCAGGCCCACGAAGAAGCGACGGCCATAGGCGTCGTAGTTCGAGTAGATGGTGGTGCCCAGGATGTCGCGCTGTTCGGCGTCAAACAAGTTCACCACACCGGCGCGCAGGGTCAGGTCGTCACGGACGTTGTAGCGGACCGTGAGATCGTGACGCACGAAGTTGCCGGTATCCAGCTGATCGGCCAGGCGGCTGTCAGCATTGTTGATGAAGTCGCGTGAACGCACGATGTTCGCGGCGGACTGCCAGTCTGCGGTCCAGTTGACGCTCCAGATGTCGTCAGGCTTCCAGGTCAGCGACGACGACAGGCGCACGCGCGGATAGACGCTGGTGCCGCTGAAGCCACCGGCCAGCTCGGTGTAGTCCGACGGATCCTGCTCGTTCAGGAACTGCTTCTGCTCGATCAGCCATGAACCGTTCAGGCGGTAGTCGAAACGGCCCCAGTTCTTGCCATAGTCCAGCATGTCCCAGGAATAGTTTGCACCGAAGTCCAGACCGCGGGTTTCCAGGGCGGCATAGTTGAAGGCGCTCTGGATGAAGCCGCCGATCGGATCGCCCGACGGGGCACCGACGCCGAACGGAATGTCCGGGTTGTTGCGGAAGATCGAACCGCAGGCATCCATGTTCAGCTCGGCACCGCTGACGCAGTTGGCGGCAATGGTCGGAACCGAGACCGAGGCGATCACCTGGTCGATGCGGATCTCATAGTAGTCGAGCGACAGGGTCAGGCCCGGGATGACGCGCGGCTGGATGACCGTCGAGAAGGTGAAGGATTCCGATTCTTCAGGACGCAGGTTGGGGTTGCCGCCCGAGACGCCAGCCAGGCCCGAGGTGTAGTTCGGGTTGAAGTCGTCGGTGTTGGTGGCGGTTTCACCGGCGAAGTCAAAGGCCAGGCCCTGTTGGCTTGCCAGGGTCGAGCAGTTCTTGATGCGGTTGGCCTTGATTTCCTGGTCGTCCAGGGCCGCGATGTTGGTCGTGGCGCAGGGGTCAGCGAAGTTGTTGGCGAAGGTCTGGCCGTAGGGCGAGTAGTTCTCGTCCAGGTTCGGCACGCGCACCGAGGTGTTGAAGCTGGTCTTGAAGGTGATGTCGCGGATCGGGCGGTAAACCAGGTTCACGCCATAGACGTCGACATTGCCCACGGTGGTGTAGTCGGCCCAGCGGTAGGAGCCCGACAGTTCGGCGTATTCACCCAGCTTGCTGTCGCGGAACAGCGGCACGGACAGCTCGCCGAACAGCTCCTTGGACTCGTAGCTGACCTCGGGGAAGTCGGCACCAGTGTTCAGGAACAGCAGGCGGTCACCGGCCGAGGCCGAGCGGCCGATGCCCGAGGTGGTTTCCTTGCGCCATTCAGCGCCCAGGGCCAGGCCGATGTTGCCGGCGCCCCAGAAGTCCCACAGCTCGCTGGACATCGAGGCGATGGCCTGGTGCTGTTCGTTAACGTCCTGGACGCGGACGAAGGCGTCGACATATTCCAGGGCCTCGGCCGACTGGTTACCAGCGCCGAAGATGTTCAGCGGGGCGCACTGGGCCAGGGACTGGCGGCCGTATTCGGTGTCGGCCAGGTCGCCGCCGCGCACCAGGTCAGCCGCAGCCAGGCCCTGGGCGTTCAGCAGGGTCGAACGGCAGACGATGCCGCCCGGCGTGCCCAGGATACCGGCAGTGTCGACCACGGCATCGGCCGCCAGGGCCATGCGCTGGCTGTCCACGCCGCGTTCCAGGTTCTCGATTTCAGCCTTGCCGTAGTTGTAGCCGATGTCCCACTTCACGTCCTTGAAGAAGGCCAGGTCACCGTAATAGCCGTCCAGGCCCAGGCTGTACTGCTGCAGGTCGCGGGTGTTCTTTTGCGAACGCTCGGGGCCAAAGAAGCTGTGGCGGGCGATCGGCAGGGCGCGGCTTTCGATCAGCTGACCCGGCGAGGTCGCGGTCGGGGCCGAATAGATGTCGACGCGGTTGTTGGCGATCGCATCCTTCAGGTTCTGCGGCAGGAAGGCGTTGTCATCCCAGCGCAGGTCGAAGGCCGAGGTGCCCCAGATCGAGTTGGTGGCGTTGGCGGCGTAGGAGGTGTTGTCCAGGTCGACGTCGAAGAAGGTCGGCTGGCCGCGCATGAAGGTTTCTTCGGTGATGTACTTCGCCGAGGCCGTCAGGCGGATGCTGTCGGTGACGTCGAAGCTGGCACCGACCTGGTAACGCTGCGATTCCGACGCGGGGATGCGGCTGTAACCGGCGACCTCGCCCAGTGGCATGCCGTCGCCGCCCACGTTGTAGGGACGGTTGATCCCGACCGCGCCGACGCGATCGCCGAAGTTGGCTTCGCGGGCCGTGGTGCCGTCAAAGACGAAGGTCTTGCCCGGCATGATGCCGTAGCAGTTCATCGCGTAGGAGAAGCTGCCGCCCGGGAAGCAGTTCTGATACGGGATGTTCGGGTTGGTCAGGTCGCTGGGACGCTGGATGTTGGCCAGGGTGGTCTGGCCCCAGGGCAGGATGTCCAGGCGGTTCAGGCCGGTGAACAGCTCGGCATCCAGCAGGCCGTCATAGGGGGCGTTGGTCGGATCGGCGTCAACGCTCAGGCGGGCCGGGCCGCGGGCGATCCAGTCGATGTCCATGGAATCGACGTTGTCGATCTTCTCCCATTCGGCGTGGCCGTACAGGTTCAGGCGCCCGTCGAGGAAGTTCTTGCCGATCAGGGCAGAAACGCGGCGCGTGGCTTCGCCATTGTCATTGATCTGGCCGTAGTTGGCATCAATCTCGGCTCCTTCGAAATCCTTCTTCAGGATGAAGTTCAACACGCCCGAAACGGCGTCGGCACCATAGACCGACGAGGCACCGCCGGTGATGATCTCGACGTTCTGGATCAGCAGGCGCGGCACCGAGTCGACGTCAACCGACAGCGAACCGCCCGACGAGCCGACGTGACGCTTGCCGTCCACCAGGGTCAGGGTGCGGTTGGAACCCAGCGAGCGCAGGTTGGCCAGGGACAGGCCGCCCGCGTTCAGGCTCGAACCGGTCGTGTCCGACGGCACGGTCGAGTTTTGCAGGGCCGGGATGGTGGCGAGTTGGTCGATCAGGCTGGTCTGGCCCGAGGACAGGATCTCTTCCTGGGTGACCTGGATCAGCGGGGTGGGGGCGTTGGCGGCGTTGCGACGCAGGCGCGAGCCCGTGACGACGATCTCGTCAAGTTGGGAGGCCTCGTCCGACGCTGCGGCAGCCGGAGCTTCCTGGGCCGAAACCTCCTGGGCCAAAGCGGTCGTCGCCACCAGGGTGCTGGCCAGAATGGAACTCGCCAACAGGTGGGAGCGGTTGAAACGCATGAACATGATCCTTCGGGGAATACCTACAGGGGTCCCAGAGGCAAAATCATGCGCCCAGCGGTCAAGAGTAGCTTAAACGTGGTGGGGTGTATGGGACGCAAAGATGACGGCTTGTTGCGTGAATGTTACATAAATGTACATATAGTGTCTTCATTGTGTTCTGATCAGGCCCGTAATACGCAGGTATTTAGCTAATATTGTTTGGTATCGACGTTTTATCTGGTGATCGTTCGGATCCAGTCCGGAAGTTCCAAAATCTTTGACAGGCTTACATAACGCGGGTGGTTTTCCGGGGCGTCGGCCAGTTCATGGGTCCAGGTGATCTCGTAGGGAATGTGGCAGGCATAGGCCCCGGCTTCGAGGGCGGGCAGGACGTCTGATCGCATCGAGTTTCCGGCCATCACCGCCTCGGCCGCGCCGGAACCGTGGCGCTGGAACACGCGGTGATAGGTGCTGCGGTCCTTCTCCGAGACGATCTCCACCGCCGCGAACAGCTCGCCCAGGCCCGAGGCCGCCAGCTTGCGTTCCTGGTCCATCAGGTCGCCCTTGGTGATCAGGACCAGGCGATATTGCTCGACAAGCTCGGCCAGGACCTCATCGACGCCGGGAAGGGTCTCGACCGGGTGGACCAGCATTTCGCGACCGGCGGCCAGAATCTCGCGCACGATATGGGGCGGGGCTTCGCCGTCGCACAGCTCCATGGCGGTCTCCAGCATCGACAGGGTGAAGCCCTTGATGCCATAGCCATAGAGGCGAAGATTGCGCCGCTCGACCTCGGCCAGCCGCTCCATCATCACCGGCTCGTCGGCGTGGTCGCCCAGAAGTTCGGCGAACCGTTTCTGGCTCAGCCGGAAGATGGTCTCATTGTGCCAGAGGGTGTCGTCGGCATCGAGGCCAATGGTCGTGATGGTCATTTGCAGGGCTCCGTCGGAGGGGCGGGCATAGCACCCCTTCATTCTGTGGGCGACGATCGCCTCGTTTGAGTCTATGCCGCAGCCATGAGTCAAATCGACATCCTTCAACAGCAACCGCGCCGGATCGGCTGGGGCCTGGCGGCCCTGGTCGTGGCGGGCAACATGATTGGATCGGGGGTCTATCTCCTGCCTGTGACCCTGGCCCCGACCGGCAGTTCCAGCCTGATCGGCTGGCTGGTCTGCGGGGCAGGGGCGGTGACCCTGGCCCTGGTGTTCGGCGGGCTTGGCCGCCTGATGCCGCGGGCCGATGGCCTGGCCGATTTCGCCTCCCAGGGCCTGGGGCGGTTCCTGGGTTATCAGGCGGGCCTGTTCTACTGGGCGGCCTGCGTCGTCGGCAATGTGGCCGTGGCGGTGGCGGCGGTCGGCTACCTGGCCTTCTTCTTTCCTGTGCTGAAGCAGCCGCTGTGGGGCGGCCTGGCCAATCTGGTCCTGCTGTGGATCACCACCGGCATCTATGCGCTTGGCACGCGTTCAGCGGCGCGGTTTGGTGCCCTGAGCCTGGTCATGGGGCTGGTGCCGATTGTCCTGGCCATCATCGCCGGGGCCGTGGCCTTTGATGGCCGCATCTTTGCCGCCAGCTGGAGCCCCGCGGGCGAGCCCCTGATCCACACGGTCCCGGCATCCCTGGCTATCATCTTCTGGGCCTTCCTGGGCGTCGAAAGCGCGGCGGTCCTGTCGGGGCGGGTGAAGAACCCCGGCCGTGATGTCGGCCTGGCCTCGGTCGTCGGCGTACTTTTGGCCTTCGTCGTCTATGTCGCCGCCTGCGTGGCGGTCTTTGGCGTCATTCCGGCAGGGGCCCTAGCGGAATCGACCAGCCCCTTCGCCGACCTGGTCACCCGGGTCATGGGAGCCTCAGTCGCCGGGCTGGTGGCGGCCTGCGCCGTGATCAAGACCAGCGGCACCATCGTTGGATGGACCATGACCGGGGGCGAGACGGCGCGGGCGGCCGCCGAGCGGGGCTGGCTGCCGCGGTGGTTCGGGG
>DLIT01000005.1 GCA_002483865.1 Brevundimonas sp. UBA7635
CGCTCAGTGGGGCTGGTCTGGGATCCGTTTGGGCGCTCCGCGATGCGGCTTGAACGCGCCGAGCGCCGGGCCGAGCAGGCCGAGGCTGAGCGGCTGGCGCGCCAGCTGGAGGCTGAGGGGGCCATCAGACGCGCACGCTCAGAAGCCAAGGCGCATGAAGCCTTGCAACAGGTGGCCGTGGTGACGGCCGGATATGAACAGAGAGCCAGGGAGGCCGAGGATGCCGAGACGCCTTTGGATGGGGATCGTGCTGATCGCCTGCATGGTCATGATCGCGAGCTGTGCCGCCTCGCCATCCAGCTTGCCGGTTGCACCGCCACGCCTGTCGCTGCCGGAATGGCTGAGCCGCCCCTGTCGGCTGAGCCAGTTGCCGTCCGATCCCGCTCAGGCTGATCTGGAGCGGACCTATATGGCTCGAGGTGCGGATCTGGTGGCATGTGACATGGCGCGCCGGATGGCGGTCGATATCCTGCTGGAAGAGCGAGCCCTGTATGACCTCTGGAGCCTGGAGCTGGCCCGTGCCCGGCAGAAATTGCCCGGCAGGGCGGCAAAAACTGCCGCTGACTGAGCCGGGAGGCACATTCTGCCGGGCGTCGATCGGGTTGCGCCAAGGGTAGAAGCTTGAATTATTTCAGTAAAAATATTTCTAGCTGCTTTCAGGCTTCTGGCCTGGCCGTTGCAGGAGAGCCTGCCGAGCAGAAAGCTCCCGGCAGCCAAAATGGCGTCGGACATCGTCTGAAGACAAAAAAGGACAGCCAAAATGGCTAACAGCATCAATACGAATCACGGCGCAATTGTTGCGCTGCAAAACCTGAACGCCACCAACCGCGACCTGAACGTCACCCAGAACCGTGTCAACACGGGTATGGCTGTGTCGTCGGCCAAGGACAACGGCGCAATCTTCGCCATCGCTACCAATCAGCGCGCCGAAATGGGTGCCCTGAACGCCGTGAAGCAGTCCATGCAACGCGGTCAGTCCCTGGTGGACGTAGCCCTGGCAGCGGGCGACACTGTCGTCGCCGCCTTGACCGAAATGAAGACCTTGGCCGTTGCCATCGAATCCGGCGGCAGCACCGAGACGCTTGCCGCTCTGAACGCAGACTATGCCGCTCTGCAAACGGAAATCGACAGCGCCCTGGCCGGTGCCAACTTCGACGGCGAAAACCTCTGGACTGCTGCTGGTACTGTTCTTTCCGATACCGCGGGCACGACCTTTGCTATCGGTGGCGTGACCGCCGATGGCACGCCAGCCGGTGCAACCGCAGCGGAAGTTGAAGCCGCCATTACGGCCTTTACGGCGGACATGGCTACGCTGGGTACCCAGTCGAAGTCGCTGGAGCGTCAGATCACCTTCACCTCGAAGATGCAGGACGCCCTGGAAGTCGGTATCGGCAACCTGGTTGACGCCGACCTCGCCAAGGAAAGCGCCAAGCTGACGGCCCTGCAAACCAAGCAACAGCTGGGTGTGCAGGCTCTGTCGATCGCGAACCAGTCGAGCTCGATCCTGCTCGGCCTGTTCCGCTAAGTTGAGCGCGGGGGCAGGGTCCTGCGGCCTCGCCCCCGCCGTCTCACGATAAAGAGGGACGCGACCTGGTCGCGTAAGGGAAATGACCGACAACGTCATCAGAGTACCCGGCGTATCCATCGCAGCGCATGAGCTGCAAGCTCCTGCCCAGCCCAATCTGGCACCGCAGGTGTCGGTTGAAAGTCTCGATAGTCAGCCACGCCTTGCCATCGAGCAGGGGCCCAGCGGCTTTGTCTATAAGGTTCTGGACCGCTCAACCGGCGACGTCATTCGCCAGATCCCGCACAAGGTCCTGGCTGATCTTGCCGATGACCCGGCCTATGACGCGGGCGGCGTGATCAAGACGTCGGCCTGATTTCGTCGACAAGGTCGCCATTTAACGTCGCTGCCGTCCGGGCAGCGGCGCGATTTGATGTTCCGTTAACCATACGATCAGGATTCCGGGCAATAATGGCTTCCAGAAGCTTAACTGGGGCTAGAAGCCATGACCAATAGTGTAAACACAAATGCGTCCGCGCTGATCGCGCTCCAGAATCTGAACTCCATCAACTCGCGGCTGTCCGACACGCAGAACCGTATCTCGACCGGCCTGAAGGTCGGCGGAGCACGGGACAATGCGGCGACCTGGGCCATAGCCCAGAACCAGCGCGCAGATAGTGGCGCACTGGAATCGGTCAAGACCAGCCTGGACCGCGCCACCTCCATCGCAGATGTCGCCATGGCGGCCGGCCAGCAGATTTCGGATCTGCTGATCGAGCTGCGCCAGAAGGCAACCGCGGCTTCGGACCCGTCGGCCTCGCTGGCGACCCGTACGGCCTATAACGACGAGTTTCAGACCCTGCTTCTGTCGGTGGCCTCATTCGCCGCCAACGCCTCCTTCGATGGCGAGAACATCTTGAACGGGGCGGAGACCGACGACCTCGAATTCCTGGCCAACGCCGATGCGTCCGAGACCATCCTGATGTCGCGACAGAACCTGTCGCTGGCCGGGCTGGGCCTGGGTGGGGCGATCGACCTGCTTGACGAAACCAATGCGGCCGCAGCCCTGGGGGCCGTCGAAGCGGCCTTGACTACCACCACGGCCGCTCTGGCCGAACTGGGTGCCCAGTCGAAGCAGATCGGCAATCACACCACCTTCGTGACCAAGCTGATGGATTCTTTGGAAACCGGCATCGGTAACCTGGTGGATGCCGATCTGGCGAAGGAAAGTGCTCGTCTGCAGGCTCTGCAGGTCCAGCAGCAACTGGGTTCGCAGGCCCTGTCCATCGCCAACCAGTCGCCGCAGATCATCCTGTCGCTGTTCAAGGGCTAAGGACCGCCTTTCCCGGAACTGATCGGTCCCGGCAGGATGGACTTTCGCGCCGACCGGATGATTTTAAACCGTTTATTACCAAAGCGGGACTATAGCCTGATGGCGGAGCAAGGCCGCCTGTGATCAACAACAGCTATCTTCTTGGCTTGTACGGTGCGACCTCGACCTCATTCTACGGGTCGAGTGGCACTTCGGTGCCTGTAAAGAAGCAGCCGACAGCGCCCTGGGCCGCGGCTGCGCCCAAAGCCACGCAGTCGGAGCTGCTGCGCGCGGCTTTGAGTGGCCGCCGCTTCATCAATGAAAACGATGCCCGGCTGGACCTGATAGGGGCCAACAGCAGCGATTATCGCAAGATTTTCTCGATGTACCAGGGGCTCTCCATGCTGGAGGCCCTGGCAGAGCGTGGCACGGCCAAGGCCGTAAGTGCCCTGGAACGGGCCCAACTGGCTCGGCGGATGGAAGCGGGTCTGACCGAGATCAAGGCCTATCTTGGGTCTGCCGATCTTGAGGGCGTTCGCCTGATCGAGGGCCAGTCCCAGGCCAAGGCCCAGACCTCGGCCGCAGTGCCTCGGGCATCCCAGCTCTATTCGACCGGTATTCTTCATACCGGCAGCCTGACCGCAGAGGTCGAGGCCTTCCAGGGCGATGTGCGCTTTGGCATTTCGGTCACACGAGGCCAGACCCAGCAGACGGTCGCAATCGACCTGTCAGAGATGGGTGCCACGCCGCGCACGCTGTCGTCGGTCACAGCCCATATCAATAGCAAGCTGGAAGCTGCAGGCTTTGAAACCCGCGTTGGCCGCGAAATGGTCGAGGAGGAGCCCCGGACCCTCAAGGTGGGGGACAAGACGATTACCTTGCCGTCGCGCGGCGAGAGTTGGGCCCTGAACGTGCGCGGCAGCTCGGTCGAGACGGTGCAGTTCCTGCCTGCCGTCACATCCAATGCCGTCTATGTCGTCCAGGGCGACGGGACGGGCCAACAGGAAGTGCTCAAGTTTCAGGAAGGTGTGACCTTCAACGCCGCGCACCAGCCACAGTGGGTCGAGGGCCAGATCGCCAAGACGGCCCTGCCCGCAGGGGTCGACTCGGTCCGCGCCAGCGCCATGGCACCAGACGGCTCGGTCTGGATGGTGGCCAATGTTTCCGAGGGCTTGGACAACCAGCCGATCAAGGGCACCAGCGACGTCGTGCTGATGAAGATGGATTCGGCGGGCAAGCTTCTGTTCAGCAGGGCCTTGGGGGCGGCGGATATGGCCACGGGATATGCCCTGGCCGTGGACGATGACGGCCGCGTCGCCGTGGCTGGTTCGGTCGTCGGTGGCCTGCTGCCCGGTGCCCATGTCACGGACGCGCGAGAAGCCGACAGCTTTGTCTCGGTCTATGCCGCTGACGGCACCGAACAATGGACCCAGCGTCGCGGTGCCAAGGCAGCAGATGAGGCCACGGCGGTCGCCTTTGGCGAAGATGGACGCATCCATGTGGCGGGGCGGGCCAAGTCGGCCATGCCAGGTGGCTCGGTGGTTGGTGGCTGGGACGGCTATGTCCAGAGCTTCAGTGAAACCCAGGCCCACAGCCTGGCCCCCTTGCAGCCGCTTATGCAGGGCACGACCCAGTTCGGCACCTCGGGCGACGACAGTGTCCAGGCCATGACCACGCTTGGCGACAAGCTCTATACCGCCGGGGTCGAGAACGGCCGGCTGGTTGTGCGCAGCTTCCAATTGGGCGCGGGAGGACCAAGCCTGCTGTCGCAAAGGGATCTGGGCAGTATCGCTGGCGGCGAGATTTCCGGCATTTCGATCGAGAATGGTCGCGTCATCCTGGCGGGACAGACGCGCAATGAAGGGCTGGATATAGGCCAGACCAACACCGCGCACAGCGGGGGCATGGACGCCTTCGTGGCGGTGTTGTCGGCTGACCTGACTGCCTCGGCGGGCGATCGCCTGACCTATGTCGGGGGGGCTGGCAATGACACGGCCACCGACGTCAAGATTGTTGACGGCAAGGTCTGGCTGACCGGGATTTCTGACCGAGCCCTGACCGCCAAGGATGAAGACCCCTCACGGGGCTATCTGAGCCGTATCGACCCCGACACCGGGGCGGTGGAGTGGACCCAGACCTGGACGTCGGACGGCCTGCAGGCCCGGCCTTCGACCCTGGTGGTAGCCAAGGACGGGGCCAGTATTCTGGATCGCCTGGGCTTGCCGACCGGCGTGCTGAACCAGGGCGATTCCCAACGGCTGATCGATGCCACGTCGCTGAGGGCCGGGGACCGCTTTTATGTGACTGCCGCCAACTCGGGACGCGAAGTGGCCATTACGATTGATGCCAAGGATACCCTGCGTAGCCTGGCCACCAAGATCGAGCGCGCGGCCGGACGGAACGTCAGCGTCACCCTGACGACGGAACGCGACCAGGCTACTGGTCTGGAAGCTGGCGAGCGCGTGACGGCGGGGGGCGTGCAACGGCTGACCATCACGGCGACTGACGGTCAGGCGGGCGTGATCTTCAGGGCAGGGGAGGCGGGGCGTGATGCCCTGGGCGGACTGGGTTTGTCGCCGGGCTACGTGGGTCCAAAGGCCTCTGACATTCGCACGGTCGGCATTGATCTGCCCTCTCGGCTGAGCCTGGATACGGCAGAGGATGCCAAGGCGGCGCTGGATATACTGGCGGCCGGTGTCCGGTCTCTGAGGGACGCCTATTCGGCCCTGGCACCAGCGTCCAAAACGACCTCTGTCAAGGGCGGCACGGTGCCTGTTTATCTGCAGAACCAGATCGCCAATTATCAAGCGGCCCTGGCCCGACTGATGGGCTGATCCTATCCCCAGAACGGTAACGCTGATGGGGGCAGCTTGCTCTTTAGGTTGACGCATCGGCCTCGGCAGGGGTTATTGAGAGCAACATTGGCGTCAGGTTCTGTATGGCTCTCACCAAGACTAATCGCAACGTGCTCCTGGCCGGGGCGGGCGTGGCTGTTCTGGCCGCTGTTCTGGCCGCCGCCCTGTTCGGCAGTGGACGCGATACGCCAGCCGAAGCCCCCCCGGCCGCCCAGGGCGGACTGACCGTTGAGGTAGCTGACGCTCCAGGTCTGGAGCCCAGTCGCGAGCTGCGCTGTTTTGTCGATGGTCAGTTTGTGGGCCTGGCGACTCTGGCCAGCTGTGCCCAGCGCAATGGAGTAGCGACCAGTGCCCTGGATGTTGGCCTGGATTCTACTGGCAGCCTGGCAGCCGCCCCCACCGCCGCCTTCTCGCCGCCGCCCGAACTACCCCCCGTCGCGACCGACGATTATCTGACACCGCCGATCGAGACCCAGCCGCGGCCCCAGGCCGAACCGCGTCCATCGGCCCCGGCACCGGGTGCAGGCACAGCCTGTATGCGCCACACCGGCTCAGAATGGCGGATGGTTGGTGAGATGAGCCTGGGCAACTGTATCCAGGCCCTGTACTCGGGAATCTGCCTGCGCCCCGGTGAGGCCCAGTACGGCCGCTGGGGTGACACAACCCTGCGTCTGGTGCCCCGCCGCGTAGAGCAGTCGCGCGACAATGTCCGCTTCCGCACCCTGGCCCAGCAGGACCGTAGCTGCCAATTCCCCGAGGTGCCGCGATGAGCCTGAAATCCCTGATCCTTACCCTTGCCCTGGGCACGGCGACGCTGGTTCTGGCCGGTTGCGGAGAAGGCGAAGTTGCCGCTCCGGCCGACGAGGGGGTCTGTTATCACGTCACCTTCCCGAACAATGATGGCAAGCCGCAGTTTAACGTCCTGCATCGCGACCAGCCGCAGATCGAATTCTGCGCGGCGCGGCTGGAAGAAATGCGGCTGCGGTTCCTGCGCATGGGCGGGTCGAACCGCGACCTGATCGGGGCCTATCAGGGGCAGTACATCTTTATCGACCGGGGCGGGGTAAAGTTCGGTAAGACCCTGACCGGGCCTCGCTTTTTTGCGTTGACGCGGACGGGTGATGGTCGACTGGCTATCCCTGGGGCGATCCAGCGCGACATCGACAGTCGCCCGGTCGCCGTCGCCCCCAACTGAATTTCCCGTCTGTAATCGGACGCGAACAAAACTGGAACATAGATCCGGCGTCTGCTAAGTCAGGCGACGGCATCAGAGATAAAGGACATCGGTCATGGCCGGTAGCGTCAACAAGGTCATCCTTATCGGCAATCTGGGTCGTGACCCGGAAATCCGCACCCTGAACAGCGGCGACCGCGTCGCTAACCTGCGCATCGCCACCTCGGAACAATGGCGCGACAAGGCCACCGGCGAGCGCAAGGAAAAGACCGAGTGGCACCAGGTCGTCATCTTCAACGAGAACATCGTCAAGGTGGCTGAAAACTACCTGAAGAAGGGCTCCACCGTTTACATCGAGGGCTCGCTGCAGACCCGCAAGTACACTGATGCCCAGGGCGTCGAGAAATATTCGACCGAGATCGTCCTGCAACGCTTCAATGGCCAGCTGACCATGCTGGGCGGTCGTGCTGAAGGCGGTTCAGGCGGCGGTTATGGCGGCGGTCAATCGGGCGGCGGTCGCGGCGATGACGACTACTCCTCGGGTTTCTCGACCGGCGGTGCCAACCGTCCCTCGGGTCCCAAGGAATCCTACGACCTGAACGACGACATTCCGTTCTGATCGGGCGCAAAGCTCCCAAAGCAAAAGGCCCTCCGGTTACCGGAGGGCCTTTCTTGTTTCTACGGCCGGCGGCGGGCAGGGGAGGGGATTCGGCCTATTCGGCCGAGTGCTTGTCCAGGGCTTCGCGGACGGCGACCAGCAGCTCATCCCTGGTAGCAACCTGTTTCACGCCATAGAACTCGGCGGTGATGTCGACATTGCCCTTGCGCCAGAAGCCGTCGGGGGCCAGGACAATCAGCTTTCCGGTGCGCGCGAACAGGCCCATTTCCAGCAGGCTGATCGGGCTTTGGCTGCCGGGAGCGAAATAGATGACGATGACGTCGCTGGCCTCCAGGGCGGCCAGCTCCCATTCCACCTGGCGGCGGAACTCGGGCTCGGAGGCGATCGGCTTCCAGTCCTTGTTCCAGTCAGGACGGCGCGGATTCAAGACCACTACGTCCATGTCCGAGAGGGCCTCGGTCATGGCTGCCTGCCAGTCAGGCGCATTCCCCATGTCGATGCTGCCGCCCAGGAACAGGCGAGGGCGGCCATCAGGGGCAGGCAGGGCCTGGGGCGAGACCACCACGCTTTGAGCGGCTGTCTGGGCCAGTGCCGGGCCCGTCGTCAGGGCTGCAGTTGCCATCAACACGGCGGCAAGAACACGCATGGATCAACCTCATCACTCGATGGCAGGCCCCATATCACCCTTACCGGCCGCGTCCACGTCCTGAATGGGCAATAATGTAAGGTGTGGACACGGAATGTGAGGCGTATTTTCCGGTTCGATATGGCAACAGGCTGGCGTGAACCGTCGCCCTGTCTCCCCACTTGGTCTAGCCGAAATCGCCGCGATTGTGGCGGTCGTGGTGATCTGGGGCGTGAACAATGCGGCGGCCAAGATCGCGACCGAACATATGCCGCCGCTGCTGGTCGTCAGCTTCAGGTTCGCCCTAGCGGCCGCCTGCCTGGCCTGGTTCGTTCGCCCGCCTTTCCCGAACTGGAAAAGCCTGATCCTGATCGCGGTGTTGGGCGGGCCGTTGCACTATGGGCTGATCTATCTGGCCTATTCGCTGGCCCAGGACGTCAGCCCCGTCACAGTGGCCACCCAGCTATGGATTCCGATGACCTCGGTCTTTGCCTTCCTGTTGCTGGGTGAACGCATTTCCAGGGTGGCGGTCGCAGGATTGGCCATTGCCCTGATCGGCATCGCCTGGATGACCCTGGATGCCCATGCCTTGCAGGACGGCAAGGCCATTCTGGTCGGCGCTGCGGGTGCCTCGGTCTGGGCGCTGGTGACCGTGATCGCGCGTCGCACCGCCTCCATTTCCCCGCTGAAGATGCAGGGGCTTCTGGCTTTGACGGCCCTGCCTGCCATGGCGGTCGGCAGTGCCGTTTTCGAAACCGGGCAGTGGCAGGCGATCAAGACCGCGACACCGCTGGTGTGGGGCACAATAGTCTGGGCAGGTCTGGTCTCATCAGTACTGGCGACCAGCCTGGTCTTTTGGCTGGTGCAGCGGCGAGAGGCCGGGCGCGTGACGCCCTATCTGCTGGGAGCCCCCCTAGTGTCCATCCTGATCGGCTGGCTGTGGATGGGGGACGTCCTGACGCCCCAGATCCTCACCGGCGTGGCCTTGACGTTGGTGGGCGTGGTGGTCGTAGCCCTAGCGGAGCGCGGGCTTCGCGCTGGTGCCGCCAAGGCCTGAGCCGCTTTTACCTGCCTAGTTGGCGCTGAGAACCGCGCAGGCCACCCGATCGCCAGCCCCGCCGATAGGCTGGCTGGTGTGGTCGTCGGCATTGGCGTGGATCACCAGGGCCGAACCATCGGCATCCCACAGCCATTCGCCGGGACCTTCTGCCGCGATGCGAGCCCGAGTGGTGAACAGCTCTGCCTTCACCGCGCCTTGGGCATCGGCGAAGATATTGGGCAGGTCGCCATTATCGGGACCTTCGGGATTCAGCAGACCATGCACGCCGTCGGTATTGTGCTTGATATGGCCCCCTGCGGAAGTGAAGGGCGCAGCGCACTGACCGGTGGCGTGCAGATGGATGCCGTGCCAGCCCGGCGTCAGGCCCGTGGCCTCGACACGGATCAGCAGGCCAGTGGTTCCCTGGGTCAGGGTCAACTGGCCGATCTGCTCGCCCTGGGCATTGATCAGGGAGGCGCGTCCGGTCTGGCCCGGCGTCGCTCGCATGGCAGGGCCCTCGGCGGTGGCGGCGTGCGCCATGCCGGTGTGGTCTGCCGGCGAATTCGCGCTCTGGGCGGTGGCGCAGGAAGCCGTCAGGGCACCGACGGTCAGGGAGAGGCTGATAGGGGCGAGCATACGCATGATTGGCTGTCCTTTGGTCCGGTTAAAACAGAGGCTCTGCTTTGCCTAAGCGCCCCCAGATGCTAGAAACCATCCTAGCGGATCACGTTCCGATTCCGGCCATTTAAAGCCTGATTTCCTTGACCGACAACAGCTACGACAACGGCGCACCCTCCCTGCCCGGCGATATTTCCACCATCACGATCGAAGACGAGCTGAAGCGCTCCTACCTCGACTACGCCATGAGCGTGATCGTCAGCCGCGCCCTGCCTGACGCGCGCGATGGTCTGAAGCCGGTTCACCGCCGCATCCTCTATTCGATGCACGATCTGAACATGTCGCCTGACCGCGCCTATTCGAAGTGCGCGCGTGTCGTCGGTGACGTGCTGGGTCGCTTCCACCCGCACGGTGACGCCTCGGTCTACATGGCTCTGGTCCGCATGGCCCAGGACTTCTCCATGGGTCTGACGCTCGTGGATGGTCAGGGCAACTTCGGCTCGGTCGACGGCGATATGCCCGCCTCGATGCGTTATACCGAAAGCCGGATGACGCACGCCGCCGTGGCAATGCTGACGGACATCGACAAAAACACGGTCGATTTCCAGCCGAACTACGATGAAAAGGAACTGGAACCGGTTGTCCTGCCAACCCGTATCCCGAACCTGCTGGTCAATGGCGCGGGCGGTATCGCCGTGGGTATGGCGACCAATATCCCGCCCCATAACCTGGGAGAGGTGATCGACGCCGCAGTGGCCCTGCTGGACGATCCGGACGTGACGGACGACGCCCTGCTGGACATCGTGCCGGGGCCGGACTTCCCGACGGGCGGTGAGATTATGGGCCGAACCGCGCCGCGCAATGCCCTGCGTGACGGTCGTGGCTCGGTCATCGTGCGCGGCAAGGCTTCGATCGAAGAGATCCGCAAGGATCGCGAAGCCATCGTCATCACCGAGCTGCCCTATCAGGTGAACAAGCAGACCCTGATCGAGCGCATCGCCGAAATGGTGCGCGAAAAGCGTCTGGAAGGTATTTCCGACGTTCGCGACGAATCCGACCGTCAGGGCATGCGGATGGTGATCGAGCTGAAGCGTGACGCTTCGGGCGATGTGATCCTGAACCAGCTTTATCGCTACACGGCGCTGCAATCCTCGTTCGGCGTCAATATGTTGGCCCTGAACCATGGCCGCCCGGAACAGATGGGCCTGCGCGCCCTGCTGGAAGCCTTCCTTGATTTCCGCGAGGACGTCATCGTCCGCCGCGTCAAGTTTGAACTGAACAAGGCCCGTGACCGTGGCCACGTTCTGGTCGGTCTGGCCGTTGCTGTCGCCAATATCGACGAGGTGATCCACATCATCCGTTCGTCGGCTGATCCGGCAGAGGCGCGTGAGCGCCTGCAGGCCAAGGCCTGGCCCGTTGGCGACATGATGGCCCTGGTCGAGCTTATTGCCGACCCGCGCACGGTTCTGGTCGAAGGCGGTCTGATCAAGCTGACGGACGAACAGGCCAAGGCCATTCTGGCCCTGACCCTGTCGCGTCTGACAGGCCTGGGCCGCGACGACATCTTTGGTGAGGCCGGAACCCTGGCGGGTACCATCTCGGGTCACCTGGAAATCCTGTCGGACCGCAAGAACGTCCTGGCCATCATCCGCGAGGATCTGTTGTCCGTGAAGGAGCAGTTCGCTGTGCCGCGCCGCACCGTCATCGGTGAGGGCGACCACGAGATGGAAGACGAAGACCTGATCCCGCGCGAGGACATGGTCGTGACCGTCACCCACACCGGCTATGTGAAGCGCGTGGCCCTCAACGCCTATCGGACCCAGCATCGCGGCGGCAAGGGCCGGTCGGCCATGTCGATGAAGGACGAGGATGCCATCACCGGCGTCTTCTCGGCCTCGACCCACACGCCGGTCCTGTTCTTCGCCACCAATGGCAAGGCCTACAAGCTCAAGACCTGGCGCCTTCCGCTGGGCACGCCGCAGTCCAAGGGCAAGGCCTTCGTCAACCTGCTGCCCATTGAGCCGGGCGACAGCATCATGAACGTGCTGCCTCTGCCCGAGGATGAAACGACCTGGGGCGACTACGACATCATGTTCGCCACCAGGTCGGGCGACGTGCGTCGTAACAAGCTCAGCGACTTTGCCACCGTGAATCGCGCGGGCAAGATAGCCATGAAGCTGGAAGATGGTGACCGCATGGTCGGCGTCGGCATCTGCACCGCCGAGGA
>DLIT01000166.1:0-2528 GCA_002483865.1 Brevundimonas sp. UBA7635
GCGCGGCATCGACGATGCGGTCAAGGCCCGCCTGGCCTCGAACTGGCGCCTGGAACGCCTCGACGCCACCCTGCGTGCCCTGCTGCGCTGCGGGGCCTGGGAGCTGAAGTTCAAGCCGGACGTGCCGCGCGAAATCGTCATCGACGAATACGTCGAGCTGGCCAAGGCCTTCTTCGACGAGGCCGAGGCCAAGTTCGTGAACGCGGCGCTGGACGGCGTGGCGCGTGATGCCCGCGATTGATGTCGCTGGCGAGTTCGAAACGATCCAGCGGCTTCTGAAGCCGCTGGCCCATCCTGAGTGGGCGCGGGGCCTGGCCGATGACGTGGCCGTGCTTCCGTCCCGCCCGGGCTTCGACCTGGTCCTGACCAAGGACGCAATCGTCGAGGGCGTGCACTTCCTGCCCGATGATCCGCTGGACACGGTCGCGCAGAAGCTGCTGCGGGTGAACCTGTCCGACCTGGCCGCCAAGGGGGCCGAGCCGTTCGGCTACCTGCTGGCCTGCCACTGGTCCGAACGCTGCGGCTGGCCCGAGCGCGAGGCCTTTGCCGACGGCCTGCGCCGCGACCAGGCCCTGTTCAACATCGCCCTTCTGGGTGGGGACACGGTGAGGACGCCGGGCCCCGCCAGCTTCTCGGCCACCATGATGGGCTGGGCACCGGCGGGTGCCGTGGTCAGCCGTGCAGGAGCCAAGCCGGGTGACCTGGTCTTCGTCACAGGTACCCTGGGCGATGGCTGGCTGGGCCTTCAGGCAACCCAGGGACTGCTGTCGCTGGAGCCGGAGCGGCTGCAGGCCCTGACGGCCGCCTATCGCACGCCCATGCCCCGCCTGGACTTCGCCTCCGTGGTCCACGCCATGGCCACGGCCAGCGCCGACGTTTCTGACGGGCTTTTGGCTGATACCGCCCATATTGCTACGGCGAGCGGCGCAGCAATCGTCCTTGATCTTGAAGTCCTGCCCCTGTCTGCGGCGGGGCAGGCATGGCTGGATGGCCGGGTTGATCCCCAGGCCGCGCTTGAGCTTCTGGCAACCGGTGGCGATGATTATGAAATCGTCCTGACTGCTCCGGCCGGGATGGAAGAGGCCCTGCGCCGCGAAGCCGAGAAGCGGCACCTGCGCCTCACCCGTGTCGGTCGGGTGGTGGAAGGCAGGGGGCTGTCGGTTCGCTATATCGGTGCAACCCTCGTGCCGACCCGTTCAGGATGGACGCACGATTGACGGCAACGCTTTGCTAACAGGGACTGTGGCAAGGCCGAAGTTATGAACCGACGCGCCCTGATCCAGACGGTAGCCTTGGCGGCCTTGACCCTGCCTGTTGGCCTGGGCCCGGCCGCGCTAGCTTATGCAAGCTCGGGCGGGGACAAGGCCGATGTTTTCGACATGATCATGATCGGCCTGCCTATCATTCGGCAGGGCCGCTTGATCAACTATGTCTTTGTAAACATGCGACTTCACCTGGCCAAGGGCACACGTCCCGAAACGATCCAGGTCAAGGAGCCCCTGCTTCGTGATGCCCTGGTGCGCACCGCCCACCAGACCCCCTTCGTCCTGCCTGACCAGGACCGCGAGGTGGATTCCCGAGCCCTGCGCGCCGCCGTCATGCGCCACGCCTCGACGGTGATCGGGCAGGGGGCCGTCACCCGCGTGGAGGTTGTCAGCCAGATGTCCCGTAACCGCCGATAAACCAGGCTTGGCCAGTCAGAAACCGTTGTTGCGTCATGTCGCCGCAACTGACACTCTGCCTGAGCAATTCCCGGGGGACGTGAACCTGCGTCTGTAAACGCACGGGGGGGCCGGAAGGCGGAAAGAGGCGAAAAGCCCGGCCGCGCCAAGGATCCGTGCGCTTGTTGCTCAAGGGCTTGGAAACGCCATGACGAACTATCTGTGGCTGGTCATTGCGGCTGGCGGCTTGGGGGTGCTTTACGGTGCCCTGCAGACCGCCGCCCTGATGAAGGCCGGAACCGGCAATGACAGGATGCGCGAGATCGCTGCGGCGATTCAGGAAGGCGCATCGGCCTATCTCAAGCGTCAGTACACCACCATTGGTATCGTAGGGGTCGTGATCTTGGTCGCGGCCTTTTTGCTTATTGGGCCCTGGGCCGCGCTGGGCTTCCTGATCGGGGCGGTCCTGTCAGGGGCTGCGGGCTATGCCGGGATGCTGATCTCGGTTCGGGCCAATGTGCGAACGGCCCAGGCGGCATCTGAAAGCCTGTCAAAGGGGCTGAATCTGGCCTTCCGGTCAGGAGCCATTACCGGCATGTTCGTTGCGGGCGGAGCCTTGCTGGGCGTAGCGGGCTACTATGCCTTCATGACCCAGGGCATGGCCTTTGCCTCAACCAGTCGCGAGGTGGTCGATGGCCTGGTGGCCCTGGGTTTCGGGGCCTCGCTGATCTCGATCTTTGCCCGTCTGGGCGGCGGCATCTTTACCAAGGGCGCTGACGTCGGCGGGGACATGGTCGGCAAGGTCGAGGCCGGCATCCCCGAGGATGATCCTCGCAACGCCGCCACCATTGCGGACAATGTGGGCGA
>DLIT01000166.1:2682-5936 GCA_002483865.1 Brevundimonas sp. UBA7635
CTGTCCATTGCCGCCGTCTGGTGGGTCATCACCACCATGGTCCCGGCGGCGGTCGAGACCTCGAACGGTCTGCTGATCCAACCGATGAGCCTCTTCTGGGCCGGGGTTGTCGGTCTGGCCGTAACCGCCGCTATCGTGGTTATCACCGAATACTACACCGGCACGGGTTTCCGTCCGGTCAGATCAGTGGCCAATGCCTCGGTTTCTGGGCACGGCACCAATGTGATCCAGGGTCTTGCGGTGTCGCTGGAGTCCACGGCCCTTCCGGCACTGGTCATCATTGTCGGCATCGTGGCGTCCTTCCAACTGGCGGGTCTGTTCGGCATTGCCATCGCCACCACCACAATGCTGGGCGTGGCGGGCATGATCGTGGCCCTGGATGCCTTTGGTCCGGTGACGGATAACGCCGGTGGCATTGCCGAGATGGCGGGCCTGGCACCTGAAGTCCGCGTATCGACCGATGCGCTGGATGCGGTCGGCAACACCACCAAGGCCGTGACCAAGGGCTATGCCATTGGCTCGGCGGGTCTGGGTGCCCTCGTGCTGTTCGCAGCCTATGTCGAGGATCTGAAGCACTTTGCGGCAGAGGCCGCACCGGGCAGCTTCTTTGATGGCCTGGGTGCCGTCGCCTTTGACCTGTCCAACCCCTATGTGGTTGTGGGCCTGCTGTTCGGGGGGCTTCTACCCTTCCTGTTCGGTGGTATGTCGATGACCGCCGTGGGCCGGGCGGCAGAAGCGGTCGTGGCCGAGGTTCGTCGTCAGTTCCGCGAGAAACCCGGTATCATGACCTATGAGGCCAAGCCTGAATATGGCCGGGCGGTGGATATCCTGACCAGCGCTGCGATTCGCGAGATGATCGTGCCCAGCCTGCTGCCGGTGCTGTCGCCGATCGTCCTGTTTGTCGTGATCCTGATCATCCAGCCAGACAAGGCCAATGCCTTTGCCGCTCTGGGGGCCATGCTGATGGGCGTGATCGTGACCGGCCTGTTCGTCGCCATCTCGATGACGTCCGGCGGTGGGGCCTGGGACAATGCCAAGAAGGTCATTGAGGAAGGCTTCACCGACAAGAATGGTGTTGTCCATGCCAAGGGATCCGAGGCTCACAAGGCTGCAGTGACCGGCGACACCGTGGGGGATCCCTACAAGGACACTTCCGGCCCCGCCGTGAACCCGATGATCAAGATCACCAACATCGTGGCCTTACTGCTCCTGGCCGTCCTGGCCAGTGGCAAGATCGTCTGATCCCCAAGCCAGCCTGAACAAGGAAACGCCCCGGAGAGTGTCTCTCCGGGGCGTCGTATTTCAGGCCCCACGCAAGGGGAGGGCGGGCCGTATGGCTTAGTCCGGGCGGCGCTGGCCGGGATCATCCTCGTCCGTGCGCGGCAGCTGGCCACGGCCAACGTTGCCCAGCAGCTGTTCCAGGATGGTCAGCGAGCGGCCTCGGGTCGGAGTTTCGCGGTCATTCATCGCGATCTCGCGACCGTCTTCCAGACCCAGGGTGCGTACCGCAGCCACGACGTCCGTGTTTTCGTCGAACACAATTTCGGTCACCGACCGCTGGGAAACCTTGGGCAGGTTGTAGGTATAACGCTCGGTCACCTGGTTGATGTAGTACCAGACGCTGTCGGACTCGAAGGTCGAGGTGGTCGAGGGCGAACCCAGGCGCGCCAGGACTGTTTCCTTGGTATCGGTGCCTGCAACGATGTCCTGGGGCTTTGCGTCGATCGCCTGGAAACCCTGGGAAGCCACGACGGGCGCGCAGGCGCCTGTTACAGCGGCCAGCGAAAGGGCGGCAATAATCGGTGTGAATCGGGCCATCAGCGTTCGCCTCAGCATAACAAGGTCTTTGACCTAGCCGCCGACGCGCCCTAGTGCAACGTCGCGGCGTAAAAGGGGTTGGTATTGATGCTTAGAAATATGTTTCGTCCAAGGCCGAACGAACGGCTGGGCCTGGACCTGTACAGCCTGGCGGTCAATCAGGCGCGCCAGCCCGTCTTTTATACCGAGATGGGTGTGGCCGACCGCATTGATGCGCGATTTGAGCTGTACACCCTTCACGTGCTGATTCTGTATCAAAGGCTGAAACAGGAAGGCGAACGCGGTGCGGCTGCAGCGCAACTGCTGTTCGATACCTATGTTTCGTCCCTGGACAATACCCTGCGGGAGCTGGGCGTGGGCGATATCTCCGTTGGCAAGAAGATGCGCAAGCTGGGCGAGTCACTCTATGGCCGCATGCACGCCTATGAGGAGCCTCTTCGCGAACGCGACGTTGACCAATTGGCCGTAGCGCTGGCTAGGAATGTCTATGAGAGTGATGAGCCAGCCGTCGCTCGTGCCTTGGCTGTCTATGCCGCAGCATCGGTCCAGGCGCTGGGCGACCAGAATTTTGCCTCGGTGACCAAGGCTCCGGCCTGGGCGGAGATCACCCCATGAACTTCACTCTACCTCCTTTACCCTATAGCGAGCCGCTGAGGCTGCATCACATCGGGGCGGGCCTGCAGCGTCGGTTGGTGCCCGATGCCGAGGCCATCAAGCGCATCGTCAAGGCCCTGGATCTGCAATCGCTGGAAGACTTCAGCGCTGAAATCAGCCTGACGCCTACCGTGTCGGGCTGGCGCATGGAAGGCCGGGTTATGGCCGAGGCGGTCCAGACCTGCGGGCTGACGCTGGAGCCCCTGCCGGTCCATGTCGACCGCCGCTTTACCATCAACCTGGTCGAGGCGGCCGAGCGTTCGGCCGACGACGAGGATGACCTCGAGATCGACATTGAGCTTGATGACAATTCGCCTGACGAGATCGAGGACGGACGGCTGGACCTGGGTCAGTATGCCGTCGAGCAGCTGGCGCTCAGTCTTGATCCCTTTCCGCGCAAGCCGGGCGCTGTCTTTGAGCAGCCGCCGGAGCCGGGCGAAATTTCGCCCTTTGCTGTGCTGAAAGGCCTGCAAAACAGGTCAGGCGGTTCTGACGAAGGTTGACCTTGGGTCCACCAGATAGCATCCCCTCGGATGCGACATTCTTGTCCAACTCCTTTAGGATAGAAACGCCGCGGCAAGACGGCGACGGAGTCGATTTCACTTGGCAGACACTACCCTGATCTCGCTCGACGCCATGGGAGGCGACCACGGTCCTTCCGTCGTGGTGGGAGGCATCAAGCACTATCTCGCTCAGTGGGGAGGCGAGGGGGTGCGCTTCCAGCTTCATGGCGACGAAACCGCAATCCGCGCCGAGATGGCGCGCTGCAACCTGACCGAAAC
>DLIT01000166.1:6003-21470 GCA_002483865.1 Brevundimonas sp. UBA7635
AAGGGCTCCAGCATGTGGAACGCGATTGATGCCGTGAAATCGGGAGCCGCCCAGGCGGCGGTTTCTGCGGGCAACACGGGTGCCCTGATGGCCATCTCCAAACTCCTGCTTCGTATGGCGGCTGCGGGACTGGAGCGTCCGGCAATCGTCGCCAGCTGGCCGACGACCAAAGGCTATACGGCAGTGCTCGATGTGGGTGCCAACATCGGCAGCGATGCCAAGCAACTGATCGAGTTCGCCATCATGGGCGAAGCCTTCCAGGCTGCGGTCCATGGTGTGCAAAATCCCAAGGTTGGGCTGCTGAATATTGGATCAGAGGACGTCAAGGGTCACGAGGAACTGCGCGAAGCCCACGCCATCCTGCGTAGCGGGAGCCTGCCCCTGAACTATTTCGGCTTCGTCGAGGGCAATGACATTCCCAAGGGCACGGTCGATGTGATCGTGACCGACGGCTTCACCGGCAATGTGGCGCTGAAGACCGCCGAGGGCACGGCGCGGTTCATCTCGACCCTTCTTAAAGAAGCTCTGACTTCGGGACCTATGGCCAAGCTGGGCGCGGTGATTGCCATGCCAGCGCTGAAACGCATGGCTGGTCGGATCGACCCCAATACTGTCAATGGTGGCCCGCTTCTGGGGCTCAATGGCATTGTCGTGAAGAGTCACGGGGGGGCGTCTGCTCAGGGCTTCGCCAATGCTATTCGCGTGGCGGTGGATCTGTCCCGCAGTGATTATTCGGCCAAGGTTGGGGCCAATCTGGCCCGACTTTCGAGCGTTGTTGAGCCGTCATCGTGACGACAGGCCAGTCTTTGGAGACCAGGGCGTGACCCAAGTTCGCAGCGCGGTAACCGGAATCGGCTCTTTCCTGCCTGAAAAGGTAGTGACCAATGCCGATCTGGCCCGTTTCGTGGATACCTCGGACGAGTGGATCGTAGAGCGGACGGGCATCCGTCAGCGTCACCAGGCCGCAGACGATCAGCCAACCAGTGACCTGGCGGTCGAGGCTGCCCGTCGTGCGTTGGCACAGGCCGGAAAGACAGCCGCCGACGTCGATCTGATCATTGTTGCGACTACCACGCCCGACAGCACCTTCCCCGCCACCGCTGCCCTGGTGCAGGCAAAGTTGGGTGCCCCTGTCGGGATCGCCTTTGATGTCCAGGCGGTCTGCTCAGGCTTTGTCTACGCGCTCAGCGTAGCTGACGGCTTTGTGGCACGCGGCATGGCAAAATGCGCCCTGGTGATCGGGGCCGAGGAAATGACCCGCCTGATGGACTGGTCTGACCGCACGACCTGCGTGCTGTTTGGCGATGGGGCCGGGGCCTTTGTGCTGGAGCCGCGCGAAGGCACAGGCACCAAGCAAGACCAGGGCATTCTCGGCTTTGCCCTGCGCTGCGACGGGTCCAAGTCGGATCTGCTCTATGTCGATGGCGGACCTTCTACGACCGGAAGCGTGGGTCATCTGCGCATGCTTGGCAATCAGGTATTCCGTCACGCCGTGGTGAACATCTCTGAAGCCATTGTCGCGGCCACCGAGGCTGCGGCTGTATCCATTCCTGAGATCGACTGGTTCGTGCCGCATCAAGCCAACCAGCGGATCATTCGGGGCGTTGGTGAACGCCTGGGCCTTGATGAAAACAAGGTGATTTCAACGGTCGACCGTCACGCGAACACCTCTGCTGCCTCTATCCCCCTGGCCATGGATGCGGCCATGCAGGACGGGCGGATCAAGTCCGGCGATCTGATTGTGGTGGAAGCCATGGGTGGGGGCTTGACCTGGGGCGCGTGTACGTTCCGACTGTAGTTTCTGATTCAGTGCTTTGATTTCAGGCCAGTTTGACTTCTTATGGGCAAGGACACGGCAACGGAGGCACGCAGTGACGGGACAAGACACCCTGACCCGGGCGGATTTGTGTGAGGCAGTGCATGAGGAGGTGGGACTTTCCCGCCACGAATGCTCCGGCCTTGTTGAGCGTACGCTTGAACTTGTTGTTGAATCGCTTGAGCAGGGCGAGACGGTAAAGCTGTCTGGCTTCGGCGTTTTTCAGGTTCGCGAGAAGCGGGCCCGGATGGGGCGAAACCCCAAGACGGGCGAGCCAGCCGCGATCAATCCCCGCCGTGTCATCAGCTTCCGTGCCTCTCAGATCATGAAGAGCCGCGTCCATGATGCGGCGTTAACGGACTAGTATTCTTGGCTAAAAGCCCTACCGCGTTCCGCACGATTTCCGAAGCTTCGGAGGAAGTCGGCACCCCTCAGCACGTCCTGCGTTTCTGGGAATCCAAGTTTGACTTCATCCAGCCCGTCAAGCGGGCTGGGGGACGGCGCTTCTATCGCCCTGAGGACGTGACCCTGCTGAAGGCGGTGCGTCGCCTGCTGCATGACGAAGGCCTGACGATCCGGGGCGTCCAGCGCCTGTTCAAGGAGCAGGGCAGGGCGCGGGTCCTGGCCTATGGCGATCCCGGCAGCGCCCTGGACCTGGGGCCGGACATTGAACGTGAACAAACGCCTGCGGCAGCCTCAACCGGCAGCGCATCCTGGACCCGTTTGGGCGCTGTCCTGGCCGACCTGGAACAGGCAAAAGCCCGACTGGACGCGGTTCTCGCTCGCTAGGGCGAACTTATTGTTCAAAAGGCATTTTAGGGTTTGCTCCAGACGGAATCGCCGTCTATACGGACCTCCTTCGGAGCGTGGCGCAGCCTGGTAGCGCACTTGACTGGGGGTCAAGGGGTCGCAGGTTCGAATCCTGTCGCTCCGACCATTCTCTCTGAGAATGATTGGTTTAAGGGCCGCCTTAGGGCGGCCCTTTTCCGTTCATGTCCTAAGCATGGCCTGCTCGGGTACCTTTTGACGCTCAAGGCAGGGATGCTTCGGGCTCATGTCATTCTGAAGCAGATGCTCTTAGGTCAAAGCGATCTTGGATTTGCGGCCATTCGCGTCCGCCTGTGCTGCGGGTCCAAGAAGTATTGGACCGTTTGATCTGGGCTGGATTGCCGGCAATCAGACTACAGGGTGCAAAGCGCTTGCCCGTAACGATGGAATTGGTAGCGATGATGCTGCCCTTGCCCACGTGAGCGTTCTTCATGATGCGAGAAGCCGCGCCAATCCAGACGTGCTCTTCGATCGTGGTTTCGGACATTGTGCTGCTGAGAAGTTCGCCGGTGGTAACGTCCACGACGCCATGATTATCGCCGAGATAAATGGCAATATTGTCCGCAAACATGCAGTCGGCCCCCACCTTTAGAGAGCCGCCCATAGCGGTCACGTTGACGCCGTTGCTTGTGCAGTTCTCGCCGAATTCAATGTGCGCTTCTCCAAAAAAGCTCACGTTATAGATGCCCGTTGTCTTTGGTCCGAAGGAAATGCTTCCTGTTAGCGCTCCAAGGGCCAGACCAAGCCGTGGAACTGAATGCAGGATTATCTCAATTTTTGAGGCATCCGGGTCATTACGGGAAGCCCCAAAGGCACGAATATTCAAATTCGATTTAAGCAGGGCTTCATCCTGCTCGTAGAATGAAATCGAACCGTTAAGACGCTTTGCTTCCTGGTCCAAGAGGCATTGGGTCGGTAATTCTTTGATCAGTATTGTTTTCATTTTTTCATGTCCGGACACAAGAGCCGCAATGCCTATTTCCCCCGCTCTGCCCAGCGGATCAGGGGGATGAGCGGGATGCCCCAGCCGATGCCGGCGATGGGGAAGAAGATCAGGTCGGCCCACCAGGCGTCGGGCAGCATTTCGTTGACCATGACCGCCCCCCAGCACCAGAAGACCAGGAAGGCCACCACGACGATCGTGGCGATGAAGCGCCGCGTGCGAGCTCCCATCAGCGTTTGCTCCGGAACAGGAAGTAGGTGACCAGACCGATCACGCTGGCGACCCCGGCCCAGGCCAGCCAGTCCCAGTCGGTGAGCACGGCAGCATTGAACACGCGGATGGCCAGGAATGCCCCACACGCGGCGGAGACAGAGGCGACCAGCAGGCATCCGCTGAGGCTGCGGCGGCCCGCCAGGCCGTGGGCTACGAGGCCCAGGAACAGAACGCCGCCAGCGGCCGCGCCAAGTTGCAGATAGGGTGCCACTCAGGCTCCTCCGGACAGGTTGACGCTTTTACGTCGAAAGCGACTCGATCTTGCCGCGCAGGGGAGGCATACCCCAACTGTCGCACGGTGGGTTAGGCGACAGGGTAACGGGGCGAACGGCAGGCGTCGAATGAACCGCTTTTTAGAACAAGATCGTAGCCGCGCGGTAGGGCTGTGGCTCTTTATCAGCGCGGCCCTGGTTTTTGCCATGGTTGTGGTGGGCGGCGTGACCCGCCTGACGGGCTCGGGCCTGTCGATCACCGAGTGGCAGCCGATCATGGGGGCCATCCCGCCGCTGAGTGCGGCCGAGTGGGCCGAAGCCTTTGATAAGTACAAGGCGATCCCTCAGTACCAGCTGGTCAATGCGGGGATGAGCCTGGGCGAGTTCCAGTCCATCTTCTGGTGGGAATGGATTCACCGGCTGCTGGGCCGTTTGATCGGCGTGGTCTTTGCCGTGCCCTTCTTCATCTTCCTGGCTCTGAAGAAGCTGCCCCGCCGCCTGGTCGGCCGGTGCCTGGTCCTGCTGGCCCTGGGCGGGCTGCAGGGCTTCATCGGCTGGTGGATGGTGTCCAGCGGCCTGTCGGAACGGGTCGACGTAGCCCCCGAGCGCCTGGCCACGCACCTGGGTCTGGCCTTCCTGATCTTTGCCGGCCTGATCTGGACCGGGCTGGAGGCCTGGAGTGGATCGGACCATACGCGCGCGCCGCGGGGCTGGTCCTGGGGTGCCGGGATCCTGCTGCTGCTGGTCTTTGTCCAGTGCCTGCTGGGCGGGCTCGTGGCCGGGGCCAAGGCGGGCTACATCTATACGGACTGGCCTTTGATGAATGGGACCTTCTTCCCGCCGGTCGAGTGGGCGGCTGGCGGGCTCAGCTTCCTGCACGACCAGGGCCTGGTGCAGTTCAATCACCGGATCGGGGCCTATGTCCTGCTGCTGGCCGTCTCGGCCTATGCGCTCCATGCCTGGCGCTGGCGCCTAGCCGAGGGGTCGGGCGGCTCGGCCTATGTCCTGGCCGGGCTCGTCTGGGCCCAGGCCATCCTGGGAATCGTGACCCTGATCCATGCCGTGCCCCTGTGGCTGGGCGTGACCCACCAGGCCCTGGCTGCCCTGGTCCTGGGCGCGGCCACGATCAACCTGTGGCTGGTGCGGCGCTCACGCCCGCGGATCTTCTCGTCGGGACCGCGGCACACGGGCCTGTAGTCCGCTGGCAAGAAAAAAGGCGGCTCCGTCCGGAGCCGCCTTTTCAGTGTCTGGTGTCTGGTCGCCCCTAGACGGCGCGAGGCCGGGTCACGGCTTCGGGCAGGTCCTCGCCAAAGGCCCGCTGG
Source organism: Brevundimonas sp. UBA7635 (assembly GCA_002483865.1). GTDB lineage: Bacteria > Pseudomonadota > Alphaproteobacteria > Caulobacterales > Caulobacteraceae > Brevundimonas. The sequence continues at coordinate 11,398 of DLIT01000166.1, forward strand.
TAGAACTCGGCGATGGTCGGGCGCTCCAGTTCGTCGCACTTGTTCAGGAAGGTCAGGCGGAAGGCGAGGGCGACATCGCCGCCAAAGATGATGGCGTTCTGGACCCAGGTGATCACCGTGCGCGGCGACATGACAGTCGAGATGTCACCGTTCATGAAGGCCTGACGGGTCATGTCGGCGACGCGCACCATGGCGGCGATGCGGCGGCGGCCCTCGGCGTCGTTCCATTCAGGAGCCTTGGCGACAACGATGTCGGCCTCGACCTCATGGTCCAGGTAGTTCAGGGTGGTGACGATGTTCCAACGGTCCATCTGACCCTGGTTGATCTGCTGGGTGCCGTGATAGAGGCCCGAGGTGTCACCCAGACCGATGGTGTTGCTCGTCGAGAACAGGCGGAACCAGCGGTTCGGACGAATCACTCGATTCTGGTCCAGCAGGGTCAGGCGGCCCTGGGTCTCCAGAACGCGCTGGATGACGAACATGACGTCCGGGCGACCGGCATCATATTCATCAAACACCAGGGCAATTGGACGCTGCAGCGACCAGGGTAGGATGCCCTCGCGGAATTCGGTAACCTGCTTGCCGTCCTTCAGGACAATGGCATCCTTGCCAATCAGATCGATGCGGCTGACGTGGCTGTCCAGGTTCACGCGCACCAGCGGCCAGTTCAGCCGGGCGGCGACCTGCTCGATGTGGGTCGACTTGCCGGTGCCGTGATAGCCCTGGACCATGACGCGGCGGTCGTAGGCAAAGCCAGCGCAGATCGCCAGGGTCGTCTGCGGGTCAAAACGGTAGGTGTCGTCGATCTCTGGCACATGGGAATCGCGCGTTTCAAACGCAGGCACAACCATGTCGGAATCGATGCCAAAGGCCTCGCGGACCGTCACCTTGCGGTGCGGTTCCATGGTGACCAGGGGATCGGGGGACGCGTCGAGAGGAGAGGTCATACACACCCTCTAGAGCCCTCGCGCGCGCGGCTCAACACACGCGCGAGGAAACTTAAGGCTTATGCCGCCGACAGCGCCACATCCACGTTGCCGCGCGTGGCATTGGAATAGGGGCAGACGGCATGGGCCTTCTGGATCAGGTCATCAATGACCGACTGCTCCAGTCCGTGGTCGGTGACCTTGAGCGCCACATCAAGGTTGAAGCCTTCGCCGCGGGTGTTCTTGCCAAAGCCAATGGTGGCCGTGACCCTGGTTTCAGGCGCGACGGGCGATCCCGCCTTGCCTGACACCAGCCGCAGGGCTCCCAGGTAACAGGCGGCATAGCCGGTAGCGAACAACTGTTCGGGATTGGTGCCATCGCCGCCCTTGCCGCCCATTTCGGTCGGCGTGGACAGGCGGACGTCGATCTTGCCGTCGTCGGTGGCGGAGCGACCGTCCTCGCGGCCTCCCCCTGATGCTGTGGCGTGGGCGCGGTACAGAACTTCCATCGGCGGTGCCTCCGTGAGTTGGGGAGACCCGCATATGGGAACCGGGCAGGGGGCGCAAAAGCGGGACAGCCTAAGCCCCGCAAAGACGTGATCAGGCGTGACCGGCTTTTTTCAGGGTCTTCCAGGCCTTGATGACGCGCTGCAGCTTGGCCTCGGCCCCGCGATCGCCGCCATTTGTGTCCGGATGGAAGCGTTTCACCAGCTCGTGATAGCGGGCCTTGATGGCGGTCTTGTCGGCACCCGGCTCCAGATCCAGATCGGACAGGGCCTGGCGCTCGATCTTGCCCACCCGGTGTATTTCTTCGGGCGCAGCCGGGCCTGTATCCTGGGTGCGTCGGCCGAACAGGCCAAAGCTGTCCTGCCACGAGCCGGTGCCCTGGTTCTTGCCGGTGCCCATCTTGGCCGCAAGGGCTGCGGCCTCGCGCGAGTGGGCGCTGGCCTTCATGTCCCAGGTCGGACGGCCGCCGGTCATGGCTTCGTTTTCCTGGGCTGTGCGAATTTCGCCTTCGCTCATGCCCGCGTAGAAGTTCCAGCCCTTATTGTACTGGCCTGCGTGGGGCTGGCAGAAGTTGTAAAACTCGCTGAGTTGTTCGCGCGACTTTGGTGCCTTGGCCGTGGCGGCCTTGGAGCAGTCGGGCCATTCACACGGCTTCTCCCCCGGTTTCAGGCGCAGGACATCGGCCTGGACCTCTTCTTCGTCGGCCTTGGGCGGTTTGACCCGAATGTCGGTGAACCGGGGTTTATATTGAAAAGACGCAGACATGGCCCGAAGTGTAATGCTGATTTGGACAGCTTCAAGGAACCAGCCATGTCAGACGGCCCCATTGCGGCACTTATTCGCGAAAAACTGACGACAGGCCTGTCGCCGGTGGCGCTGGAGGTGGTCGATGACAGCTGGAAACACGCTGGACACCACCACGAGGGCGGCATCGATGCGCAGGACGGGGGCGAGACTCACTTCCAGTTGCGTATCGTCTCCGAACATTTCGCGGACCAGAACCGTGTCCAGCGGCATCGCACGGTGAATGGTCTGCTTAAGGCCGAACTGGCGGCCTCGGTTCACGCTCTGTCGATCATCGCCCTGACGCCGGCCGAGGCCAATGCAATTTGAATACGTAGAACACCGGATTCACCTCCTCTTAGAACATGGGTCTTAGCCTGTTGTCGGATTTGCATAGCGGGGGAGCTGGCGAATGGTAGGGGAGGACGGCCTCAAGGGGCTTGAAGGTCAGGTGCCTGGCGAGGCCGCCCAGGCCCTGACGGCTATCTTGCAGACGCACTATATGCGTTACCTGATCATCGCCAGCTGGGCTCTCGGCCTGGTTGTGACGGTGGGCCCCATCGTGGGCCTGATCTGGTTCGTCGCTACCGTGGGCGCTGGCGCGTTGCGGGGTCTGGTGGAACGCCGCGTCAGCCAGAGCCTGAACGAGAGCTGGGGCAATGTCTTTACTCCGGTTGCCACCGTCTCCACGGCGGTCTGGGCGCTGGCTCCGCTGATCAGTTGGTACTCCAATGCCGCCTTCGGCCGCGAACTGGCGATTGCCCTGCTGATTTCCGGTTATGTTCTGGTTTTTGCCCAGCTGCGAAGCTCGCCGCGCCAGGCCATTATCGTCTCCTCGCCCTATGGCGCGGCCGCAGTTATCATTGTGATCAGCCTGATCGGCGGCCCCCTGTTCTGGCCTTTCATCACCCTGTTCCCATTCACCGTGGGCAGTCTGTTCGTCATGGTGGTGATGAGCTTTATCCGCGAAGAGCGCATTCGCGCCTTCCAGCTTCACCAAGCTCACCTGATCGAGGAGCTGGAAGCGGCACGCGACAAGGCCAATGCCGCCAGTGAAGCCAAGTCGGCCTTCCTGGGGGTGATCTCGCACGAACTGCGCACGCCGATGAATGGTGTTCTGGGGGCCGCGCAGCTGCTCAGCGCCTCGCGGCTTGAACCGACCCAGCGTGAGTATCTGTCGATCATTCGCAACTCTGGCGACAATCTTCTCAACCTGCTCAATGACATCCTCGACATGACCAAGATCGAGGCGGGCAAGATGAATTTCGAGGTGGTCGACGTCGAAGTCGAAGAGTTGAACCGCCGCGTCATCGGACCCTTTGTCGCTCAGGCCGAGGCCAAGGGCCTGCAGTTTGTCCATGAATTCCAGGGTGAGGTGCCCGCCGTGGTGCGCGGCGATCCGTTGCGGGTCTGCCAGGTGGTGCAGAACCTGCTGTCTAATGCGGTCAAGTTCACCGACAGGGGGACGATCCGCTACGTCGTTCGCGGGACCCGGTTATCCGACCGTCGCGTTCGCTTTGATTTTTCGGTGTCCGACAGTGGTTCTGGGATTTCGGAAGAGGACCTGACGCGGCTGTTCCAGCCCTTTACCCAGGTTGACAACTCCTCGACGCGTCGGTTCGGCGGCACGGGCCTGGGTCTGACCATTGCGCGGCGTATGGCCCATATCATGGGTGGCGACATCACCGTTTCGTCAAGGCTGGGCCATGGCTCGACCTTTACCCTGTCGCTTGACGGTGAGGTGGTCGAATGGAATACGGCCAAGGCCACGCCTGATTTTGACCCGGCCCAACTCGCCGGAGGACAACTGAACGTCCTGGTAGTCGAGGATCACCCAGTCAACCGTATGATCCTGGAAGCCTGGATGAGCGAGGTGGGCCATCGGACGTCCACCGCCGAGCATGGAGAAGAGGCCCTGAAGCTCGTGGCCAGTCAGCGGTTCGATCTGATTATTATGGATGTCAACATGCCGGTGATGGATGGCCTGACGGCCACGCGCAGGATCCGCGAAGGGCAGACGCCCAACGCCGACACGCCGATCGTTGTCCTATCGGCCTCTGCCCGGTCAGAGGATCATGAGGCTGGATTGGCCGCCGGAGCGGATGCCTATATCGACAAGCCCATCGACTTCCGGCAACTGGCTGCCCTGCTCGCCGAGGTGCCTGCGGGGCGCTCTGCGCTCGCGCATTTGAGCCGGGCGGACAAGAATACGGCGGAGGCCGCCTGACGCCATCATTCAGGTTTTTTTAGTGGGCACCGACGCTTCCATTCGGCGGTTCAGGCGTTAGACCCGATCTATGACTTCACTAACCGAAACCCTAACCCAGGTGGCGCTGTCCGGTGAGGAGCGGCTGACCGCTGATGCGGCCATCATCGCCAAGCTGGTTCAGCTCGGGGGCGATTTTGCTGTCAACCTGGTGATAGCGGCTTTCATCTTTGCCGTGACCCTGGTTGTGGCGCGCTGGGCTGCGGGGGCGGCGCGGCGAATCCTGGGACGCACCCGGGCTTTCCGCCACGATCAGACGGTCATCGCTTTCGCGTCCCAGGTGGCGCGGGTCGTGATCATCATCATCGGTTTGATTGCCGTGCTGCAAAGGCTGGGGGTCCAGACGACCTCGATCATTGCAGTTCTAGGCGCGGCCTCTCTGGCGGTTGGTCTGGCCCTGCAAGGGACGCTGTCCAACGTCGCGGCGGGCGTGATGCTCCTGATCCTTAGACCCTATAGGGTCGGCGACGTCATCGATGTGGGCGGGGTCTCGGGCACGGTTCGCAAGCTTGACCTGTTCACGACCGAGCTGATCAATGCCAACAACCACAAGATCGTCATTCCCAATGGCAAGGTGCTGAGCGACGTGGTGATCAACATCACCGGGCAGACGACGCGCCGGATCGAACTGAAGTTCACGGTCGGCTATGGCGAAAGCCTGAAGGAGGCCAGCGATCTGCTCGCCTCGGTGGCGCGCAGGCATTCTATGGTTCTGGAAGAACCCGCGGTGTGGACCGGGGTGACGGGTCTGCTGGATAGCGCGGTCGAGATCACTCTTCATGCCTGGGTCCCGGTTGATGCCTGGTGGCAGACGCAGGCCGATGTGTTGCAGGCTGGTAAGGAAGCCCTGGATAAGGCTGGAATCGAGATACCCTTCCCGCATCAGGTCGCGGTTGGTGCCCGGGAAGTCCGGATTGCCGAGGATGGCACCCTGAGCGTTTAGAGAAAGACCGAGCCTTGCGTTACGATTTTGCCTCGGACAACACGGCAGGCATGGCCCCCGCTGCTGTCGAGGGCCTGGTAGCCGCGAATACTGGATTTGTGCGCGCCTATGGTGCCGACGACACTTGTCAGCGCGCTGCAAACCTGATCCGGGAAAAGCTGGATGCCGATGCCGAGGTCCGCTTTGTCTTCAGCGGCACGGCAGCCAATGCGATCGCTCTTTCGATGCTGGCGCGTCCCTTTGAGGCCGTGCTGACCCATCAGGCCGCTCACGTCTGCACTGACGAAACGGGCGCGCCCGGCTTCTTTGGTCAGGGTGTGGGTCTGATCGGCCTGCCAGGTTATTCGGGCAAAATCGACAGCCTGGCCCTCACGGCCGCCCTCGAAGAAGCCGAAGTCGGGCACCGCCAGCCAGCTGCGGCGCTTAGCCTTACGCAGGCAACCGAATATGGCGGGGTCTATAGCGAAGAGGAGCTGTCGTCCCTGATCAGCCCCGTGCGGGCCGCCGGTCTTGGCGTTCATATGGACGGAGCCCGTCTGGCCAATGCCTGCGCCGCCGGCTTTGATCTCAGGGCCATCGCTCGACTTGGCGTGGACATCCTGGTGTTCGGTGGAGCCAAGGCGGGTGCTAACTGTGCCGAGGCGCTGGTGGTTCTGAAAAAGGACCTGACGCGGCGGCTGGACCAGCGGCTGAAACAGGCCGGGCAGACCGCCTCCAAGGCGCGGCTACTGGCCGGGCCGATCGCAGGTCTGGTCGAAAGCGGGCAGTGGCTGGAGGGCGCGCTCCACGCGAATCGGATGGCGCAGAAGCTGGCCGAGGGTATCGAGGCTTCGACGCCATTTGTCCTGGCCCATCCAGTCGAATCCAATGCCGTCTTCGTCCGAATGCCTGACGCGGCTCATGAGCGGCTGAATCGGTTGGGCTGGGCCTGCTATCGTTTTGATGACGGATCGGTCCGGCTGGTCTGTTCCTGGGCCACCCGGGAGGAGGCGGTCGATGAACTGCTGAACGTTCTGGCGAGTCTGGACTGACATGAGAGAGCAGAACCGTCCCGACCCTACTGCAAGGGCGAAAACCGATGCGCGGTGAGCGGAGGGGGCGGCGCGGGGACGCCGCGACCAAGGCGATGGAAGCGGGGCAGACCGCAGTGGCGCAGGAGGCCCCGCCGACCCTGCAGGCTTTACGGGACCTGGCGGGAGTCGTGGGACGCTCGGGCGCGCCGCAGTTGCCCTGGCGCATCGCGGGTGCCATTGCCCTGACGCTGAGCGGCAAGGGGCTGGGGGTTCTGGCACCTCTATTGCTCGGCGCGGCGGTCAATCATCTGACGGCGGACCAGGGGCCGGCAATGGCTGTCGGATGGGGCTTTGCCGCCTTTGCCGTGGGCTGGGCTGTTATCCGTCTTCTGTCTGCTGCCACGCCGCAGTTGTCTGATGTGGTCTTTGCCCCTGTGCGGGCGGCCGCCCAGCGACGGACCGCTGCCGATACCTTTGCCCATGCGCTGAACCTGTCGCTGGATTTTCATCAGACCAAGCGGTCTGGCGCTCTTTCCCGGGTTATGGACCGTGGTTCGCGGGCTGTGGATTTCCTTCTGCGGATTCTCGTCTTCAACCTGGGCCCGACCGCGGTTGAGCTGGTGCTGGCTGCGGCTGTCCTGACGGGGAAGTACGACTGGCGTTTCGGTGCCGTGGCCCTGGTGGTCGTGGCCATCTATGCCACCGTGACCTTTGCCATGGCCAATTGGCGACTGGAACATCGCCGGGCGATGAACGCCGCCGACAGCGAGGCGGCAGGCTTGTCTGTGGATGCTCTGCTGAACTATGAGACCGTCAAGTCGTTCGGGGCCGAGGGCCGCGCGGCCGAGGCCTATGATCAATCGCTTTCGACCTATGTCAGCGCTTCGTTGAAGGCCAATACCTCGCTGGCGACGCTGAACCTGGTTCAGGCCGTGGTGATGAACCTGGGCCTCGGTGTCATCGCCGTGATGGCCGGGTTCGAGGCTGCGGCCGGGCGTATGGGGCCGGGCGATGTGACGGCGGCCGTACTGATCATGATTTCGCTATATGCTCCGCTGAACATACTGGGCTTTGCCTATCGAGAAATTCGTCAATCTTTCATCGATATGGAGGAAATGCTGAAGGTGACCCGTCAGGTGCCGCAGGTGGCTGATGCCCCTGATGCCAGGGTCCTGACACGCCCGGATGGCACCTGTGCGGTCGAGGTTATTTTCGATGGGGTCAGCTATCGTCATGATGCCCGTTCGGCCGGGCTGGTCGATGTCAGCTTTGTCGCCCCCGCCGGGACGACAACGGCGCTGGTTGGGCCATCAGGTGCAGGCAAGTCTACCATAGTCAAGCTGGCCCTGCGCCTGCTCGATCCCCAGGACGGACGCGTGATGATCAACGGCACCGATGTTCGTGACCTGACCCAGGCGTCGCTGCGCCAATCGGTGGCCCTGGTGCCTCAGGATGTGGCCCTGTTCAACGATAGTCTGCGAGCCAACATCGCCTTTGCCCGGCCGGAATCCAATGACGCGGCCATCTGGGCGGCGGCTGAGGCTGCGGAACTGGCTGATTTCATCCGTAGCTTGCCCGACGGCATGGAAACGCGCGTCGGCGAGCGGGGACTTAAGCTGTCAGGCGGCGAGCGACAACGCGTGGGCATTGCCCGGGCGCTTCTGGCTGATCCCTGCATCCTGATTTTGGACGAGGCGACCAGCGCGCTGGACAGCCGTACCGAGGCTTCGATCCAGAAGACCCTGCGAAAGGCTCGTGCCGGTCGCACGACCCTGGTGGTGGCACACAGGCTTTCGACCATCGCCGATGCCGACCAGATCCTGGTGCTCAAGACCGGGCGTATTGTAGAGCGTGGAGCCCATCACGAACTGGTGGCGCGCCAGGGCGGCGAATATGCGGGACTTTGGCGTAAGCAGACCCGAGGAGCCCAGTCGAAGGCGTAAGGGGTCAGGCGGGGCTGTCGTCAGATGGACCCGCCCTGGCTTTCAGCACGTCCTGGAGACTGGCCAGAACCTGGGCCCGGGCCTCACCCGCAGTATTGTCCAGCGACAGCAGCAGGCGCATGGACTGGGCGTGAACAGTGACAATGCGCCAATCGAAGACTTGATCCTCAGGCGCAGCGTCTAGCAGGTCGCACAGATTGGATGCGGCGGCGCACAGGTCCCGCATCTCGAACGGGCAGGCGGCATCAATGACCGTGTTAGCGTGGAGGTAGGCCCGGTTCATGGCTTCGCCATTGGCACCCAGGTCTGTAGGTGCGGCCAGGTCGGTCAGCGCCTGGATTTCGGCTTCGATTATTTCGCGGCTGCGACCCGCCAGTGGGGCGAGGTTTTCTCGGGCCTGATCCAGGGCCACGCTGACGCTGATGCCACCGGGCTGGTCGATCAGGGTAGAAAGACGCGAACGACGACGATTGTGTGTGATGACGGTCATAGGCTGATCGCAGCTCTTTTTGTGGCTTCATACTCAGCCCTACGAATTTCATCGCCGCGTCTTTCCGGCCCTGTCCACGGATCTTTTCGGAATCTGCGGTCGGGCCCGAAATAGTCGCCCACTTCCAGGAAGGGGCGGCTGTCGCGGGCAACCCACACCATACGTTCAAGCAGGGTAGCAGAGCTGAACGGCTTGGTAATCAGGAAGTTGGCACCGCAATCGCGGGCCTCCTTCACCTTGGAACGACGCACGTGGGCAGCGGTCAGGATGACCGGCGCAAAGGCATTCGGCTCCAGTCCCGAACGACGCAGCCAGCGCACGAACTCAAAGCCACTCATGCCCGGCATCTCGCTATCGACCAAAATCAGGTCGACCGGACAGTCCTTGAGGATGGTGATGGCCTCGGCGGCGCTGGAGCAGGCATGGCGCACCCTCATACCAAAGCCCAGGAGGGCCTGGGTGGTCAGTTCCAAGGCAAAGGGAGAATCATCGATGACCATGGTCATCGCGCCCGTGAAATTGATCACGGCGCTCTGGCGCAGAGTATCGCCGACGCCATTGCTGGTATGCATCAGACCTGCTCAGCCCTGGGTGGAGCATCGAATCGCATGGAGAGCGTTCCACGCGACATACGGCTTGGCTATGATTTAGCTGGCGCGACCGATGGCGTAGAAGCGGTCGGCACGGCGCTTGCGGATTTCATCAGCCGACAGACCTGCCATCAACTTCAACTCTTCCTGCAGCACATCGCCGACGCTCTGGATGGCGGTCTCACGGGCCGTATGCGCGGCTCCGATCGGTTCGGGAATCACGCGATCGACAATCTTCATTGCCAGCAGGTCGGGGGCGGTAATCTTCATGGCTATGGCGGCATCCTTGGCCCGTGTGCCGTCGCGCCAAAGAATCCCGGCGGCCCCTTCCGGCGAGATGACCGAATAGATCGAGTGTTCCAGCATCAGCACGCGGCTGGCGGCGGCGATGGCGATGGCCCCGCCCGAACCGCCTTCGCCCGTCACCGTGGCGATGGAGGGTACGCCCAGGGTCAGGGCGCGCTCGGTCGAACGGGCAATGGCCTCGGCCTGGCCCCGCTCTTCGGCACCCAGGCCGGGATAGGCACCGGCGGTATCGACGAAGGTGAGGACCGGCAGGCCGAACTGTTCGGCCATGTCCATCAGACGCACGGCCTTGCGATAGCCTTCAGG
>DLIT01000166.1:21569-33213 GCA_002483865.1 Brevundimonas sp. UBA7635
GACGAAGTCCGTGAACAGGCTGTCGACATAGTCGACAAAGTGCGGCCGCTGGGGGTGGCGCGCGACCTGGGTGCGCATCCACGGGTCCAGGTTGGAATAGGTCTTGGTGCGCAGGGCATCAGCCTTCTTGCGAAGGGCTGCGATCTCAGCCTCGAAGGAACCGCTGGTCGGGGCCAGATGCGACAGCTCCGCGATCTTGGCTTCCAGTTCGGCAATCGGCTTTTCGAATTCGAGATAGTGCGTGGCCATAAGGCATCCGGCTGGAGGAAGCGCAGTTTGCGCTACGGAAGGCGGCGGAAACTAGAGCCCCAAGCGTGTCGGGGCAAGCGGGGTTCAATCATCACGTGCTAGCGGATGCTTGTCATGCACCAGTTGGCTCAGGTGATCGGTGGCGACATGGGTGTAGATCTGAGTGGTGGAAATGTCCGAATGTCCCAGCAGGGTCTGCACGACACGCAGGTCTGCACCGCCTTCGAGCAGATGGGTGGCAAAGGCGTGGCGCAGGACGTGGGGGCTCACCCTTTGGGGATCGATGCCCGCTGAAAGGGCCGCCTGGTCCAGTAGCTGGGCGAATCGCCGCGGGGTCAGATGGCCGCTCTTGCCATGCGATGGAAACAGCCACGGATTGTCGGCAGGCCTTGGACTGCGCGGCCTGTCACGCACATCAAGCCAGGCCTTGATCGCCCGTCGCGCCGAGGCGTTGAGCGGGGCCAGCCTTTCCTTGCCGCCTTTCCCGCGCACGATCAGATAGGCCGGGTCGCGCCGCACCGCCTCCACCTTGAGCGTCAGAAGTTCGGAGACCCGCAGACCCGAGGCATAGGCCATCTCGACCAGGGCCAGCAGGCGGACCGCCGCAGCGCTGTCCGCTTTGGTAATTGTGTCCAGGATGGCTTCGATCTCGTCGCGTGACAGGGTCTTGGGCAGGGGGCGGCCCTGACGCGGGGCGTCTATCCGACGCGAGGGATCGTCCTCACGCCAGCCTTCCCCGAGGGCAAAGCGGTAGAACTGACGTACGGAAGCGCGGCGGCGGGCGGCCGTCGCCGCCGATAGACCTCGTCGCGACAGGTCAGAGAACCAGTCTTCAAGGGCCGTTTCGTCGGCCTGCACCAACCCTCCCGCCTGGGACAGCCAGGCCTCGGCGTCGGCCAGGTCGCGGCCATAGGCGGCCAGGGTATGAGGCGAGGCGTCGCGCTCGACCGCCATCATTTCAAGAAAGGCCTCAATCTGCGGTGTCATTCTGCGGTCACAGGGGTGTGGAGCGAGGCGCGGACTGGTGTAGAGGATAGTCAACCATGCCTGCCGATGCCTTGCCTGATTCCACGCCTGTGTCGCCCCTGGGGGTGAACCGCACCATTACACTGGTGGGGCTGATGGGGGTTGGGAAATCGACCGTGGGCAGACGGTTGGCGCAGCGCCTGGGGCTGGCTTTCCACGACGGCGACCATGAAATCGAGGCCGCTGCGGGTATGACGGTCAGCGAGATTTTCGCGACCCGGGGCGAAGGCGAGTTCCGGGCTGGTGAGGCGCGGGTCATGCGGCGCCTGCTGGAAGGGCCGCCGATCGTGCTGGCCACTGGCGGCGGGGCCATTATGAACCCGGAGACACGCGCCCTGATAAAGCAGCATTCCATCAGCGTCTGGATGAAGGCTGATCTGGATGTCATCGCCGAGCGGGTGCAGCGCCGCGATACCCGGCCTCTGCTGCGCGGCAAGAACACCTTGACTGTGCTTACCGATCTGGCCGAAGCCCGCTATCCGGTCTATTCCCAGGCCGACCTGACGGTCGAGGTGGGTTGGGGCTCGCATGGGCAGGCCGTGGACGCCATCTATCGCGAGTTGAGGCGTTACGTGCGTGGGGGAAAGCCATCATGACGACGGTCCGGGTTGGGGGCGAAGACTTCGCTGCCTATGATGTGATCGTGGGTCGCGGCCTGCTGCACGACGCCGGGTCGCGGATCGCTGCCCTTGCACCGACCCGCGTCCATATCGTCAGTGACGAAACCGTGGCGGCTATTCACGGGGCCACCATTCAAGCTTCGCTGGCCGCCGCTGGCATCAAGGCGGGCATCGCCACGGTCCCGGCTGGCGAAGCTTCAAAGTCGTTTGAACAGCTCGAGGCCGTCCTGGATCGTCTTTTGGCCGAGGGTCTGGATCGCAAGAGCCTGATCGTGGCTCTGGGGGGGGGGGGGGTCGGGGATCTGGCCGGACTGACGGCGGCCCTGTTCATGCGCGGGATCGATTTCGTCCAGGTCCCGACCACGCTTCTGGCCCAGGTGGATTCCTCGGTCGGGGGCAAGACGGCCATTGATACGCCTCGCGGCAAGAATTTGATCGGGGCCTTCCACCAGCCGCGACTGGTGCTGGCCGACATCGAGGCTCTATCGACCTTGCCCCTGCGCCAGGTGCGCTCAGGCTGGGCCGAAGTGCTGAAGCACGGCCTGATCTGTGATGCGCCCTTCTTCGACTGGCTGGGCGGGGAGGGGGCTGCCGGAGCCTCCGGGAAGGTAGAGGCACTGGAACGCGCCGTGGTCCGCTCGGTCGAGATCAAGGCCAAGGTCGTCAGCGAAGACGAGAAGGAAGCCGGTCGCCGGGCCCTTCTGAACCTCGGTCACACCTTCGGTCATGCCCTGGAGGCAGAACTGGGCTTTGGCGATCTGCTGACCCATGGCGAGGCGGTAGCCCTGGGCTGCGCCATGGCCTTCCGCTTCTCGGCCCGGCAGGGGCTTTGCTCCTCCGACGATGCAGATAAGGCCGAGGGGGGCATCAGGGCCGCTGGTCTGCCCACACGCCTGTCAGACGTGGCCCAGAGCTTTGAAGCGCACGCCCTGCTGGCCCGCATGGCCGGGGATAAAAAGGCCGAGAACGGTCGCCTGACACTGATCCTGGCCCGTGCGATTGGCGAGGCCTTCACCGCCCGTGACGTCGATGCCGACGCGGTGCTGTCCTTCCTGAAGGAAGAGGGGGCGGCCTGACGCCTAATCCACGGCGCGGCAATTGGTCGGCTCCTCGTCACGAGCCTGCCATGAAGCGTGGATGCCTTGACCGCGCAGTTCATAGCCGCTCGAAGTGTACCAAATGCCTTTGTCAGTGCGCTGCTGGTGCAGGTCCACGGCTAACCCGTTTGAGTTCCTGACGGTCGCCATCTGGCGCGGATTGTCGAAATCCACCGTCAGTCGCTCGCTGTTGTTACAGACATAGACCGCCTGGATGACGCGGTTCAGAGCTCTTTCCTGGATTTCCGCCCCCGTGCGTCGCTTCGCCTTCTGTTGAAGCACCACGCGGTTCTCAACAGCTTCGCTGTCGCTGGGGGCTTCTGTTGCTGGCGCGTTGCCACAGGCCGCAAGGCCCAGGCTGATCCAAAGGGCCGAACCGGCGATGAGTGGGGCTAAACGCAAGGCCGTCTCCGGGTTGTCAGGCTTTGCTGTTCAACGCCTGCTGTGAAGTCCGCGTTCCCCTGCGCGCCCGGAAGAAGGTCTTTAGCGCCTCGGCTGCGGGTTCAGCCATGACGCCGCCCTCGATCGATGGCCGCCAATGACAGGTCGATTGCTCGAAATATCGGGGGCCATGCCGGACCGCGCCGCCCTTGGGATCGTCCGCTGCCCAGACCACCCGGCCTAGGCGGGCATGGCTGATCGCGCCAGCGCACATGGCGCAGGGCTCAAGCGTCACATAAAGAGTCAGGTCAGTTAGGCGATAATTCTGCAACGATGCCGCAGCATCTCGCAGGGCAATGATTTCAGCATGAGCCGTCGGATCATGCGAATTAATTGGGCCATTTTGCCCGCGACCAACGACTTTCCCGGTCGTTTCGTCGACAATTATAGCCCCGACCGGCACTTCACCGACTTTCGCCGCCGCTTGCGCCAGATCGAGCGCCATGCTCATGAACCGCTCATCATGGATCGCCATCCCAAAGACAACGACAAGAAGCCCCGCTCCCGTCAAGACGACGGCTCGCGTGGTCCCCGTAAATTTGCTGATGCACGCCCTGGCCAAGACGGCTTCAAGGGTGGCTTCAAGGATCGCAAAGGCCCGCCGCGCGGTGATCGCAAGGACGATCGCGGTGACAAACCCTTTGCCCGTTCCGGCGACAAGGGCGGCGCGCGCGGCGGCAAGGACGCTCCGGCTCCGGTCCGCACCGAGCGAATCGCCAAGGCCATGGCCCGCGCAGGCATCGCTTCGCGCCGCGAAGTCGAGCGCCTGATTGGCCTGGGCAAGGTGGCCGTCAACGGCCGCATTCTGGATACGCCAGCTACCCTGGTCACCCGCGACGACGTCATCACGGTGGATGGCAAGCCGATTGGCGCGGCCCAGGCCACGCGCGTCTGGCGCTACCACAAGCCGGCTGGCCTGATCACCAGCCACAATGACCCCGCTGGCCGGCCGACCGTGTTTGACGCCCTGCCATCGGGTCTGCCGCGCGTGATCTCGGTTGGTCGCCTCGACCTCAACACCGAAGGCCTGCTGCTGCTTACCAATGACGGTGAATTGAGCCGTTCGCTGGAAATGCCGGACACGGCCCTGGTACGTCACTATCGTGCCCGTTCGCGGGGCCGGATCACCCAGGAACAGCTAGACAAACTGAAGACCGGCTGCACCATCGACGGCATCCACTATGGCCCGATGGAAGCCACCATCGACAAGGCCAAGGAAAGGGAAGACGGCGAGCGTTCGTCGGCCAATCTGTGGATCAGCGTCTCGATCACTGAGGGCAAGAACCGCGAGGTTCGCAAGGTGCTTGAATCGGTCGGCCTGACCGTCAATCGCCTGATCCGTTTGGCCTATGGTCCGTTCAACCTCGGCACCCTGCCTGTGGGTGCGGTGGAGGAAGTTGGTCCGCGTGTCATTCGTGAGCTGCTGGCTGACCGCATCCGTCCTGAAAACCTGCCGACCGGCAATACGGTTTCGACCCCGGCACCGATCCCAGGGCGCCGGACTTCGTCGCCGACCATCACGGGCAAGTCGGGTTCGGCCCTGTCGGATCCCTCGCGCAAGCCCAGTCGCTTCCGCGCCGCCAACGAAGCCACCTCCGATGCTGCTGAGCGTCGCGAACGACCGGCCAAGAAGGAGGGCTGGGCCAAGGCTACGCCCAAGTTCCAGCACACCAAGACCTTCAAGCCGCGCGCCCGTCCCGAGACCGCCCAAGGTGGTGAGTGGAGCGAGCGTCCACGTAAGCCGTACGAACGCTCAGAGCCGCGCAACTTCATCGACGATCGCCGCGCACCGCGTGACGGGGCCAAGCGCGACTTCAAGCCGCGCGGTGAAGGTTCCAGCTATGGCGACCGTCCCAAGCACGATTTTCAATCGCGTGATGGTGCGCCGCGTTCGGGTGGTGATCGCCCGCAGCGCGACTTCAAGCCGCGCGAAGGCAGTAGCGTCGGCGACCGTCCGCAACGTGACTTCAAGCCCCGCTCGGGTGCGAAGCCCGGTGGCTTCGGTGGCAAGCCCGGCGGCGGTGGTTCGCGTCACGGCGGCGGCAAACCCTTTGGCGGCAAGCCTTCGGGCGGTCGCCGCGGGCCGCGCGGCTAAGCCATGCGGATCGTTGCCGGAAGCCTGAAGGGGCGGGCCATTGTTGCGCCAGAGGGGCAGGGCACGCGCCCGACCTCTGACCGGGCCCGCCAGGCCATCTTCAACGTGCTGGAGCACGCCTCGTGGGGTGAGAGCCTGAACGGGGCGCGCGTACTGGACCTCTATGCAGGGTCCGGCGCGCTCGGCTTCGAGGCCCTGTCGCGTGGGGCCAGCTTTGCCCTGTTCGTCGAAACCGACGATGATGCCCGTGGTGCCATTCGCGAGAACATGGATGCCTATGGCCTGTTCGGGAAATGCCGTGTCCATCGGCGCAGCGCCACTGACCTTGGCCCGCGTCCCGGCTCGGCGGGCGAGGCTTTCGACATCGCCTTCCTGGATCCGCCCTATGACAAGGGCCTGGGCGAGCAGACCCTGGCCTGCCTGCTAGAAGGCAACTGGCTGGCCCCCGGCGCTCTTGTCATCTTCGAGCGCGGCTCGGACGAGCCCGAGATCGACACGCCCGGCTATGAACGCCTGGATGCCCGGGACTATGGCGCAGCGAGGGTGCTGTTCCTGAGGGTCGCGCGGGCCGCCTAGCCGCGTTAGGCTCAGTCTTATGAGCCCGATGAATCGCCGCCTGTTCATGGGGGCTGCTGCGGCAGCCTCCACCCTGCCATCCGCATCCCTGGCCCGCGCGGAGCCAGCCTGGCAGGCCAGCGCGCCCATGCCCTGGGTGGCGCAGGAGATCTACTGCGCCGAGCTGGATGGCAAGGTCTGGGTCGCTGGCGGCCTGGTGCGAGGGCGGTCGGGGACCCTGATCAATGACCGCACCGCCTTCTATGATCCAGTGGCGGACAGCTGGACCGAGGGGCCGCGACTACCCCAGCCCCGGCATCATCCGATGCTGGTCGCGGCCCGCAGGCGGGTCTGGGTGTTCGGAGGCTATGACCGGCGCGACGGCGGAGAATGGACCGCGATGAAGGACGTCTGGGCTCTGGATCGGGGCGACTGGGCCCCGGTCGGCCAGATGCCAGCCTTCCTATGCGAGACGGTCGGGCTCGCCCTGGGCGACCATATCCATCTGGTGACGGGCCGGGCCCCCAAGGGCACCCCCAATGGAAAGTGGAATGACCAGGGCGATGTGGCCACCCACCTGGTCTTTGACGCCTCGGCCAACCGGTGGCACCAGGCCCGTCCCGCGCCGATGGCTCGCAACAGCGCAGCGGGCGCGGTCCTGGATGGCAAGCTCCATATCGCCGGTGGCCGAACGGTCGAAGGTGGCGGCACTGGTCGGCTGGACGTTTATGACCCGGCTGCAGATCGCTGGGATACCCTGGCTCCGATTCCACCCTCACCGACCACCGGACAGCAGGTGGGCGGAGGTCTGGCCCTGGTCGAGACAGGCGGCCGGCTTTTCGCCTTTGGCGGTGAATGGTTCGACGGGGACGGCGGCGTTTTTGCCGAAACCTGGATATATGATCCAGCGCGAGATGTCTGGAGCCATGGCCCCGACATGAAGACGCCGCGCCATGGCCTGGCAGGCGTTCAGGTCGGCGGACGGACGCTGGCGATAGCAGGCGGCGAGGTAGTTTCGGGCGGCCGGGCCTCGGCCAGGGTCGAAGCGATCAGGCTCTAGGCCAGCAGATGATGGGCCAGACCCTTTGACGCGGCCACCACGTCGGCCCAGGTAACGTCGAAGCCATCATCCTCGCCGTAATAGGGATCCTGGACGCTATGGCCCGCGCGGCCCTGGAGCCAGTCGAGCATGAGGCTGAGTTGGGCCGTGCTGTCCGCAGGCTGAATGCGCTTCAGGTTGGCCAGGTTTTCAGTGTCCATCGCAACAATCTGATCGAAGCGTCTGAAATCATCTGGTTTTACCTGACGGCCTCGCAGCGCAGATATGTCCACGCCATTGCGTCGGGCCGTGGCGATGGCGCGCGGGTCGGGCTGGGCATTAATGTGATAAGCGGCGGTCCCGGCGGAATCGATCACCACGTCCAGCCCCCGCAGCGCCGCCTCGGCGCGGAAGGCTCCCTCGGCCAGAGGGGAACGACAGATGTTGCCGAGGCAGACGAACAGGACGCTGCGGGGCATCGGCTACTTCCTTCCGAACAGCTTTTCCAGATCGTGGAGTTTCAGCTCCACATAGGTTGGGCGGCCGTGGTTGCACTGGCCCGAGTGGGGCGTGGCCTCCATCTGACGCAGCAGGGCGTTCATCTCGGGTGCACTGAGCACACGGCCTGAACGCACTGACCCGTGACAGGCCATGGTACCGCAGACCTCGGCCATGCGCTCTTTCAGTGACAGAGCCGCCCCGTGTTCCGACAGGTCGTCGGCAATGTCGCGGATCAGGCCCTGGACATCGGTGTCGCCCAGCAGGGCCGGAGTCTCGCGCACCAGAACGGCACCTGAGCCAAAGGCCTCAACGATCAGGCCCATCTCGGCCAGTTCCTCGGCCTTGGCGGCGACCCGTTCGGCCTCGGCGGGGTCAAGCTCGACCACCTCAGGCGTCAGCAGGGCCTGGCGGGTGACGTGGCCGCCCTCCATCTGCACCTTCATTCTCTCATAGACCAGACGCTCGTGGGCTGCGTGCTGGTCGACAATCACCAGGCCGTCGCGCGTCTGGGCCACGATATAGGTGGCGTGCAACTGGCCGCGGGCTGCGCCCAGCGGATAGTCGATGGGGTCGATGGGCGCGGTCGGCTGGGGCGTGATCTGGCCTGCGTGTTCGGCCTGGACCTCGGCCAGGGTGCGGAAGCTGGGCGCTTCGGCCTGACCAGACCAGGTATGATCCACCCGGGCTGAGCGCTCGGACAAGCCGGGTATGATCTGAGCCGCCGCTGCCGGACGCGACCAGCCCTCCCAGACCGAGAAGCCCGCCGCAGAGGGCTCAGTCGGCTGATGCTGGCCCTGGATCTGAACGCCTGTGTAGGGCTGGAATCCAGCCAGGGCGTCGGCGGCCACGGTGGTCGAGGCCCGGTGACCCGCAGCATGCAAGGCGTGACGCAGGCCGCCCACGATCAGGCCGCGCACCAAGGCAGGATCACGGAAACGCACCTCGGCCTTGGCCGGGTGGACGTTGACGTCAACGTAAAGCGGGTCGATGTCGATAAACAGGGCCGCCGCCGGGTGTCGGTCCCGCGCCAGAAAGTCGGCATAGGCACCGCGCAAGGCTCCCTGCAACAGGCGGTCGCGTACCGGGCGGCCGTTGACGAACAGGAACTGGTGCCCCGCATTGCCCCGCGAATAGGTCGGCAGACCCGCATAGCCGGACAGGCGCACGCCATCGCGCTCCTGGTCGATCAGCAGGGCATTGGCCTCGAATTCGCGCCCCAGCAAGGCCCCCAGTCGTTTCAGTCGTCCCTCAAAGCCCGGATGCTCGGCGGGCAGGCGCAGGGTTGTCTTGCCATCAAGCGTCAGGGTAAAGGCGACGGCCTCGTGAGCCATGGCCTGGCGCTTGATTTCCTCGGAAATCGCCATGGCCTCGGCCCGCTCGGACTTCATGAACTTGAGCCGGGCCGGGGTGGCATAGAAGAGGTCGCGGACTTCAACCCGCGCGCCGTGGGGGCTAGGGAAGCCGGCAGGAGCCACCGCGCGCTGGTCACCGCCCTCGACCGTAATGGCCCAGGCATCGTTTTCGTCCCTGGCGCGGCTGGTGATGGTCAGGCGAGCGACCGAGCCGATGGAGGGCAGGGCCTCACCCCGGAAGCCCAGGGTGTTGATCCGCAAAAGGTCCACGTCACCAGCATCGTCAGCCTCAAGCTTGGAGGTTGCGTGGCGCTCGACCGCCAGCGGCAGCTCATCGCGCGCAATACCCTTGCCATCGTCGGCAATCAGGATGCGGGTCAGTCCCCCGCCATCAGCCTGAATCTCAATACGGCTGGCCCCCGCATCCAGGGCATTTTCCACCAGCTCCTTGATGGCGCTGGCCGGGCGTTCGACCACCTCGCCAGCGGCGATGCGGTTCACAGTCTCGGGGGGAAGGCGACGAATGGGCATTTGAGTCGCACGATAGGCATAGCCGACGGGCTTGGCACCTCAAACCCGCGCTTGATGCACAGTTCGCGCTTATCGTGCCGCAACTGGGCACAGGATCGGCCTAGGCATTTGATCCGGAACGCCTTGAGCGCTACAGCCTTCGGCTTCCCATCAACACGCGCCCAAACGAGCGACGTCATGCACGACATCAAAGCCATTCGCGACAATCCCCATGCCTATGTGGCCGGGTGGTCATCGCGCGGCGTCGATGACGCTGAGGGCCTGGTTGATCAGATTCTGGCCCTGGACGTCGAACTGCGTGCGGCCCAGACAACCGGTCAGGAAGCCCTGGCCAAGCGCAACGCCGCCTCGAAAGCCATCGGCGCGGCCATGGGCAAGAAGGACATGGCCGAGGCCGAGCGCCTGAAGGCCGAGGTCGAGACGCTGAAGGGCGACATCGCCACGGCAGGCGAGGTCGAGGGGGCCAAGGGCGGCGAGCTGCGCGACCTGCTGGCTGGCCTGAAGAACCTGGCCGCTGACAATGTGCCGGATGGCGAAGACGAAAACGACAATGTCGAAGTCGCCAGGTGGGGTACGCCCCGCACCACGGGCCCCAAGAAGGACCACGCCGATCTGGGCGAGGCCCTTAAGCTGCTAGACTTTGAAGGCGCGGCCAGGATGTCCGGCTCGCGCTTTGCCGTGGTCAAGGGCCAACTGGCGCGGCTGGAGCGAGCACTCGGCCAGTTCATGCTGGACCTGCAGACCGACAAGCACGGCTATCAGGAGGTGAACCCGCCGCTGCTGGTGCGGGACCACACCATGTTCGGCACGGGCCAGTTGCCGAAGTTCAAGGAAGACCTTTTCCGCGCCGCCGATGGCGACCCCTCGACCGAGGTCGATGCCGAAGCGGGCACCCGCTGGTTGATCCCGACCGCCGAGGTCTCGCTGACCAACCTCGTGCGCGAACAGGTTCTGGGTGACGAAGACGTGGCCGAGCCGATCCGCATGACGGCCCTGACCTATTGCTTCCGTGCCGAGGCCGGTTCGGCGGGGCGCGATACACGCGGTCTGATCCGTCAGCACCAGTTCCAGAAGGTCGAGATGGTTTCCATCTGTAAGCCGGAGGATTCGGACGCCGAGCACGAGCGCATGACCGGCTGTGCCGAGGCTGTGCTGCAAGCGTTGGAACTGCCGTATCGCAAGGTGCTGCTGTGCAAGGGCGACATGGGCTTTTCGGCCCAGAAAACCTACGATCTCGAAGTGTGGCTGCCCAGCCAGGATACCTATCGCGAGATCAGCTCCTGCTCGAACTGCGGTGACTTCCAGGCTCGCCGCATGGATGCGCGCTTCAAGCGGGCAGGCGAGAAGAAAACCGAATATCTGCACACCCTGAACGGTTCGGGTCTGGCGGTTGGCCGCACCCTGGTCGCCGTGATGGAGAACTATCAGCAGGAAGACGGCTCGATCGCCGTTCCCGCTGTGCTGCAACCCTATATGGGCGGTCTGACCGCCATCGCTGCTGCCTAAAGAGACCCTATGCGTATTCTTCTGACCAACGACGACGGCATCGACGCCGAGGGCTTGGCCTGCCTTGAAAACATCGCCCGGACCCTGTCGGACGACGTCTGGATCGTGGCCCCGGCGGTCGAGCAGTCGGGCAAGGGTCGGGGCCTGACCCTGACCGAGCCGCTGCGTGTCAATAAACTAGGCGACAGACGCTATGCGGTGACCGGCACCCCAACGGACTGCGTCATCTTGGCCGTCAACGACCTGATGCCTGAAAAGCCAGACCTGGTGCTGTCGGGCGTCAATCGCGGGCACAATGTCGGCGAGGATGTTTCCTATTCCGGCACGGTGGCGGGCGCGCTGCAGGGCATGGCCTTTGGCATACGCTCGATTGCCCTGTCGCAGTCGCTGGAGCGCTTCCACGACGACGTGGTGGCCCACTGGGAGACGGCCGAGGCCTTTGGTCCCGGCATCATCGCCCGCCTGCTGGAGCAGGAGTGGGAAGACGGCGTCGTGATGAACGTCAACTTCCCCAAGCTGCCGCCCGAACTGGTCAAGGAAGTCGAGGTCACGCGCCAGGGCTTCCGCGACATCGGCGAACTGCACGCCGTGCGCCGCCAGGATATGCGCGGCCGTGACTATTACTGGATGGC
>DLIT01000166.1:33389-33745 GCA_002483865.1 Brevundimonas sp. UBA7635
CCGCCAAAGGGGCCCCAGGAAAAATGAGTCTGGCTGACGACCGTGCTGGCCGGTTGATCCTGTCGCTGCGGCGGCAGGGGGTCACCGATGCGCGGGTTCTGTCCGCCATGGAGTCCATCGACCGGTCGGTCTTTGTCCACGAGAAGTTCCTGGATCAGGCCTGGGAAGACCAGGCCCTGCCNNGCCCTGGATGTCCAGCCGCGGCATCGGGTGCTGGAGATTGGAACCGGCAGCGGCTACCAGTGTGCGGTGCTGAGCCGCCTGGCGCGCTTTGTTTATTCGGTCGAGCGCTACAAAAGCCTGCTGCAGGAGGCCGAGGCGCGGCTGAAGCTACTGGGCGTCGAGAACGTCTTTAC
>DLIT01000166.1:33902-34387 GCA_002483865.1 Brevundimonas sp. UBA7635
GGCCAGGCCGACGGCAGCTTCCGTCGCGAAAGCCTGTGCGAGGTCCGCTTCGTGCCTCTGGTCGAGGGCACGGCAAAAGAAGGCTGAAGCCCGGTTCTGTCGGCGTGGTTAACCTTTTGGTCCCACTTTGGTGCCCTTTGACGGGTTGGCTTGGGCTGGATTCCGGGTCACACAGGGCACGAGTTTATGGTTAAGGAGGAGCGGCGCATGAGCAGCATGGCTGGCTGGATCAAAGCGACAGTGGTGGTTGGCGGAGCGCTGACAGTCACAGCCTGTTCAACCTACCCGCGAGAGCCCCGCTACCCGGTTCGGCCAACGGACGTCCTGTCCAGTCCCTCCGCACCGGTCCCGACCGGCCCAACCGCTCCGGTCAGCAATCCCTACTATACGGGCCAGCCGGCGATCCCCCCTTCGGCCGCGCCCCCGGTGGTAGAGCAAGGCGTTCGTGCCCCGGCCGGCAATGTCGAGGGCGGAGCACTGCCGCC
>DLIT01000166.1:34445-36399 GCA_002483865.1 Brevundimonas sp. UBA7635
CAGGTCATGCCCGGCGCGACCTATGAGATCCAGCCGGGTGACACGATTTCTGGCGTCGGCCGTCGCTTCCGTACGCCGGTTCAGACTCTGATCGACCTCAACAATCTGGGCCCCAGCGCCGCTATTCGCGTGGGGCAAAAAATCCTGCTGCCCGACACCGCCATCGACAGCGGCACCGATCCCTATGCCCTGGGTCCGTCGCCGGTTGGTGTGCGCACGTCGAACGCCGGGGTCCTGCCGCCGCCGCCCCCGCCGCCCAGTGGCAATCCTCCGCTGCCGCCTGCACCCCGTATCGAGTCGACCGCGCCTATCAGCCCGGTCGCACCGACGGCCCCTGATCAAGGCTCGCTCAGTGCCAGCCTGCCTCTGCAATGGCCGGTGCGCGGAGATATTCTGCGCCGCTTTGGCCCGGTCGGTATGGGCGAACGTAACAATGGTATCAATATCGGAGCCTCTGCCGGGGCTGAGGTCCGCGCCGCTGCCGATGGCCGCGTGGCCTATGTCGGCGATGATATCGTGGGGCAGGGGCTGACGGTCCTGATCGTGCATCGCGATGGCTGGCGCACCGTCTATGGTCACCTGGGTTCGTCCACGGTGCGGGACGGGGCCGATGTGCGCGCCGGTCAGGTTATTGGTACGGTCGGTCTCACCGCCGGTGACGGTCGCCCCTCCATGCACTTTGAAACGCGTCAGATGCGGGGCGATGATCCCGTTGCCGTGGACCCTCTGAGCGTCCTGCCACGCTAGGGGCATAGTGGCCCGACGTGTCCGGGCCGCACCGCCTTGTCGCTGGCTGTCGCGCGTGCGTTGCAAATCACCCCGGCGCACCCTAGTTTCCGCGGCTGATTAAGTTGGGGCCCCCCGTTTGAGGTCGGCCCGGTTCGGGGAGTTTCCAATGAATGGAACTGAAGGCGGCATGACCGCGATGATCGTCAATATCGCGCCGCTGATCGCGATTTTTGTCCTGTTTTATTTCCTGATGATCCGTCCGCAGCAGAAGCGGATGAAGCAGCATCAGGCCCAGATCGCTTCCATCAAGCGCGGTGACGAGGTTGTCCTGTCCAGCGGCATGGTTGGCAAGGTGACTCGCGTCGAAGAAACCGAAGCCATGGTCGAGGTCGCCCAGGGCGTGAACGTCCGTGTCGTAAAGACCATGATCGCCGACGTCCGCAACCGCACCGCCATCGCCGCCAACGACAAGGGCTGAGCGGTCGTTTGACCGCTGAAGCTCATTCACAAAGAGCCCTGACATGATTCAGCTATCGCGCTGGAAAGTCGTCCTGGTCGGGCTGTCGCTCGTTCTCGGGCTACTGCTGGCCTATCCCAACGTCCTGACGCCTGCCCAGCGCGAGGCTCTGCCCGGTTGGCTGCCCAAGAACGGCCTGAACCTGGGTCTGGACCTGCAAGGCGGGTCCTATCTTCTGCTTGAGGTTGACGTCCCGGCCCTGCGCGAAAAGCGCATGAGCAACCTGGTCGAGGATGTCCGCGTGACGCTGGCGTCCGAGGGTATCTCCATTGCCAGCCTGCAGCGCGAGCCCAACGGCGTGGTCGTCACGGTGACCGGCAAGGACGCCAATGACGCGGCCATGACCGCCCTGCGCAACCTGGCCCAGGCCGGGGCGTCCCAGGGCCAGGTGGACCGGACCGCCACCCGCCTGTCCAATGACCGTATCCGCTTCGTCTATACGGATGCCGCCATCAATGCGATGGGCCCGCGCGCCGTGGACCAGTCGATCGAAGTCGTCCGCCGTCGCCTGGACTCGACCGGCACCAAGGAAATCTCCATCACCCGCCAGGGCGCTGACCGCATCGTGGTCCAGGCTCCGGGTGAAAGCGATCCGGCCCAGCTGGAGCGCATCATTGGCCAGACGGCCCAGCTGACCTTCCAGATGGTCGACACCTCGACCAATGGCCTGGCCGACGCCATGGCCGGCCGGGTGCCGCCCGATGCCGA
>DLIT01000166.1:36479-38920 GCA_002483865.1 Brevundimonas sp. UBA7635
GCCCAGAACCTGGGCAAGCCCTTTGCCATTATCCTGGACGGCAAGGTTATCTCGGCCCCGACGATCCAGTCGGCCATTTTGGGCGGGACCGGCCAGATTACCGGCAACTTCTCGATTCAGTCGGCTTCCGAGCTGGTCAATCTGCTGAATGGTGGTGCCCTTCCGGCTCCGCTGAACGTGGAAGAACGCCGTGTCGTCGGTGCCGAGCTGGGCGAAGACGCCATTCAGGCGGGCAAGGTGTCGACCATGATCGGCTTTGGGCTGATCATCGTCTTTATGATGCTATCCTATGGCTTCCTGTTCGGCGGCATTTCGGTTCTGGGTCTTCTGCTCAACGGTTTGCTGATCGTCGCGGCCATGTCCCTGACCCAAGCGACGCTGACCCTGCCGGGTATTGCCGGTCTGGTGCTGACCTTTGCCGTGGCCGTGGACGCCAACGTCCTGATCTATGAGCGTATGCGTGACGAAGCCCGGGCGGGGCGTTCGGTCATTGCTTCGATGGATGCTGGCTTCAATAAGGCCATGGGCACTATCATCGACGCCAACCTGACGACCCTGGTCGCGGCCCTGATCATGTTCATGTTCGGTGCTGGTCCGGTGCGAGGCTTCGCCTGGACGCTGACCATCGGCGTCTTCACCTCTATGTTTGCCTCGGTGATGGTCGCCCAGGTGCTGCTCGGGTACTGGCTGAAGTATGCCAAGCCCAAGAAACTACCGATCGCGGAGTGATAGTGATGCGTGGATGGCCTCTCATCAAACTGCTTCCGCACAAGACGAATTTCCGGTTCGTGCGGTACGCCCCTGGTGCCGGGATTGTTTCATTGATCCTGTGCGTTGCCTCGATCGTGGCCTGCTTCTATCCGGGTCTGGAAATGGGCATCGACTTCAGGGGCGGGGCGGTCATGGAAATGTCCGCCCCGGCTGGCAAGTCAGTCGAAGTCGCCAAGGTTCGTGAAGCGATGAACAATCTGAACCTGGGCGAAGTCCAGGTGCAGAATATCGACGGTGACCAGAAGGCGATCGTCCGCTTCCAGATGCCCGAGGACGAAGAACAGGGTGCCGTCGTGGCCCGCGTTCAGAATGCGATCACTGAAGCCGCTGGTGAGGTGAACTATTCGGGCGTGAGCGTTGTCGGCTCTAAGGTATCGAGTGAGCTTCTGGTCAGCGGCCTTCTGGCCCTGGGCGCAGCCTTCGTGCTGATGTTCGCCTATATCTGGTTCCGCTTTGAGCCCCAGTTCGGCTTTGGTGCCATTGCCGGCCTGGTTCACGACGTGATCCTGACGTTCGGCTTGATCGTCCTGTTCAAGCTGGAGTTCAGCCTGAACATGGTGGCGGCGATCCTGACCGTCATCGGCTATTCGATGAACGACACTGTCGTCGTGTTCGACCGCCTGCGCGAGAACCTGCGCAAGTACAAGACCATGCCGCTGCGTGACGTGATCGACCTGTCGCTGAACGAGACCCTGTCGCGAACCATCATTACTGGCGTCACGGCGGTAGGTGTTCTGGCTGTGTTGGCCATATTTGGGGGCGAGGCCCTGTTCGGCTTCTCGATCGCCCTGATGTTCGGCATCGTGATCGGCACCTATTCGTCGATCTATGTCGGCACGCCGATCATCATGCTGTGGGGCGTCAAGCGCGGTGCCCTGGACGAGGACAACAAGCCGGTCAAGTTCGGGATGGCCAGCCGTCCCTGATCGACCCAGCCCCTGGACTGTGGAACCCTCTCTTCCTGCCGGAAGGGAGGGTTTCTTTTTGGCCGCTTCTCCGCATACCTTGTCACGGCGTCCAGGATGGGGGATGGCCTGCCCATGACCCCAGACCTTGATGCCCAGGTGCGCGCCGCCGACCTCGACCGCTGGCTGTCCAGCCGCTTTGTCGAGGATGCTGGCCTGCGCAACGACCTGATGGCCCTCTATGCCTTTGAGGCTGAACTGCTGGCCATCCCGACGCGGGTGACCCAGCCCATGCTGGCCGAGATGCGCTACACCTGGTGGGCCGAGCAGATGGACGGGGTCTTCAGCCAGACCCCGCGCGTGGGGCACCCGGTGCTGGAAGCCCTGACCGCCGTGGTCACCCGGCATGGGCTGGAGCGGGCTCCTCTTGACGCTCTGATCGAGGCTCACATCGACCGCGTGCACAACCATCCCCATGACCTGGATGCCTTCTACGTGGGGCCGATGCAGGTCGCGGCAAGGATCCTGGCGGGGCCCGGGCATGACGAGGCGGTCGCGGCGGCGGGACGACTCTGGGGCCTGATCCAGACCGGACGGCATGATGAGGCCGCAGCCATGCGGCACGCAGCCAACCGCAGCCTGAAGAGCCTGCCGACCCGGGCCTTTCCCGCTGTTGCCCACGCCAGCTTGTCGCGCCCCGACGCGCCCGAGCCGCTGAAACGGCTCAGGCTGTTCTGGAGCGTCCTGCGCGGCCGGGTCTAACGC
>DLIT01000166.1:38945-48667 GCA_002483865.1 Brevundimonas sp. UBA7635
CCTCCGGTCAAGCCGGAGGATGACGGTATGGGGATGAGGCGGATAGCCAGCCAACACTTAAAGACAGCCTAGGTCACGGTATGGGTGACCGGATCAAAGAAGCCGGTCAAGCCGGGCCTTGGGGCTGGGGGGCATGGAAACTACGCCTCAATCCTGGTCGTGGCCGTCTATGTAGGCTGGCAGGGCATCGCCGCAGGCTGACCTGCGGGTCAGGCCTGCCGGTGTCGGGCTGTCAGCCGCAGAGCCGCTGCCCCGGCAAGCGCCAGGGACATCAATATCATGGCCCACTCGGTCAAGGTCGGTATGGCTGTCGCAGCATCGTTCACAATGCGGACCTGACCAGTTGTAAAAGCCGGGATCGGGGCTGAGCTAGCGGTCCGGATATTGGTACCGGCACCCAGGTCTAGCCTGAGGGTGCCCGTTCCGTGGATTCCTGTTAGATGAACGTGATAGTCGGCTCCCGACCCGGCAACACCAGATATGCTTCCGCCAGCGCTGCCAGTGACAGAAAGGCCGAAGTCGTCGGTTGAGACGCCTGTGACAGGCTCGTCAAATACCACCCTGAAGGCTTCCGTGGTCGCGCGAGAGGGACCGGTGGAGGTCGGCGTAATGCTGAGCACGCTCGCCGCCAGGGCCATCTGGGGCAGGGCCGCGACCGCAGCCGCCAAGATCAGGGCCGCTGGCAGGCCGCGCAGGCCCGGCTGGTTGAACTTGACCATGAGAATCCCCCGCCGAAAACTGCGCTTTCAGTCGGGGTATCCTCGTTCTGTCTGGCTGTGTCAATCGGCCCGGGATCAGGCGTCACGCCAGGCCCGAATTGCCTCCATGGCACGGATGGACTGAAGGCGTTTCTTGGCGCGCCCACGCTCCTTGGGATGGATACGCTTGCCGTCTTCATCGACCTTGGGCGCTTCCAGTGGGGGCAGAAGGCCATAGTTGATGTTCATCGGTTGGAACTTCGAGCCTTCCAGGTGTCCGCCGGTGATATGTTCGACCAGGGCTCCCATGGCTGTCGCTGGCGGCGGGGTGAGCAGGTCACGCCCCAGGGCCTGGGCTGCGGCCAGACGCCCGGTCAGCAGGCCGATGGCGGCGCTTTCGACATAGCCCTCGACGCCGGTGACCTGGCCGGCAAAGCGCAGGCGCGGCATTGACTTCATGCGCAACTGCCTGTCCAGCAGCCTGGGGCTGTTCAGGAAGGTGTTGCGGTGCAGGCCTCCCAGACGGGCAAACTGGGCATTCTCAAGCCCAGGGATCATGCGGAAGACCTCGGTCTGGGCCCCGTATTTCATCTTGGTCTGGAAGCCGACCATGTTGAATAGGGTGCCCAGGGCATTGTCCTGGCGCAGCTGGACGATGGCGTGGCACTTGACCGTCGGGTTGCGCGGGTTGGTCAGGCCGACCGGCTTCATCGGGCCATGGCGCAGGGTTTCGCGGCCGCGTTCGGCCATGACCTCGATCGGCAGGCAGCCATCGAAGTAGGGGACGTTCTCCCAGTCCTTGAACTCCGCCTTGGGGCTGGCCAGCAGGGCGTCGATGAAGGCGTCATACTGTTCCTTGTCCATCGGACAGTTGACGTAGGCCGCCGCATCGCCGCCAGGGCCTTCCTTGTCGTAGCGCGACTGACGCCAGGCGACGTCGAAGTTGATGCTGTCGGCATGGATGATGGGGGCGATGGCGTCAAAGAAGCTGAGGCTTTCTTCGCCGGTCATCTTCAGAATGGCGTCGGCCAGGGCAGGGGAGGTCAGCGGGCCGGTGGCGACGATGACATTGTCCCATTCCTCGGGCGGCAGGCCGGCGATTTCCTCGCGCACGATGGTGACCAGCGGATGGGCTTCCAGCTGGGCTGTCACGGCCTGGGAAAAGCCGTCGCGGTCCACGGCCAGGGCACCGCCTGCGGGCACCTGGTGGGCATCGCCGCATTCCATGATGATGGAGCCCAGCGCCCGCATCTCGGCATGCAACAGGCCGACGGCATTGTATTCCCAGTCATCCGAGCGGAAGGAGTTGGAGCAGACCAGCTCAGCCAGGCCATCCGTCTGGTGGGCATCGGTCCTGATGCCCGGCACGCCGCGCATTTCGTGCAGGATGACTGGAACGCCAGCCTGGGCGATCTGCCAGGCGGCTTCGGAACCGGCAAGACCGCCGCCGATGACATGGACGGGCTCGGGAGAGGACGAGGTGTTCGACATGGGGGCCTTCTAGCCCCGACTGGTGCTGTCGTCAGCCCGTCTTTGGTCCAGCCGCGCCGGTGCGGCAAAAAATCAGCCGTCCCGGACGCCGATCCAGCGTCACGGGCCAAGACTTCGCCTGCCGTTCTCGTCTAGACAGGAAGCCTAGAGAAGGGTTTTGGCTGAATGCGTTTTCCTGCTGCTGAGTGTGCCTATGAAGGGTTCCGCCTGACACGGCGTGCGCCGCTGGCCGTGTTGGCTTGGGCGGGCCTGATAGCGGTCCTTTATGGTCTGTTCCTGGTCGGAGCCGGGCCGTGGCTGGTCGTGATGTTGGAACAGGCTCAGGTGCTGGAGGGCGTGACCAGTCCCACGCCCGAACAGGTCGCCCCGGCGGCACAGGCCTGGGGCATGGTGATGCTGTATGCGGTGCCCCTGGGTCTCCTGGGCGGGGCCGTGCTCAGTTCGGCCCTGGTGCGTTCTGTGCTGAAGCCGCAAGAGCGTCGCTATGCCTATCTGAGGCTGGGGCGCGACGAGGTGCGGGTGCTGGCGGTCAAGCTGGTCATGGCGGTGGCCCTGTGCCTGATCTCGATGATCAGCTTTACCGTGGTCGGCATGCTGATCGGCCTGGCTGCCAGTGTTCCGGCGCTGTGGCTGGTCGCCTTCGTCGCGGCCCTGGCTGCGGTCGCCCTGATGGTCTGGATCAGCCTGAGGCTCAGCCTGGCGGTTCCGGCAACCCTGGCTGAGGGGCGATTTGGCTTGGCGACCTCGCTGCGGCTGACCAGAGGGCGGGTGTGGCCTCTACTGGGGATGGGCATTATCGCCTTCCTGATGTCCTTGCTGGTTACCATCCTGCTGTCGGTCGCGCTGACGCCGCTCAACCTGCTGGTGGTCATGCCCGAGACGGCGGATCCGGTTGAGCGGCTGCGGGCCAGTTTCCAGGCGGGGCCGGTGGGCTTTCTGGTTCCGGCTATCCTGAACGGTCTGCTGATGGCGGCCCAATTTTCGCTGATCTATGCGCCCTTTGCCGCGGCCTACCAGCGCCTGTCGAACCCAGCCTGATCTTCGGCGGCCCTGACACGGAAAAGCCTTCCCGCAGCGATGCAGGGAGGCTTTTTTGTGCCTCAGGCCTTGGCGGCCTGGCGCGGCTTTTTGGCCGGAGCCGCATCCCTGGCCAGGGCGGCGACGCGGGCCTGGCGACGGGTTTCGTGCCGGTCCAGCACCTCTTTCAGGTATTTGCCGGTCCAGCTGGCCTTGTTGTCGGCGACCTCTTCGGGCGTGCCGACCGCAACGATCTCGCCACCGCCGTCGCCGCCCTCGGGACCGAAGTCCAGCAGGTAGTCGGCGACCTTGATGACATCGAGGTTGTGCTCGATGACCACCATGGTGTTGCCCTGTTCGACCAGCTCCTGCAGCACCTCCAGCAGCTTGCGGGTATCCTCGAAGTGCAAGCCGGTGGTGGGTTCGTCCAAGATATAGAGGGTCTTGCCAGTGGCGCGGCGCACCAGTTCCTTGGATAGCTTGACCCGCTGGGCCTCGCCCCCTGACAGGGTGGTCGCCGGCTGGCCGACCTTGACGTAGCCCAGGCCAACGCGTTCCAGGGTCTTCATCTTGTCGCGGATGGAGGGCACAGCGTCAAAGAAGCGTGCGGCTTCCTCAACCGTCATGTCCAGAACGTCGGATATGGTCTTGCCCTTGAAGACAATTTCCAAAGTTTCACGGTTGTAGCGCTTGCCCTTGCAGACGTCACAAGTGACGTAGACGTCAGGCAGGAAGTGCATTTCGATCTTGATGACGCCATCGCCCTGGCAGGCCTCGCAGCGGCCACCCTTGACGTTGAAGCTGAAGCGGCCGGGGCCATAGCCGCGGGCCTTGGATTCAGGCAGGCCCGCATACCAGTCCCGGATCGGGTTGAAGGCCCCGATATAGGTCGCCGGGTTCGAGCGCGGGGTGCGGCCGATCGGCGACTGGTCGATGTCGATGACCTTGTCGAAATGCTCCAGACCTTCGATCCGGTCGAAATGGGCCGGGGCCGCCGAGGCATTGTTCAGCCGTCGGGCGGCAGCCTTGTAGAGGGTCTCGATGGTGAAAGTCGACTTGCCACCGCCCGACACCCCGGTAACACAGGTGAACAGGCCAACCGGGATCGAACCGGTGACGTTCTTCAGGTTATTGCCCGTCGCGCCCGAGACCGTAAGCATCTTCTTGCGATTGACCGGGCGGCGGCCATCGGCGGGCAGTTCGATTTCACGCTCGCCGGTCAGGTATTTGCCGGTCAGGCTGTTGGGGTTGGCCATGATCTCGGCCGGGGTGCCCTGGGCGCAGATTTCGCCGCCGTGGACGCCCGCCGCCGGGCCCATGTCGATCACATAGTCGGCGCTGAGGATGGCTTCCTCGTCGTGTTCGACCACCAGGACCGAGTTGCCCAGGTCGCGAAGGCCCATCAGGCTTTCCAGCAGGCGGGTATTGTCGCGCTGGTGCAGGCCAATCGAAGGTTCATCCAGCACATAGAGCACGCCGGTCAGACCGGAGCCGATCTGGGAGGCCAGGCGGATGCGCTGGCTCTCGCCGCCCGACAGGGTGCCGGACGCACGCGACAGGCTGAGGTATTCCAGGCCGACATTGTTCAAGAAGCGCAGACGGTCGGTGATTTCCTTCAGAATTCGCCGCCCGATCTCGATCTGTTTTTCGTTCAGGCGCTCTTCCAGGGTGGTGAACCACAGATAGGCCTTCGAGATCGACAGGGTGCTGATCTCGGCAATGTCGGCGGCATCGACCTTGACCGCCAGGGCCTCGGGCTTCAGGCGCTTGCCGCCGCAGGCCTCGCACGGGGTCTCGGACTGATAGCGCCCCAGCTCTTCGCGCACCCAGGCGCTGTCTGTCTCGCGCCAGCGGCGTTCCAGGTTCGGCAGCACGCCCTCAAAGGCCTTGGTGACTTCGTATTTGCGGGCGTTGTCGTCATAGACGAACTTGATCTTCTCGGTCCCGGTGCCGTGCATGATCACGTTGCGGGCCTTTCCAGGCAGATCGCGCCAGGGTTCGTCCATCGAGAAACCGAAGTGGCCCGAGAGGGACTGCAGGGTCTGGGTATAGAGGGGCGACGTACCGCGCGACCACGGCGCGACGGCACCGCCATGCAGGGTCTTGTCGCGATCAGGAATGATCAGGTCGGCGTCAAAGCCCAGCTTGACCCCCAGGCCGTCACAGGCCGGACAGGCACCGAACGGGTTGTTGAACGAGAATAGTCGTGGCTCGATCTCGCTGATCGTAAAGCCAGATACCGGGCAGGCGAACTTCTCGGAAAAGATGATCCGGCGCGGGTCCTTGGCTTCGTCGGCTTTGGCCCACTCGGCGATGGCGATGCCCTCGGCCAGACCCAGGGCGGTCTGGATGCTGTCGGCGTAGCGTCCCTCAAGACCTTCTTTGGTTACAAGGCGATCAACGACAATGTCGATGTCATGCTTGAACTTCTTGTCGAGGGCAGGGGCGTCCTCGATGGCATAGAATTCACCATCGACCTTGACCCGCTGGAAGCCCTGGCGCTGCCAGTCGGCGAACTCCTTCTTGTATTCACCCTTGCGGCCGCGAACGACGGGGGCGAGCAGCAGGATGCGCTCGCCATCGGGCAAAGCCGTCAGCTTGTCGACCATCTGGCTGATGGTCTGGCTCTCGATCGGCAGGCCCGTGGCCGGGGAATAGGGGACGCCCACGCGCGCCCACAGCAGGCGCATATAGTCATGGATCTCGGTCACCGTGCCGACGGTCGAGCGCGGATTCTTGGAAGTCGTCTTCTGCTCGATGGAGATGGCCGGGGACAGGCCCTCGATCAGGTCCACATCCGGCTTGCCCATCAGCTCCAGGAACTGGCGGGCATAGGCTGACAGGCTCTCCACGTAGCGGCGCTGGCCCTCGGCATAGATGGTGTCAAAGGCCATGGACGACTTGCCCGACCCGGACAGGCCGGTCATGACGACCAGCTTCTCACGCGGGATGTCGACGTCCACCCCCTTGAGGTTGTGCTCACGCGCGCCGCGCACGCGGATGAAGTTATGCTTTTCGGTCATGGAGTCCGGGAACGCAAAAGGCCCCGTAACTTTCCGGAGCGACGTCGCTATATGGGGATGAATTCCTGCGATTCAGCAAGAACATTGTGGGAACATTGTGACTCAGTCGTCGGGAGTCCAGCTCGCCTGCGCCTGCACATAGCGCTCACCCGGTCCCAGCAGGACGCCCCTGGCATTGGCCACGCCCAGTTCCAGGCTTTCGGCGATGCGGCGGGCGCGAATGATGAAGTGCTCGGCTCCGGCTGGCGTGCATAGGTCGCGGGCAGTGGCCTCGAACAGGCTCAGCCAGCGGTCGAAATGGCGGGCATCAATCGGTAGTGGCAGGTGCTTGGGCATGGGCCGGCCCTGATAGACCCCGGTCGACAGGGCCACTGACGACCAGAACAGCTTCATCTGGGCCAGGTGCGGCCCCCAGTCGGTGATCTGGGCATTGAAGACCGGACCGATCAGGTCATCTTCGCGCACCCGGGCATAAAAGCCTTCGACCAGGGCGTCGATTACGGCCTCGTCGATACCGGTTTCCTGGCGGATGCGATCGGTCGCCTCGGCACGGCGGGCGGCCGCCGCTGCCCGGTCCGGCTCGGGGCGGTCAATGCGAAAGGCAAGGGTGCGGTCTGAAGCGCTCATGGCCGCTATATAGGAAGCCCTGCGCGCCCGGCATAAGAGGCTTGTGCGTTTTTCCCCCTTGCGCGGGGGTGGGCCGATCCCCACTATTTCATAAGCCAGCGTATTTTTGATGAGGAGGCACGACGGTCATGATCAGCGCCCTGGAAATCGGTTTCGCCCTTTCCGCTCCGCTGCTCGTGCTCGCCTATGTCCTCGCTCAACCCAAGCCGAAACCCGTCCGCATCCGCACTCGTGACGCTCAGCGGCGTCGCGGTCCGCACGACTGACGGCAAGCCCCTTTTCGACAATCTGAATCTCAGCTTCGGCCGTGAACACGCGGCCGTCGTCGGGCGCAATGGCGTGGGCAAGACCACCCTGTTTCGTCTGATAGCTGGCGATTTTCCGCCCCACGCGGGGTTGATATGCCGTGAGGGTCGTCTGGCGGTTGTCCAGCAGGTGTATCTGCCCGCAGAAGGAGAGATCGTGGGCCAGACCCTCGGTCTGGGCGCGCAACTGGCCGTGCTTGAGCGTGTGCTGGCGGGCAAAGGCTCGAGCGACGACTTGGCAGACGCAGACTGGACCTTGGAAAGCCGCATGGAGCAGGCTCTTGCTGAGGTGGGGCTGGCCGGGCTGTCACCTGACCTGCCAACTGCGGTACTCAGCGGAGGCGAGCAGACCCGGCTGCGGCTTGCCGCCGCGGCGCTCGCCGCTCCGGACCTTCTGCTGCTGGATGAGCCGACTAACCATCTGGACGAGGCCGGACGCCAGCTGGTGCTGGACTGGATGACCCGATGGCAGGGCGGCTTGGTGATCATCAGCCATGATCGTGCCCTGCTTCGCGCGATGAACCGGATCATCGAACTTAGCGGTCGCGGCGCGCGGTCCTATGGTGGCAACTGGGACTATTATTTCGAAACGCGCCGGGCCGAGCAGGCCGCACTGGCCCACCAGCATGACCAGGCCCGACGTGACGTGGCCCGGGCCCGCAATGAAGCCCAGGAAGCCCTGGAGCGCCAGGCCCGTCGCGACAAGGCAGGGCGCCGGTCACGGGCGGGCTCTTCCGATCCAAAGATCCTGCTGGATGCCAGGACCCAAAGGGCAGAAGAGACAGGAGCCCGTCTGTCACGGCTCGCCACAAGACGTCAGGCGCATGTCGACCAACGCTTGACCGAAATCGCCGCCCAGGTTGAACGCAAGGACGTCGTGCCAATGATCCTGCCGGACCCGGGTCTGGTCGCGGGCCGGGTCGTGCTGGAGATGACTGACGTGGAATGGGGGCCGTCTGAGGAGCGACGGGTGGTAGGGCCTCTGGATTTGCGAATGGTCGGACCCGAGCGCGTCGCTCTGATGGGGGCAAATGGTTCAGGCAAATCAACCCTGCTGAAGCTTATCGACGGCACGCTTGAGCCTACGGGGGGAAGGATTCAGCGCATGGTGCCCGTCGCCCGGCTGGACCAGCGGCTCAGCGGCTTGGACGAAAAGGATGACCTGGTCGAGGCTTGGCTGGGATGCCATCCGCAGGGCATCCTTCACGACGCACAGGAATCCTTGGCCCGCTTTGGCTTTCGCAATCTGGCCGCTCGCCGCCGTTTCGGCGAGCTGTCGGGCGGTGAGCGTCTGCGCGCAGCTCTGGCCTGCGTCATGAGCGGGCCGTTGCCCGTCAGTCTTCTGTTATTGGATGAGCCGACCAATCACCTGGATCTGGCGGCGGTAGAGGCTCTGGAGGCGGTTCTGAGAGCCTATCGCGGGGCCTTAATCGTAGCCAGCCACGACCGGGAGTTTCTCGACCACATCGGGTTCGATCGAGAGATCAGGCTGTAATCAGGCCAGGCGATTAAGCGCGACCGCGCGACCGTCGCCAGCGGTAGCGTGGCCGGATGCGCCATAACCTGTGCCCTGTGCTCGCGCACCGGCAACCTCGGTGGCGATCGCCTTGACCAGCCCTTCCGATACCTGGCGGGCGGCATCGACGGTCTGGGCGTGTTCGCTCAGCACGGTCTCAAAGGCCTGGGTGGCCTCGATCAGTTCGGCGCGTTCCTGGTCCGAGATAAGCCTTAAGAAGTCCGGGTTGGCCTTGGCCTGGGCCGACTCGCGCCGATACTGGTTGGCCAGGGCCTGGGTCTCGGCCATGCCGTCTGCCATATCCTGCGGGCGATGGGCCTGCAGGGCATCGCGCTCAAATGTCATGCGATCGATCAGCGAGCGGGTCAGCTTGATCAGGTGCCGTGCGCGCAGGCTGGCGGATTCGGTCTGGCTGGTCATTGCGCCTGTTCCTGCATCTTCAGCATTTCGGACATTACCCGGTCCGCCAGGCCGACGCCGCCAGCCTTGACCGTCTGGCGGGCCATGGCGTCGATCAGGAAGCTGCGCCAGGTTTCCTCGGCTGAGCCGCCGCCGAAGGGGCCATCGGTCTGCAGGCCTTCGAACATCGGCTTCAGCATCTGGGACAGAAAACTGGCCTCGAAATCCTCGGCGGTGCGACGAAGCTGGGCCTCATCTACGCGACTGGAGGGGACCGGGGCTGAGGCCAAGGTCTGGACCTGAGCGGGATTGAGCAGGGTCTGCATCACATCACCTCTATATCGGCCTGCAGCGCCCCGGCGGTCTTGATGGCCTGAAGGATGCTGATCATATCGCGCGGGCTGACGCCGAGGGCATTGAGGCCGTTCACAAGTGTCGACAGCGAGGTGCCGCCGTTGACGATCCTCATCTGGCGGCCGGTCTCTTCCTCGATGCGGACATCCGATTGTGGCACCACGACAGTCTCGCCGTTGCTGAAGGGGGCTGGCTGGCTGACCATTGGGTTTTCCTGAACCATCACCGTCAGGTTGCCCTGAGCCACGGCGACGGTGGAGACCCGCACGGCCTCGCCCATGACGATCACGCC
>DLIT01000103.1:0-164 GCA_002483865.1 Brevundimonas sp. UBA7635
CGGCACATCAGGGGCGACATCGCCCAGTCGATAAAGGCTCATCCGTATTCACCCCCGGATTTCACGAAACCATGGCTTTAAGCCGCTGAAAACTTCGATAGCATCGAACTGTTGATGCGATTCGAGACTTCGCATTTCGGCCTCGGATCCGAAGCCGGATCAAG
>DLIT01000103.1:250-699 GCA_002483865.1 Brevundimonas sp. UBA7635
CTTGGCGTGTTCGCGACCAGTCCTGAAATCCCGCCGCTATGACAGCGGCGACGACCCTGCGACTGATCGGACCCCGGACGCACAGTCTCTGGGCCTCTCCTCCCCTGATATCACCCAAGGCGGGCCGTTGTCGGTTCGCCTTTTTTTATGCCCTGGAGGCGCACATGGCTAAGCGATCAACCAAGTATCAGGTTCGCGAAGGTGTCCTGGACTCGCAGGATTTTCTCCACGAGGCCAAGCTCAGGCGCATGCCGCCTCGCGCCGGCTGGTCACCCCACCCGTCCAATGATGACCGCGACCAGGCCTATCTGAAAACGCTGAAGCCCCGGTCTGACGGCCAGGCAGAGCTGATACAGGCCATGGAAGAGTACAATCTGACGCTGGCACTGGGACCTGCGGGTACGGGCAAAACCTATCTGGCCGTCGCAAAGGCGGTCGAGGCGCTGGAG